>JAICVI010000088.1 GCA_025935415.1 Chloroflexota bacterium
GGCAACTTCATGAGCCGCCGCGGGGTGGACATCGCCTCGTTCACGCTCCACCCGGCCGGGATCCCGCACGGGCCGCATCCCGGCTCGGTCGAGGCGTCGATCGGCAAGGAAGGCACGGAGGAGCTCGCCGTGATGGTCGACACCTTCCATCCTCTGCAGCTCACCAAGGCCGCGATGGACCTCGACGACGACCGCTATCCCTACTCCTGGATCCCGCCGGAGGACCCGCACGAGCACGCCTCCGAGCTCGCGGCGCGAGGCCCGGAGGCGTTCCCGGACTGACCCATCCCGAGCGGCGCACGATCAGGGACAACGCGCGTCGAGTGGCCCGGCCGCCACTCGTCGCTCCGGTCATCGCCGGATGTCTAGCCGAGCCTGTTGCAGATCCACAGGTCGTTCCGCGGGTTGTAGAGGTACTGGCCGCCGGGCTGTTGCGGACACGGCGGCTTTCCCTGCTCGTAGATGTCAGGCCTGAGCGCGTGCTGGACGCCGAGGAAGGCGCCCGTGGCAAGGTCGAAGACCAGGTTCTCGTACGACGGCAGCCTGTCCGTGAAGCCAACGGTCCCCGGCAGCGGCGGCAGGCCGACGCCGGGCGAGAAGCACAGCACCTTCGTCGGGTCGATACGCGGCTGGATGCAGGTCCAGCCTGCCCGTTGCAGTTGGTCGGGTGACACCCCGGCTGCAAAGGTCTGGGCTGCCGTTCCGGCCAGCAGCGCTGCGAGCGCCAATGGCGCGACCAGGGCGCGAATGAGCGTGGAGATGGAAGACGACTTTTGAGGCATTGTGTTCTCCTTTCGCCCCCTTCGGGGCGTACTCGCACCGGCCCGGGATTTCGTTCGAGGATGGTCAGGAGGGCTTGGCGCTCGCCTTCGGCGACGAGTGACCCTTCCCCGACGTGAGCGTGACGATGGGTCCGTCGACCATGTAGTTGACCGCCGACTTGTAGAACGTGAAACGGCCCGGCGCGCAGGTGTAGATGGCCGAGAAGGCCGTGTCCGGGCGCGCCGGCCCGAGTTCGGCGCCCGTCGCATCGACGCTGAGCGTCTTCCTCGTGTCGTCGGCGCTCGGTTCAAAGTGGAAGTACCGATTGGGTCCGCTGGTGAGGGTGGTCAGCGTTCCTCGGCCCGTGCCCGAGACGGTCCCCTTGAAGGTCTCGCCGGCCGACACCAGGACGAGCGGCGCGGCGGCCTGCGTGTCGATGGTGACGTCACCGGTCGCGCCGATCGTGAAGATCTCGCCCGCGCCGCCGGTGTACGTGATGTTCTCGTCGTTCGCCGGCGAGCTCTGGGTCTGGCCCACGACCGTCCACGTCCCCACGAGGCATGGGTCGACTGCGGCGGCCGTCGCGCTGGGCGCTGGCGTCCCGCTGGCCGCTGACGTCGTGGTCTGGGGTGGCCCCGACGATCCGCCGCATGCAGCGACCGCGCAGCTTGCCGAGGTGACCGCCACGAGAGCGACGAGGATCCGAGGCAGGTGGTTCATGAAGACGCCTCCTTTTCCGGCCGCGTCGGTGCCTCCGACTGACCGGCTGCTACCTGGATGTCGAGGGACTCGGTGCCGCGGTCGCTGCCGCCGCACTTGCGGGTTCGAGCGTGATGGTCGCGAGCCAGGCCAGCGCATCGGCAGCCGTGATCTCACCGTCGAGCGCGAACTCGTAGCCGCGTCCGCCGGCGATGACCTCGACGTCGTAGATGTGCCCGCCAAGCTCGGCCAGGGCGCCGCAGCCATCGACGCTGACCACGGCTTGGACCTGTTGCGGAGTGGCTCCGGGGCTGGCCTGCACGTTGAGCAGCACCGGTCCCGAAAGCGGGGCGATTGGGGTGCACGGGGAGCTGTTGAAGGGGCTGGACAGGGGCGCTGCGTCGGCGCGGAATGCTTCGATGGTCGTGCCCCTGGGCAGGAGCAGCGACGCGGCGGAGATGCGCATCCTCTGGGGACCGACCGGCGAGAGGATCCGGTCGCTGGTGAGGTTGTCCGGCATGAGGCCCGTGCCGACGTCCCATGGCGGTGTTCCCGGCTGGACGGACCAGCCGCTCGGGTATCGGATCGAATAGCCGTACGCCGGCGACGTGAACGTGGCGTCGAGTGTCGGGAGCGGCAGTCCGAACGGCGATGGGCTGGGGGCGGCGGACGGGCTCGGCCCGCCCACGAAGTTGCCTCGCTGGCCGACCGCGAGTGCCAGCACGCCGATCCCGACCACGGCGACCGCGAGCACCGCCGCCGCTCGCGCGAGCGTCGGCATCTGGGGGAAGCCCATCGGCGCGAGCAGCCCGCGCCGAGCCTGGGTGGTGTCCTCGATCTGGTCGAGGGCGGCATCGAGGACCCGATCGGGGATGCGAGCTCCGTCCGGCGCCAGGTAGGCATCCAGAGCTCGCTCGACGTCGATCGATCTGGTCATGACGACCGCCCTCCGGCAGCCACGGACGGTCGCGCATCCGCCTCCAGGACGGCGCGCATGGCCCGATGGGCGTAATGCAGCCTCGAGCGGGCGGTGCCGGCGGGGATGTCGAGCACCTCGCCGATCTCGCCAGATTCGAGGCCCAGGTAGTGGTGGAGCACGAGGATCGCCCGCTGCTCCGGCGGCAGCCGCCGGAAGGCGGATTCGATCTCGTCGCGGTCGGCAATGGAATCGATCGCGTTCGGCGCCGCCGGCCCGTCGACCGGCAGGACGCGAACGTTCGCGGTCCAGAGGCGCCTTCGTCGGGCCTCCGTGTAGCAGGCATGGATGAGCGTCCGCTGGAGCCAGGCATCGAACCTGTCCGGATCGCGGAGGCGGGGTAGCTCGCGCCAGGCGATCACCAGCGCCTGCTGCACCGCATCCTCGGCCAGGTCGACGTCACGGAGGACACGTCGCGCGATGCCGTACAGCCGGTCGCCGCGCGAACGAGCCAGGATGGCAAAGGCCTCCCGGTCGCCGCGCTGAGCCTGCTCGACGAGATCGCGGTCCATTTCCGCCCTCTCGGTGACGCACGTCGGGTGCGCCGTCCGATGCTACAGAGCGTCCAGCGGCCCAAGGTGTTCAAAGTTTCCTGGCGGCGCACAAAATCCTCGGCGCCGTGACCCGTTTCGCGACCCCGAGCGCCTCCTCGACGGACCCTTTGCGCGTTGGCTACTCGTCCGCGATTCGGAGCTCCGAGGTGGCCCGCACCGCCGCAGCGCCCGTCTGGGCGATGATTACCCCGACGAGGATCATGGCGCCGCCCACGAGCTGCAGTGGTCCGAGCGACTCCGCGAACAGGATGCTGGCCAGCGCGATCGTCCAGATCGGCTCGACGGTGCTGACCAGCGATGCCCGCGCCGCGCCGATCCGATGCGCGCCGGCATAGAAGGCCTGGACCGCGATGAAGGTCGAGACGACACCCACGCCGGCGATGCCGAGCCACGCGGCCTGCGGGATCTGGGCGGGCAGCACCGGGCGGCCCAGACCAAGTGCCGAGATCCAGTACGTGGCGGCCGTCGCGGTGAGCATGATCGCGCCGGCGACCGTCGGGTCCGCGGCGGCACCGGCTTCAGCGTCGCGCCCGACGCCCTCGCGATCCTCGCCAGAGAGCCGCGCCGCGAGGACGATCCAGACCGAATAGATGAGCGGCGAGGCGACCATCAGGACGAGGCCCTGGACCGGCGGGGCAGTCGACCGGTCGATGTTGCCGACCGCGAGGGCGACGCCCGCGAGCGCGATTCCGAGCGCCGCCCAGGCCCGACGTCCGCGAAGCGGCTGCCCGACCTGGAGCGAGATGACGGCGACGACGGCCGGGTAGATGTAGACGATCAGCGCAGCGAGGGACGCGGACACCGTCTCGAGGCCCGCGAAGTACGTCGCGGAGTTGCCCGTATAGAGAATCCCGAGCCCGATCGAGATTCCGACAGAGCGACGGGACATCCGTCGCAGCGCAGCGCGCGCGGCCGGTCGTCCGGCGATGAGGAGCCACGACAGCCCGGCGCCGATCAGGAACCGCCAGCTCATCAGGACGTGCCAGCCGACGTCGGCCGCGTAGACGGGCTTCGCGAACAGCGCGCCCGACCCGAATCCGAATGCGGAGATCACGGTCAGGACGATTCCGAAGGCGAGGCCGCGAGGCATCGCGAGAGGCTAGCAGCGAGCCCATGAGCAGCCGGGCCAAGCGGCCGCTGGTCGACCCGGTACGGCCCACCGCTCGCTAGCGGGGGAGCGGCGTCAGGTCAGGTGCGAGTCCGAAGAGCTGCAGGTTGGACGCAAGCCCCTCCACCCGGACTTCCGGCCGAGGACGGGCGCGCCATGTTTCCAGTGACATCCGGAAGTGCTGCGTCGGGCGGGGAACGCCGCGCGGTGCCAGCTCGCCCATGCCGTTCGGCTCGTAGCCGACACCGATGCTCACGCGGTTCGACGCGATGTTGTCCAGGAAGGCGGACGTTTCCGCGAATCTCGCCCCGAGATGATCGAACGCGAGGGCCAGTACCGCCTGGCGCATCACCTTGCCGATGCCGCGGCGCTGGTATGGCAACCCGAGCCACGAACCCGTGTGGACGGTGCGGAACACCGGAAATCGCTCGGCGCGGACGTCCTGGAACCCAACGGGCACGGCGTTCTCCCAGACCCCCAGCGTCAACGCCCACTCGTCGACGGAGAATCGGCCGCGGCTGCCCATCCACCACTGGTAGGAGCTGAAGTTGCGCTCGGTGGTTGGGGGGTCCGTGAACGCCATCCCGAACGGCATCTCGCCCGGCGGATGCAGCCCGCCTTCGATGATGTCGGCAAACGCCGGCAGCTCCGCCTCGGTGGGGTAGCGGAGCTCGAGGTCGCCGGTCGCGACGCGCAGGTCGTAGAGCGGCCAGAGGTCGCGAAGCGTGAACGGCGTGGCCGGCATCCCGGCATGATACGGACGTGAATGGCCATGACCTCCGCCGCCGGGTCCTGGGCGGCGAAACGACCTTCGGCGTCTGGGCCAGCCTCGGGTCGCCTGGCTCCGCCGAGCTTCTCGCTCGATCCGGGATGGACTGGATCGTCGTCGACATGGAGCACGGCAACACGACCGAATCGGAGCTCCTCGCGCATCTGTACGCGATCGATTCGGGCGGGGCGACGGCCCTGGTCCGGCCGCAATCCGGCGAGCGCCTGCGCATCGGGCGCGCCCTCGACATGGGCGCGGCGGGTGTCGTCATCCCGCGGCTCGACACCGCGGAGCAGGTTCGCGAGGCGGTGACTTTCCTGCGCTATCCGCCCGCGGGCCAGCGCGGGGTCGCGCTCCTGACCCGCGGCGCCCGGCTGGGAACGGTGAATCACGCCGGCGTGGCCGCTTTGAACGACGACATCGTCGGGATCGTCCAGATCGAGTCGCCGTCCGCAGCGGACCAGGCCGACGAGATCGCCGCCACGGACGGCGTGGACGTGCTGTTCGTGGGGCCGGCGGATCTCTCCCACTCCCTCGGCGTGCCGGGGCAGTTCGCGGACCAGCGCTATCAGGACGCGCTCCGAGGCGTCGTCGCCGCGTGCCGCGCGCACGGCAAGGCGGCCGGGATCCTTCTCTACGATCACGCGACGTTCAAGCCGCACCTCGACCTCGGCTTCAGGTTCGTCGGCCTCGGCGCAGATGTGTCGTTCGTGAACGAAGGCGTCAAGGCCGCCCTCGCCGCCGCGCGGAGCCGCTGACGACAGACCCAACGCCGGGGCCGCGCTCGGCTGCCCTGGATCTCGTCGAGGCCGAGGCCTGGATCCGCGAGCACGTCCAGCTCGTAGGCCCGATCGAGCTCGTGCGGGTGCGTCCGTGGGCGAGCGTCGTCGAGGTGCCGACGACCGAGGGTCTCGTCTGGTTCAAGGCCTGCGAGCGGCAACAGGCCTTCGAGGCGCGGCTCACGGCACAGCTCGCGAGCCGCTGGCCGGCCCTTCTTCCGCGGGTGCTGGCCCACGACGACGCGCGTGGCTGGCTGCTCCTCGCCGATGCGGGCCGGCGAGTCGGCGACCTCGGGAATCCGCCGGAGCTCTGGGAGCGGGTCCTCCCGCGCTACGCGGAGCTCCAGATGGGGGAGCGCGATTTCGTCGAGGACCACCTTGCGCACGGCGTCCTGGACCTTCGCGTCGAGCGGCTTCCCTGGGGATTCACGGCGCTCCTGAGTCGCGACCTGCCGCTCGAGCCGCACGAGCGCGACATGCTGCGTCGGTTCGAGCCCCGGTTCGCCGAGCTGTGTGCCGCACTTGCCGCCGAGAGCCCTGGGAATTCGATCCAGCACGACGACCTCCACGTGAACGCGGTCTTCGTCCGCGAGACGCGCGCAGGGGACGAGCTTCGCGTGCTCGACTGGGGCGATGCCTCGATCGGCCATCCGTTCTTCTCGCCCTACGTCACGTTCAGGTTTCTCGAGCGGGTCAACGGCCTCGAGCCAGGCGATCCCTGGTTCGCGCGGCTGCGTGACGCCTATCTCGAGCCGTGGGGCAGGGGGCTCGTGCCCGCGTTCGAGCGCGCGCTGCGCATCGCGGCCTTCTCGCACGTCATCGCGTGGCTTCGCCATCGGGATCCCCTGAACAAGGAGCAGCGTGCCGCCTTCGACGAGGAATACGCCGTCATCCTTCGACGCGCCATCGCGAGAATCCCGGACCCAGCCCGCTGATCGGCCGTCCGATCGTTACGCACTACACTTTCCGCGTGACCGAACTGTCCGAGCGCGCGGTGGCATCGCGCGTCCCGAGCCTCCTCGACGAGAAGCTCAAGGTCCTCACCCGCCGGGATCCACTGTCCGTGCGACCGGGCGCGTCGCTGCAGTCGTGCCTCGAGTTGATCCGCGAGACGGGCACGGCGGACTCGGTCTTCGTCACGGACGAGGCGGGGCACCTCAAGGGCGTCCTGACGGAGCGGGACATCTTCGGGCGCCTGGTCGGCCCCGACGTGAACCTCTCGCAGCCGGTCGACGCCTGCATGATCGACCACCCTTTCACGCTGCACCTCGACGAGCCGGTCCGGCATGCCATCGAGCTCATGCAGACGGGGCGATACCGCAACGTGCCGCTGATCGACGACGACTCGATCCTCGTCGGCGTCGTCCGGCCCGTCGACGTTCTCAAGTACCTCGCCGAGGCGTTCCCGGAGGAGCTCCTCAACCTGCCGCCGCGTCCGCACCAGCTGATGGACGCCACCGAGGGCGCATGACGACCGAAGCGCCGCCTCGCCCGACCCAACCGACGGAGCGCCAGCTCGATCGGGTGACCATCCGCTTCGCCGGCGACTCCGGGGACGGCATGCAGCTCACCGGCACCCAGTTCACGCGTACCGCGGCGGCCTTCGGCAACGACATCAGCACCTTCCCCGACTACCCGGCGGAGATCCGTGCGCCGGCCGGCTCGCTGCCGGGAGTGTCGGGCTTCCAGCTGAGCTTCTCCAGCAGCGAGATCCACACGCCGGGGGACGCGCCGGACGTGCTCGTCGCGATGAACCCGGCGGCGCTCAAGGCGAACATCGGCGAGCTGCCGGCGGGCGGCGCCCTGATCGTCAACGAGGATGCGTTCACGAACCAGAACCTGGCCAAGGTCGGCTACCCGGAAAACCCCCTGCATGACGGCTCGCTGAAGCAGTGGAACGTCTTCTCCGTGCCGATCTCGACGCTCAACAGCCGCGCGCTGGAGGGGCTCGGGCTCACCAACAAGCAGGTCGACCTGACGAAGAACTTCTTCGCGCTCGGGCTGATGTTCTGGCTGTACGAGCGCGATATGGCGGCGACGCTGGCCTGGATCGACGACAAGTTCGGCAAGCGGCCGGAGATCGGCGAGGGCAACAAGCGCGCGCTCAAGGCGGGCTACAACTTCGGCGAGACGACCGAGATCTTCCACGAGCGCTACATCGTTCCGCCGGCGAAGCTTGCCCCCGGCAACTACCGGAACATCACCGGCAACGAAGCGACGGCGCTGGGGCTGGTGGCCGCCTCGCAGCTCGCGGAGCGGCCGCTGTTCTACGGCTCGTACCCGATCACCCCCGCTTCGGACATCCTGCACCAGCTCGCCGGCTACAAGAACTTCGGCGTGAAGACCTTCCAGGCCGAGGACGAGATCGCGGCGATCGGCGCGGCGATCGGCGCCAGCTACGGCGGCGCGATGGGCCTCACGGCGTCGTCCGGACCGGGCATCGCCCTGAAGTCGGAGGCCCTGGGGCTCGCCGTGATGGTCGAGCTGCCGCTCGTCGTCATCGACGTCCAGCGCGCCGGCCCGTCCACCGGCATGCCCACGAAGAACGAGCAGGCCGACCTGCTGCAGGTCATGTATGGCCGCAACAGCGATTCGCCCGTGCCCGTCCTCGCCCCGGCAACGCCCGGCGAGTGCTTCCAGCTGGCCATCGAGGCGTGGCGGATCGCGCTCAAGTACATGACGCCGGTCGTCTATCTCTCGGACGCCTTCCTCGCCACCGGCGCCGAGCCGTGGCACATCCCGGATGTCTCGGATCTGCCGTCCATCGCGGTCCCGAACCGGACGGAGCGTGAGCAGTTCTACCCGTACCTCCGCGACGAGACCACCCTTGCGCGGCCCTGGGCCGTTCCCGGCACGCCGGGCCTCGAGCACCGGATCGGCGGCCTGGAGAAGGCCGACATCCTCGGCAACGTCAGCTACGACCCGGACAACCACCACCGGATGCAGCTGCTTCGGCAGGCCAAGGTCGCCGGGATCGCGAACGACATCCCGCCGCTCGACGTCTTCGGGCCGACGGAGGGCGACCTGCTCATCCTCGGCTGGGGCTCCACGTACGGGGCGATCCGCAGCGCGGTCGAGCGACTCCAGTCGCAGGGCAAGTCCGTTGCGCATGCTCACCTTCGCTACCTGAACCCCCTGCCGGTGAACACCGGCGACGTCGTCCGGGCGTACAAGCGCGTGCTGATCCCGGAGGTGAACCTCGGCCAGCTGCTGCTGCTGATCCGCGCGAAGTTCCTCGTTGACGCCGTCGGCTACAACCGTGTCCGCGGCAAGCCCTTCCGGATCGCCGAGCTCGAGGCCGAGGCAGAGCGGATCCTCGCGGGCGGCGGCGCGATCCACGAGGCGGTCACCGCACGGCGCCCTGCAGTGCGAGCGGCGGCGACGTCCGCAGCGGCGCCCGCCCCAGCGGCGACCGCCGTGACCACGGCGCCATCGGGAGACGGGGGATGACCGAGACGATGAACGGCAACGGCGCGGCACCCGCGACGGCAGGCGGCAATGGCGCCGGCGGCGCGACGGCCACGGAGCTCCCCACGGAGCTCCCGGTGCTCACGCGCAAGGACTTCGTGTCGGACCAGGAGGTCCGGTGGTGCCCCGGCTGTGGCGACTACTCGATCCTCGCCCAGACCCAGAAGGTGATGCCCGACTTCGGCTACCCGAAGGAGAACATCGTCTTCATCTCCGGCATCGGCTGCTCGGGGCGCCTGCCCTACTACATGAACACCTACGGCTTCCACACCATCCATGGTCGCGCCCCGGCCATCGCCACCGGCCTCAAGGCCGCCCGGCCTGACCTCATGGTCTGGGTCATCACCGGCGACGGGGACGCCCTGTCGATCGGCGGCAACCACCTGATCCACTCGCTCCGGCGAAACGTGGACGTCCGGATCGTGTTGTTCAACAACCGGATCTACGGCCTGACGAAGGGCCAGGCGTCGCCGACGAGCGAGTTCGGCAAGCGGACGAAGTCGACGCCGGCCGGGACGGTCGACACCCCGATCCAGCCGCTGACGGTTGCCCTCGCCGCCGA
>JAICVI010000023.1 GCA_025935415.1 Chloroflexota bacterium
CGACGGCCGGCTCCGGCTCGCGGACGGGCTCTGGGTGATCGGCGACCCCGCCGGGCCCGAGCTGCACACCCACCAGGCCCACTACCAGGGCGAGATGGCCGTTCGGATGGCGTTGGGCGACGACCTTGCGCCCGACTACCGAGCCCTCGTCCGGGCCTCGTACACGGATCCCGAGGCGGCGTTCGCCGGCGTCTCGCTCGAGCAGGCCAAGGCGGCGGGAATCGACGCCGTGGAGTACGTCGCCGACTTCGCGACCTCTGCACGCGGCTACTCCGTGATGGCTCGACGGGGCCACGTGACGGTGGTGTTCGACCGTGCGACGCGGACGATGGTCGGCGCCGCCATGGCCTGCCCGGACGCGTCCGCGGCGATCCACGAGTGCGTCCTCGCGATTCGCGCCCGCGTCCAGGTCGATGTCCTCGCCGACACGATCCACGCCTTCCCATCGACGTCGCGCATCCTCAACGGCCTCTTCGCCGACGCGCGGCGCGCTCTCGTGGCGTAACGCTCACTGACGATGAGGCTTGCCCCGCCGTCGCGTGCTGACTACCTTTCGCCGACCGGGGTCCATCGCGTCGAGCGGAGGCGGTTCCGATGCCACTCGTCAATCTCACCGACCTGGTGCTGATCGGTCCCGGCAGCGAGTGGTTCTGGACGGCGGTCAGCGGGATCGTCCTCGCTGGCACGTTCATCGCCATCTACCGCCAGCTGAGCATGCAGCGCGCCGACCAAGCACGGATGCAGGTGCAAGAGCTGGGGGATCGCGCCCATACGACCCGCATGAACCACCTCAAGCTGCGCCTGGCGCTGGCGCTGAAGCGCGGCGATGATCCCGACACCGACCTGCTCGCCGGCGATGTGATGACCTTCTTCGAGGAGGTCGGAAATCTGCACCGGCGAGGCTACCTTTCAACGGACGCGATCGCCGGCGACAACTCCCTCCTGGTCGATGCGGCGCGCTGGTGGACGCTGCTGGAGCCGATCATCAGGCGGGCGCAGGCCGATTACGGACCCAACGAGCCAGCGGACTTCGAATACATCGCAGTGGCTGGCCGGCGCTGGATGGCCGAGCACGGTGTGACGGAGTTCGCGACCGATCCGGCATCCATCGCTGGACGCCTCGACTGGCTCATCGATGGCTATGCACGCAGGCTGCGGATCGAGCAGGAGATCGTGAGCGCTGTCATCCCTGTCCTCCCGGAGGCCGCCTGAGTTGGGCAGCGACACGTCGTCCAGCCGACGAGTCGGCGTCTACATTGACCTCGGCGAAACGTTGGCGGATGGAGGCAAGGCCTCCTGGGCCGACATCCGGGGGATGGCCCGGGAAGCCGACCGAATCGGCTGCGATTCGGTGTGGTTGCCCGACCGGCTCCAGGTCGGCGACGTTGGTGTCTGGGAGTCGCTCACGATGGTCTCGGCGATTGCTGCCGTGACCAGCCGCGTGACCATCGGCACGGCCGTGACGAGGTCGATCTACCGCAACCCGACACTGCTTGCGAAGATGGCCGAGACCATCGATGAGATCAGCGGAGGACGATTCGTCCTCGGCCTCGGCGCGGGGAGCAATGCGGGCGACAACGTGCAGTTCGGATACCCCTCGAACCACCCGATCTCGCGGTTCGAGGAAGCGCTCTCGATCACCCATGCGCTGCTGCGCACGGGCTCGGTCAGCTTCAGCGGGCGCTACTACCAGGTCCAAGACTGTTCGCTGAGCCCACGGGGACCACGTCAATCCGGCCCGCCGATCATGATCGCGGCCACCCAGCCGCGGATGATGCGCCTGGCAGCGAAGTACGCCGACTACTGGACCAGCCTGACCCTGGCGAATTCGCCCGACGACTGGCAGGAGGAGTTGGCGGCCATTGCCAGTGCATGTGCCGCTGAAGGTCGAGACCCCGCAACACTCAAGAAGGTCGCGGCGGTGCTCGTCACCCAGTTGCCACCCGTCGAACATCCATACGGGCCCGCGATGTCCGGTGAAGCCGATCAGATCGCCGAGAGCATCAACCGGTTCTTTCATGCGGGGTTCCACGAGGTCATCGTCTATCCGGCGCCGAACTCCCCCGAAGCGATCTCAGCGCTCGAACCGGTTGTGGCGGCCCTCAAGGACGAGCAATAGTTGCGTGGCGGCGATGTGGTGCGACGGTGCGACTGCGGATGCGCGAGGTCTGGCCACGTGACATTCGCCGACGCTGACTGAGAAGTGAACGGCCGCTCGTCGCTGGTGTTGGCCCTGGCAGTTGCGATCGCGGGATGCGAATCGATACCCACCGCGAGCCCAACGGACAGCCCTGCACTTCCCCTCGCGCCCGCAACGCCAACAACACGGCCCACGCCGACATCCGTCCCGGTGCCCACCGGGGAGGCCCCGGTGCCCGGCGCACTTCACCTCCTGCCGCGAGGCAGCCTCAAGGGTCAATTGGTCAATGCGAACGGTGATCGGTTTACACCCGGGGACAACTGGGACGTACTGGCGCTCGGTGACATCGAGCAGTACGAGCCGGATGGCGGGGTCGGGATCGCGACAAATCCGGACGGTTCATTCTTCATCCCTGCATTGGCTGAGATGGGTTGGTCGATCCAGATCGTGTCGAGGTCCGGCGACGTTGTTGGCTCGGCGCACGTCGAGGTGCAGGGCGGTCTCCAAGCCTTTGTGGAAGTCGAGGTTTCGCAATGAGGCGGACGTCCTGGCTGGCGACGCCGGCCAACTACCCTCTCTGCCGTGCGACAGAGCGCAGGCACCTCCAAGCGGCAATGCGCCGCCGCCCGAGAGTGGCGCCGCGCGGGTAAGGGACAGCTCTGATGACCGGATCGCTGCCCCGTGCCTCCGGGGCGGCGGCCATCGGGTCATCATGGTCGCGATGAGTTTCGACATCCAGATCTCGACTCGACAGCCGCCGACCCGGGCGATGGTGGAGGCGCACCTCACAAAGGTCGGCTGGCGCCTCGATCTGAGCGGCGATCTCGCGGGCGACGCCGGCAACATGATTGCTGAAACGCGGGATCTACTCCGAAGGAAGCGCCCGGTCTTCATCCTGGACGGCCCCCACAAGGCGGAGCACGAGGAGCTCCCCGCGCCTGTCGGCCGTGTCATTCGAGGGCGCTCTTTCCTGACCGAGATGAACCTGCCGTGGAGCGTGGCGGGCTCAAGAGAGGCGCGCCGCTGCTTCGCGCTGTGTGAAGACCTCGCGCGCGAGTGCGACGGCGCTGTTTACGATCCGCAGGAGGGCGCCCTCGTCTTCCCCGTCCTCCCCACCAGCAATCGACCCGAACCCAAGCTGACGTTGTCGCGACAGCTGACGCTCGAGTGGTATGTGAGCCGGGCTGATCAGGCGACTGCGGCGCATTTCCTCGATCTGCTCGCCGACGTGATGCCAGTTGCGGTCCCGACCCGCTTCGGGGACTTCGAGCCGCTCCCGCACAAGCTGACGGATCCCGGGGGGCGAGAGCAGTTCCTCGAGTCCTGGACCTCCGAGAACTGGCTCTTCTTCTGGAAGTCGAAGCGGCCGGTGTTCGGGGGTTCGGTCGGCCGGTCGCTGGACCGTGAGCCGCCGCCCGGGGCGCACCACATGGTGCGGATCTCGATCGACATCAACGCCTCCGAGATCGCCGGCAACCAAGCCGTCGTCGAGCAGACCGTGGAACTCTTCGGGCGCGTTGCCGCCGAACTGGAAGCGTTCTTCGCGGCCGGCTACATCACCCGCGACGTGCTGGTTGGCACTCGCGGTGCGCAGTGGTTTGGGAGGGACACCGAGAACTTCGCCGCCGACTGGATCACCGGACCGTGGTGGTTCGGGCTGCCTTCGAAGGCGACCTGGCTGACGTGGTTCGGCCCGTCATACGCGCCGCTAGTGGCGCCGGCGCTTGGCGAACTCGCCCAGCGGACAGACCGAGGCCTCCTAGTCCGTGTCGGCCCGACGCCGATGGACACCGACCAGGTTCAGACGCTCGGGCCGAAGCTGCCCGCGGAGCTCGTCGTCGGCAGGACGCCGCGATACGGCCCTGTCAGGAAGGACACAGGCAAGCCAATCGTTGTTGGCTCAGACCCTACTGCGGCTGCGGTGGTGCCGCCCCTCACATGACGAGCCATGCTCCGAAACCGACGGCATTCGCAACCGCGTTTGCCTCATAGGAACGCTGACCGAGGATCATGGACGACAAGCTGCTGCACCCGGAAACGCTTGCGGTCGTGAGCGGCCGTCCGGCTCGCGAGCCTGGGGCGCCGCTCAACGAGCCGATCGTGCCGGCGTCGACGTTCCATTCCGGCGCGCCGATCGAATACGGGCGCGACGGCAACCCCGGGTGGTCCGCGCTCGAGGACGCGATCGGCCAGCTGGAGCACGGCCGCTGCGTGACGTTCGCGTCCGGCCTCGCAGCAGCGACCGCCATCCTCGATGAGCTGTCGCCGGATGCGAAGGTCATCGGGCAGCGCGCGCCGTACTACGGGGTCGCGTCGCTGCTCCGCGAGCGCGAAGGCCAGGGTCGCATCGGCCTCGAGACGCACGACGCGCTCACGGTCGACACCGTGGCAGGGGCCGATGGCGGCACCCTCGTCTGGATCGAGTCGCCGACGAACCCCATGCTCGACGTCGTCGATCTGCCCGCGGTGATCGGCGCGGCCAGGCGAGCCGGCGCGACGGTCGTCGTCGACAACACCTTCGCGACGCCGATGACGCAGGTCCCGATCGACTTCGGGGCCGACCTGGTGCTCCACTCCGGCACAAAGCTGATCGGTGGGCACTCCGACCTCCTGCTCGGCGCGGTCGTCGCGGCCGACGAGGCCTGGGAGCATCGCCTCCGCCAGCGGCGGCACAACACGGGAGCGACGCCCGGCGTGCTCGAGGCGTACCTCGCACTCCGCGGGCTGCGGACCCTGCCCGTCCGATTCGAGCGAGCGCAGCAGACGGCGCGCGAGCTGGCGAAGCGGCTGGGCTCGCACCGAGGGGTCGCCCGCGTCCGCTACCCGGGGACCGGCACGATGATCTCCTTCGAGACGACCGGGTCCGGCGAAGACGCCGAGCGGGTCTGCGCGGCGGTGGCGCTCATCATCCACGCCACGAGCCTCGGCGCGGTCGAGACGACGATGGAGCGGCGCGCCCGCTACGAGTCCGAACGCGCCGCTGGGACGCCGGAGACGCTGATCCGGCTGAGTGTCGGCCTCGAGCACGTCCAGGACCTCTGGGCGGACCTGGACCGCGCACTCGGGCTGCTGCCGGCCTGAGGTGCTGGCCTCGCCGGCGACCCTGGCGCCACCACGCGAGCCGTTCGCGCGATCAGCGCTCGACGACGACCTCGCCGCCCAGCATCACGAGGCGCGGCCGGACTTCCGCGAACGCGGCGGCCCGTTCGGCGGCGTCGTGGCTCTCGCGGGGCGCGGCCGGCAGCACGATGAGGTCCGCGGGTGAGCCGGGGACCAGCCGGCCGCCGAGCGGGTCCTTCGTCGTCGCCGCCACCCCGACCGTCGCGGCCCGGAGCGCCTGCTCCACGGTGAGCGCTTCGCCCGGCCCGTACGCCTCCACGCCCGCACCCCATGAGGGATCGCGGCGCAGCACCGCCATCGCGATCCCGGGCCACGGGTCCGGCGGCTCCACCGGAGCGTCCGTTCCGAACGCCAGTGTCGCCCCCGCCTCGAGCAGCGAGCGCCACGCATAGCCGTTCGGCTCGGCGCGGTCGCCCCAGTCCTGGCGCGCCGTCGCGGCGTCTTCGCGCAGGTGCACGGGCTGGACCGAGGCGGCGACACCGTGCTTCGCGAATCGCGGCCGATCGGCCGCATCCAGCAGTTGGACGTGCTCGATCCGCGGCATGTACGGCACGCGCGGCGCCGTGGGCGCCAACGCATCCAGGGAGTTCCGGCAGGCGGCGTCGCCGATGGCATGGATCATCGTCGCGATTCCGGCATCGGCGGCCTTGGCAGCGAGCGCCGCCAGCTCCGCCGGCCGGCTGAGGAACAGGCCTCGATCTGACCCTCCCTCGATCGGCTTCAGCAGCGCGGCGGTCTTCGAGCCCAGCGTTCCGTCGGCGAACAGCTTCAGCCACCCGAACGACAGGCGGGACGCATCGCCGGCGGCAAGCGCGCCGCCGCTCCGCAGGCCCCTCGCGATGGCGTTGTCGAGGCCGTCCGCGCGAACGCCGGCTCGGATGCGCACGGGGAGCTCGTCGGCCTCGGCAAGCTGCGCGTAGAGGTCGAGGGCGCGATTCTCGGGATCGCTGGCGAGCCGCGCCGGGTCGTGGGCGCCGACGACGCCGAGCCGGAGGAGCTGGTGGCCGAAGCTCTGGACCGCCCGCGCCATGGTCGCGTCGTCCGGCGGCGGCACGCGATTGATGACCAGACCGCCGGCGTTCTCGAGGAGCACGCCGGTGGCGTCGCCTGCAGCGTCACGGTGGATCACGCCGCCCTCCGGATCCGCCGTCGAGGCATCGATGCCGGCCAGCTCGAGCGCCGCGGCGGAGACCCAGACTGCGTGGTGGTCGAAGGCCCGGAGCGCGACGAGCCGGCCCGGGGCCACCGATTCGAGCACGGCGGCCGTCGGCCAGGCGCCGAAGCGGCGCTGGTCCCAGCCCTCACCGAGAATCCATCCCGGCTGCGGGATCCGCCTCGCCTCCTCGGCGACGCGCCCAAGCGCCTCGTCGATGGTCTCCACGGTCGACAGGTCGACCTGTTCCGCGGAAAGCGCCGCTGCCTGGAAATGCAGGTGGGCGTCGATGATCCCGGGCATCGCGAGCTCCCCCGGCTCGAGCTCAATTCGCCGGGTGTGCGGGTCCGCGCGAGACTCGAGGTCGACCGCCGAGCCCGCAAACGCGACCCTGCCGTCACGGATTCCGACGGCCTCCACCCAGCCGAAGCCGGCCTCGCCGGCGAACGTCGCGATCCGGCCGGATACGAGGGTGTCGAGCGGCATCAGTCGGGTGCCTCTGCCGGTGGGCCGCCCGGTCGCGGCGCGGCTTCGATGATCGGGCCCCAGCCGCGTGGATCGGCCAGCAGCTGGGCAAGCGCCTCGTCGCGAAGGCCGGCGCCGAGCCCGAGGGCCAGGGCGATCCGCGCCTTCGGGCCGGAAAGGTGGCCCGCCAGCAGCGCGCCGGCACGGACCCAGGTCGCACCGCCGCCCGGGAAGGCATAGCCCGCGCCGGCCTTCCCTGAGGCCGCGCGCGTCGTGAGCGCGACGGCCACGCCCTTCGCCATCGCGCGCTCCGCCGCCTCGAGCAGCAGGGGCGACGTGTTCCCGGCCCCGGTAGCCGCGACGACGATCCCGGGGGCGCCGTTCGCGGCCGCGGCATCGAGCTGCGACCCGTCCATCGCGACGTGCGCCGTGACGATCTGCACGCCATCGGCGGCGCGGTTCGTGGCCACGCGCCGCCGTGGACCCCGCGAGGCCCGGAGCACCACAGCACCCTTTGAGACGCTTCCGAGCGGACCGACGTTCAGGCACTGGAACGTATCCAGGGCGGAAGCGTGGGTCTTGGTCACGTCGTCGGCCTGGTTGATGGTGTGGTCGAGCACGACCACGACCCCCTGGCCGCGAAGCGCGGGATCCGCGGCGCAGCGAACCGCGTCGCGGAGGTTGTCGGGCCCGTCGTCATTCGGATCCGAGGCGGACAGCATCGCGCCGGTCACGACGACCGGCTTCTCGCCGTCGAGGAGCAGGTCCCAGAAGAATGCCGTCTCCTCGATCACGTCCGTGCCCTGCACGACGACCACTCCGTCGATCGACACATCCGCCTGGCAGCGGCGAATCGCGCTCCCGACCTCGAAGAGCTTCTCGAACGTGAAGTGGCTTGCGGGCGTTCGCCCGAGGTCGATCGGAACGAGCTCCGCGAGCTGGTCGATGCCGGGCGCGCGGGCGAGAATCGCCGCTCCGTCGAGGGTCGGGACCCGCCCGCCCGCTTCGGCCGACGCGACCATGGAGATGGTGCCGCCGGTGAAGATGACCGCGACCCGGGGCACTCGAAGGCTCGTCTGGTGCGGCCGGAGCCTAGCGCTGCCGCAACGCGTGGTCCGCGGACGCGTCGTCCTCGCGCGCGTGGTCGTGGCGCTGCGGGCGGGGCATGTTGGAGCCGGTCGGATCGAAGTGCGAGCCCGGCGCGATCTCCGGAATCAGGTCGGGCTGATCCTCCGGGCCGATCGGTCCGCGACTGATGATCGACGCGAGGCCGGAGAACAGCACGAACGCCGCGGCGAAGAGGATCACGGGCGTCGTGCCGATGATGTCGGCGATCGGCCCCACGACGATGATCGGCAGGATGCTGGCGACGGAGATCAGCATGTTCAGGACTCCGAAGACGCGACCGCGAACGTCGGCCGGGATGTCCTCCTGGAGCTGCACCTGCGCGGAGATGGCCACGATCCCGTAGCAGATGCCGCAGAGGAACGCGATCGCGACCACGACCGCGACGAGCGACGTCAGCCCCGACAGGTCGACGACCGGTACGCGATCGCCGACGCCCGTGAGGAGGCGACTGAGCGGCCCGGCGATCGTGAGGATCACGAGCAGGATCCCGAGCACGACCAGCCCGAGCTCGATCGCGCGCCGTCGGGCGAAGAACTTGCCGTAGTTGTTCAGGAGCAGGACGCCGAAGACGATCCCGATGCCCAGCGGCAGCACGACGACGATCAGGTCCTCGGGGCTGAGCCCCAGGGTGTCGCGCGCGAACGACGGCCCCAGGACCGCGACGACACCGATGAGCGAGGCGGCGATTCCGAGGTAGGCGAGCGACCACGCCACGGGCCGGTTGGCTCGGATGTACGCGACGCCTTCGCGCAGCTGATCGAAGACACCGGTCACGGCGTGCCCGGCCTCGCTCACGGTCTCGCGGCGGCCCCGCGGCGCCACAGGCGTCGGGGTCGCGGGATCGCCGGGCAGGGTGAGGCACACGCCTGCCGCGAGCCCGAACAGCCCAGCCACGATCAGGATCAACGGCTCGGGGCTCCCGACGATCGTGACCACGAGTGGGCCAAGGAAGGCGAACCCCACGGCGAACGCGCCGTTCAACGTCAGCGTGAAGATGCCGTTCGCCGCCACGAGCTGCTCCCGCGGGACGAGGACCGGAATCATCGCCGCCTCGGCGGGCGCGAAGAACACGGTCACGGTCGAGAGGATCGTGTTCAGGACGAGGATCAGGAAGATGTTCTGGCCCGCGGCGAAGATCGCCACCAGGATCGCCGCGCGCAGCGCGTTCGTGACGACCAGCACGGTCCGCCGGTCGATCCGGTCGACGAACACCCCGGCGACCGCGGAGAACAGCACGGAGGGAACGAGGAAGGTCAGGAACAGGGCGCTGACCGCGGTCGTGAGGTCGGTGGCGCGGAGGACGAGGACCTCCAGCGCATACAGGATCATGTTGATCCCGATCTGGGTCGCGACCTGGGCGAGCCACAGGAACAGGAACGGCCGATTGCGCAGGACGGCCGCGGCCGATTCGGTGGTCGGCGGCGGGGCTCCTTCGATCACCAGCTCCTGGGCCCGCTCCGCGGACGGAGCGCGTTTCGATCCTCGCGAGCGCACGGGCGCCCGGTCTCGCCCGGTCACGCTCCCACAGCCGGGCGGGGGCCGACGGCGGCGCTCAGGGCCGCGTCACCACGCGAGACGAAGTCGGTCACCCGGGATTCGAGCTGGCGCCGCTCCAGGAGGACGTGTCGGCCGCAGCCCTGGCAGCGAAGCCCGATATCGGCGCCGAGGCGATCCACCAGCCACTCGGTCGAGCCGCAGGGATGGGCCCGGCGAAGCCGCACGACATCGCCCAGGAGCAGCTCGAGGACGGGTCGCCCGGACATCGGCGGGAGCGTATCAAAGGCGAGGTTTCGCATAGACCGGCGCCTGGGTCCGATCAGATGCCGGGAGCGTCATGGAATCGAGCGGCGTGACCGTGAGCCGGGCATCCGCGTAGGCGTTCCCGACCTGGGCGATGACGCCCCCGGTGCGGGTCAGCGTGCCCGTGAGGATCTGCGGGCTGCCGATCGCGCGGATCTCGAACCCGTCGCCGATGGCATGGTTCTCGACCGAGAGCTCCCCGGGAGCGCCGGCGACGACGATGCCCGTCACGACCCGCACGCCGTCGACGGTGATCGCCTCCGCGCCGGCGTTGCGCAGCTCGTTGAGCAGGTCCTGCACGCCGTCGCCGCCGATCGGACCCTGGATCGTGATCACGATCCCCTGCCCCGTGACCGCGGTCACGCCGGACCAGGCCTTGATCCGGTCCAGGTCGCCGCTGAGCTCGTCCACGGTGGTCGCGCCGCGCTGCTTGGTGTCGGTGAGATGAGCCTCCTGGCCCTGCAGCTCGGTGAGCTCGTTGCGCAGCTGGTCGTTGCCGGAGGTGAGATTCGCGATGAGCTGCGTCAGCTCCGTGGCGGAGAGGGCGGACAGGCCCGGGACGCCCGCCTGGCCGTTGAGCTGGCCGATCGCGAGCAGGCCGAGGAGGGCCGCGACGGCGGCGAGGGTCAGGCGGCTGCGGAGGCTCCGCGCATCGTTGGGGCGGCGAGCCACTGCCTCGCTCACTGGCCTTCTCCGGGCTGGCCGTACCGCAGGCCCACGGTGCCGGCGAACGCCGGCAGATCGGCCTGCTGGAGCTCGGCGACCGAGAGCTGCACCCCCGCCGCCTCGATGCGTCCGTGCACGAACTGCGCGAACGCGACCGACTGCTGGAGGCGCTCGTACAGGTCCGGCGGCCCGATTGCCGTCACCGTGTAGGGACCCGAGAGGTACGCCGAGTTCACGAGGATCGAGCCGCCGATGTCGATGACGGCCGTGCCCCCGACGATCCGCTCGCCATTCACACCGACCCCCTCGGCCCCGGCGAGCCACAGCTCCTCGATGAGCGTCTGGACGTCCCGCGCCGAGACCAGGGCATCGACCGAGCCGCTGGTGCCGTCCTCGAGGCGAAATGCGACGCCTGGCCCCTGGACCGGGATCAGGCCCGCCGTGAGGCGCGCCTGCTCGAGATCGGCGTACAGGCGGCGGAGGGAGTCCGCCGCGTTGGGATCGAGCGCCTCCAGCTCGGCGATGTGGCCACGGACCTCGACGATCGCCGCCTTCAGCGACTCCTGCTGCGACTGCAGGCTGAGTGCCGTCTCGATCAGCGGCGAGCGTTCCTGGGTCGTGTAGCGGACCCGAGGCCCTTCCGCCGCGATCTGGGCGGCGACCAGGAACCCCAGGACCAGCAGCGCGATGGCGAGCGTCACCTGCACGCTCGGGAGGCGCCGGATGCGAGACAGGACGAACGTCATGGTCGATCGCCAAGAGAGCTGCCGCCGTCAGCGCCGCTCGGCTCGCCCTCGTTCGGCGCCTCGGGCAGGTCGCCAGCCGGGGCCATGTCCGGCGGTCCCGGGGGGTCGGCCGGCCCCGGAGCGAACCGTGCATCGAGCGCCGCGAGGTCGCTGCCCTGCGGCGCAGGCGGGGGCTCGCGATCGAGTGAAGATGGCTGGCTGCTCGACCAGGTCGACGGGCCGGCAGGTGGCGGGAGGAGCGCATCGCCGCGGTTGAGCCCCCGGGCGACCACGATGATCCCGAGGACGACGACGATCCCGAAGAGGAGCACGACCCCGATGACGATGGTCGTGCCGACGTCGCTCGAGCCACCATCGAGGCCACCCGAAGCCGGCGGCGGCGTGGCCACCGGTGGGCCGCTCGCGACCGGCGCCGCGCCCCAGCCGGGCGGAAGCGGTCCGGGCGGTGCCGGCTTCGGGCCGAACGGCGCCGGATCCTTGACACCGACATCTGAAAGCCAGCCCGCCTCGAAGCCCGCGGCATCGACGCCGAGCGCAGCCGTGAAGGCAGCGTCGTCCGAGACACCGTCGGCATAGCTCCGGATGAGCTTGACGAGGGCGTCCTTGCCGTATGTCCGGATCAGGTAGTCCACCGCCGAGACGCTCTCGTCGTAGGCAAGGCTGAATCGGTCGGCAGTGGACGGGAAGCGCAGGACGATCGCGTGCAGCGGCATGAGGTCGCCCGCGCGGGCTGCCTGCTCGACGTTGTTCCGGGCGTCGGACGCGTAGCCGATGGCGAGGTAGTCGGCCAGCCCCTCGTTGAGCCAGTGCGGCGGGGAGTGGTAGGCGTTCCGCGTCGCCGTGTCGAAGACGATGTGGGTCAGCTCATGCGGCACCACGAGCGATACCCAGGGATCGGCCACGTCCGACGGCGCGATGTTCGCGAACAGCGTCCGGATCTCCGGGATCGCGAGTCCGCCGACGTTCTCCTGGAGCGACGGGCCGAGGACGTCGTAGAAGGCATCGCGATCGGCGTAGACGTAGAAGTCGATCGGGACGGTCTCCTCGACGCCGAGCAGCGCGGCGGCGTTCCTGACCGCCTTGTCACCGATGTCGAGGGCCCGCTGCCCGAACTGCTGGCTTCCCTCGTACCAGTGGATCCGGACGATGTCGCCCTCGAGCGTCTGCCACGCGAACCGATCGTCCTCGTAGCGGACCCGGATCGGCGGCCCATCGACGAAGGAGCCGTCGGCGAGGGTGATCCGGAACCCCAGCTCGACGACGGTGTTGGGCATGACGCTGCCCGAGGGCGTCTCATCCACGTAGGTCAGGGTGTGCGTGCCCGCGCCGGGGTTCGGGACGGTGGCGAGGAAGGTCGAGGTGGTGCCCGGCGTGCGGACGTAGGCCTCGACCCGGACCACGCCGCTCGGGAGCGTGACTCGCTGCTCCACCGTGATGTTCTCGCCGAACTTCTGGGTCGACGTTCCCTTCTCGAACGTCGGGTCCGCGGCCAGGACGCCCGCGGGCGCGAGCAGGGCGAGCGCAAGCGACACCACCGCGGTGAGGCGCACCGCGAGCGCCACCCGGCCGATCCGCGGCCGCAGCCGGGGTGGCCGCACCTGCCGCGCCGTCACCGGGCCCATGCCATGCCCGCCATGCGGAGGATCTCGAGCCCGTTGTCACCGGCGCCCAGGAGACCCTCCCGCGAGAGCGCCCAATCGGTGCTGTGGTACAGCGGCACGACCGGGACCTCGCGCTGGATCTCGGCGAGGGCGCGCTCATACGCGGCCTGCGCGGCGCCGGGCTCGCGCGTCGAGAGCGCATCGGCGATGGCCTTGTCGAACGCGGCGGACGACCACTGGCCGTTGTTGTCGTTGCTGCCGGTCTCGAGCAGCACGCCGAGGAAGTCGTTGGGGCCGACGTAGTCCGCGATCCAGCCGGTGATCCAGATGTTCGGGGGTGCGGTCGAGATTCGCGCCAGGTGGTCGTCGTACTCGACCTCGTCGACCTGGATGCCGAGCTCGCGCTCGAGATCCGCCGCGATGGCCGACGCGACCGGGTAGCCACCGGTCCCGAACTCGATCGGGCGCAGGCCGGCGCCGCCCGGATAGCCGGCTTCCGCCAGCAGCTCGCGGGCGTGGTCCGGGTCGTATGCCGGCAGCCAGTTTGCGTCGCCGCCGCCGGGGATGCCCGGCGGGACCATGCTCTTCGCGGCGACCTGGCCGCCGGGCGACGTGAGGTTGACGACACGCTGCCAGTCGACCGCGGCGCCGAGCGCCTGGCGAACCCGAACATCGTTGAACGGCGCCCGCGAGGTGTCGATCGCCAGGTACGCCAGGTCGAGCGAGCTGGCCTCGCGGAGCTGGGGCCCGAGGTTGGGGTCGTACGGGATCCATGGCGCATCGAACGACTGGACGCCGGTGTAATCGAGGTCGCCCGCCTCGAAGGCGGCCACCGGGCTTCGCCCGCCGATGTCGAACACCAGGTGGACGGTCGGGATCGACGGCGGACCGGCCCAGTAGTGCTGGTTGGCCTGCAGCGTGATCTCGCCCGAGCTCACGGAAGCGACCTCGTACCCGCCGCTCACCGGCTGCCCCGGGCCGAAGGCCGAGGCGTTCCCGTCGCGCCACGCGGCCGGCGAGACGACACCGAAGATCGGCGCCGAGACGATCGCGGGGAAGTCCGCTCCCGGCCGCTCCAGCTCCACCTCGACGTCAAGGCCCTCGGCGTGGAGGCCGACGGCCTCGGGATCCGTCGCGCGACCGGTGAGGAAGTCGCGCGCACCCTTGACGTCGATCATCAGCGCGGCGAGGGGCGACGGTGAGGCCGGGTTGATGAGCCGAAGCCAGCTCCCGACGACGTCCTCCGCGGTCAGCGCGGTGCCGTCGGAGAACTCGAGGCCCTCGCGCAGGTGGAAGGTGACGCGCTGGCCGTCGGGCGCCACATCCCAGCTCTGCGCCAGCGCCGGCTGAAGCTGGAGCGCGGCGTCGTAGGTGGTCAGCGTCTCGTGGAGCTGCGCGGTGATCGCCGCCGTCGTCGCGTCGGATTGGGCCGCCGGATCGAAGGTCGCGGGCTCGCCGACCAGGATCCGGACGTCGTCGCGCGCCGCCGCTCGGATGGGGAAGGGATGGAGGCCGCCGGCGAGCAGGCCGATGGCGAGCACCACGAGGGCAACCAGGGGTCCCCGACGGCGCATGGCCGGAGAATAGGGGAAGGCCCCGCGTCGCATCGCCGGGGGAACGATGCGGGGTCGCGGAGCCCCGTTACCTAGAAACGCGATTCGAGCGGCGTCGTTAGGCTCCGGCCCGTGAATCTCCGACTCCGGGACACGCTCCGTCGCGAGGTCGTTCCGGTCGAGCCCCTGGAGGCCGGTCGCATCCGGATGTATTCGTGTGGGCCGACGGTCTATCGCTACGCCCACATCGGGAACCTGCGAACGTTCCTGCTGGCCGACCTCATCCGCCGCGCGCTCCTCTACCACGGGCTCGAGGTCCTGCAGATCCAGAACATCACCGATGTCGGGCATCTCCGGGAGGACGCCGCGGGCCGCGAGGTGGATCCCATGCTCGTCGCCGCGGGACTCGAGGGCCGCAGCTCCCGCGAGATCGCGGACGCGTACGAGGCGGCGTTCCACGCCGACGCCGCGCTGCTCAACCTCCTGCCGGCGCACGAGTACCCGCGGGCCACCGAGCATGTCCCGGAGATGCTCGACCTGGCGGAGCAGCTCGAATCGCTCGGTCATGCCTACGTCTCCCCGGCCGGGAACCTCTACTACGACGTCTCCACGTATCCGGCCTACGGCGCGCTGTCGCGGAACTCCCTCGACGACCTTCGGGCCGGGCATCGAAGCGACGTCGAACCGGACAAGCGCGATCCGGCCGACTTCGCGCTGTGGAAGGTCGTCGAGCCAGGATCGGATCGCGAGATGCGCTGGCCGAGCAAGTGGGGCGAGGGCTTCCCGGGCTGGCACCTCGAGTGCTCGGCGATGGCGCTCAAGCACCTCGGGCCGACGTTCGACATCCACACCGGCGGCGAGGACAACGTCTTTCCGCACCACGAGGACGAGATCGCGCAATCCGCGCCGATCGTCGGTGGTCCGCCGGCTCGCGTCTGGGTGCACGGCGCGCACCTGCTGATGGGGGGCCGGAAGATGTCGAAGTCGGCCGGCAACTTCCAGCGGATCACCGAGCTGGTCGAGGGTGGGCTGGACGCGCTGGCCTTCCGATACCTCTGCCTCACCGCGCGGTACGCGAAGCAGCTCAACCTCTCCGAGGCCTCGCTGGCCGGCGCTGCCCGCGGGCTCGCGTCGCTGCGCGCCGACCTGGCGGCTCTCGGCCCCGCACCCGCGTCGGGGCCCTGGGCGCCACCCGCACCGCTTCGCGCGGGAGCTGCGCCCGACCGACCGCGCGGGCGCGCCGCAGGCATCCCGGGGCACCAGGTTCTGTCCGGGGCGTCGGCGTCCGCGGCGCCGCCATCCGCCGCGTTCCAGCCCGCCTCCTCGGCATTCCCCGCTCCGTCGCTGTTCGAGCTGCGCGATCGCGCCTCGGAGCCCACGGCGCCCCTCTCCGGCGCCGGGCGCGCCATCCACGATCGCTTCGTTGCGGCGATCGACGACGATCTCGATACGCCCAGCGCCCTGCGACTCGCCCGCGAGACGTTGCGAGCCGATCTGTCGCCGGACGAACGACGCTGGCTCATCCTGGACATGGACGTCGTACTGGG
The DNA here is from genome assembly GCA_025935415.1 of Chloroflexota bacterium. Classification (GTDB taxonomy): domain Bacteria; phylum Chloroflexota; class Limnocylindria; order Limnocylindrales; family CSP1-4; genus UBA5189. Next base: position 15,920 of record JAICVI010000023.1, read on the forward strand.
GCTCGATCTCGATCGGCACGTTCCCGGCGCCGGGGCCGTCGGGGCCGTTGGGGCCGCCGGCGCCGCCGAAGCCGGGGCCGCCACCACGCTGTCCGACGCGATCGAGGCCCTCGTCGCCGAGCGCACCGCGGCGCGCGCGGCGCGCGATTTCGCGACAGCCGACCACCTCCGCGAGGAGCTCAAAGCGCGCGGAGTCGAGGTCATCGACCTCCCCGATGGCACCTCCGATGCCCGCGCCATCGAGCGCGGCGACTGAGGGCGCTGGCTCGAAGGCCGAACCGCAGTCGCCGATGCGAAAGGCCGCGCGGCGCACGCGGAACGGGGCACAGCGCGAGGCGCACGCGGCAACGGCGCGCGCGGAACGGCGCACGCGGGACGGCGCACGCGGGACGGCGCACGCGGGACGGCGCAAGGCCGGACGCGGCTACGGCGCACGCGGGACGGCACACGCCGCAAGGTCGGACGCGGCAACGCCGCACACCGCAATCCGCAATCAGCACCCCCATGCCTCACGCCGCACAGCGCACGCCGCACAGCGCACGCCGCACAGCGCACGCCGCACAGCGCACGCCGCACAGCGCACGCCTTCAAGGTCGCCTTCTCCGGTGCTTTGGAGTTAGTTCCGCTGATGCGGAACCAACGCCGAAACGTGCTGCGAAGCGGCCGCGTCGTACCGATCGCCCGCGGGGATTCCACGTTCAGCTCCGCCGCATGGGTCGGCACTGGCCGCAACCAGCAACCGCACGCGGGCAGGTCCATGGGCGGCCGTCAGCCCGCCAGGCGCCGTCCGGCCGGCGTTCACGGCCGCGGGTCTCATCCCGCCGAACACGGGTCGGACCGTCTTCGCACTTGAACAGCCCCGGGCCGGCCGATTCGGTCCCTTGTGGCGATGGTTTCGGTTGATCGCAACCAACTCGATTCGGGCGGTGGCCGCGGGGGGACCCTCGAGAGGAGCCTCAATGGCGGGCGCACAACGCCGGGAACGATTGGAGGGCGGGCTTCAGGCAGCCGGAGCCGCGCCGGGATGGCGTCGGCAGCCGGAGCCGCGCCGGGATGGCGTCGGCAGCCGGAGCCGTGCCGGGATGGCGTCGGCAGCCGCTGCCGGCCCGGGCATGTCGACAGGCCGGCCGGCGGTCCCCGCCAGCCGGGCGGAACTCAGGAGGCCAGGTCCAGCCTCGTGCGGAAGCGGTCGAGGACGCGGTAGAAGTTGCGCTTCGACAGACGGTCGCGGACGGCCGCGGGCGTCGTGCGCCAGGCGTAGGGCTCGCCGCGCGCCGCGGGGAGACCCGCGACCACGATGGCGCGACGCGGCGGCCGATCCTCGCCCTCGTCACGGAGCACGAGGCTCCACCACACGTCGAGATTGCGGTAGAAGCGAAAGCCCTCGTCGAGCGGCCCGCGCTTCGCGGCGTCCGACCTTCGGAAGGCCATCAGGTAGCCCTGGATCGCGGCGGCGTCGGCGGACGTCGCCTCCTCGAAGGACCGGAGGTTGCCAGACGTCAGCCCGTAGGCCCCCGCGACGGCCACGGTCGGATCGTCGAGGGCATGCACGAGCGGCGTGATGACATCGCCGGTTGGGGCGATAGATGGATCGAGGAGCACGACGACGGGCGCGCGTGAACGGCGGATGCCGATGTTGATCGCCGCGGCCTGCCCGAGCGGCTCGCTGGTTCGAACGAGCTCGACCGGGACTCGGCCCGCCACCGACGCGGTGTCGCCGCCGGCTGCGGCCCTCGGGAGGCCGTGAATGGCAGCGTTGGAGAGGCCATCGGCAACCAGGACCACGTCGACGCCACCGGGCGCCGTGGCCCGGAGGGCTTCGACAGAGGCAAGCGTTTCGGCGGTGTCGGGCGTCGCGACGACGACCACGGTCGCAAGTCCGGTCGCCGGCTCATCGAGGCGGCTCGGCACGGCGTCGCTGCGGCCGTAGCGAATCTCGCCCCCGACCTCCACATCGGGCGGGCTGGCGCGCTCGAGCCGGTACGACATCCCCGCGTCGATCACCCGCCAACCGGCCGCCTCGATCGCGCCGCGAAGGCGATCGGCCGTGTCCCAGTCGCGAGCCGCGCGGGCGTCGGAGCGGCGGCTCGCAGCCTCCGCGACCTCGGGCGGGGCGCCTGTCTCATGCATCACGAGGATGGTAGGCGGGGGAACCGCAGCAGCCACGACGCCGTCTGGCGGGCAACGAACCCGGCCCACCTGCCAGGACCGGCATCCCGAACCTCAGGAGGTACGCGATGCGCCGGCGATTGGCGACGGCTCTCCTCGGAGCCGCCATGGCGATCATCCTCGTTGCGGGTCCAACGCTCGCCTGTGGCGGGCTCATCGGACCGAATGGCGCCGTCAACCTGCTCCGAACGACGACGTTCGCGGGGTACCACGACGGCGTCGAGCACTACGTCACCGCATTCCAGTTCCAGGGCGGCGGCGGGGCATTCGGGTCGATCACACCCCTGCCCGGTGTCCCCTCCAACGTCGAGAAGGGCGGCGACTGGACGCTCCAGCGGCTCATCCGCGAGACCGAGCCCGTCCGGCGGGAAGCGGTCACGTTCGATGCGGCGGCGGCGTCCGGCGCCCAGGTGCTGATGCAGGTCAAGATCGACGCCCTCGACGTGACGGTCCTCCGAGGCGGCGCGGCCGACGTGGGCAAGTGGGCCGAGGATCACGGCTTCCGGCTCCCGCCCGACGCCCCCGAGGTCCTGCAGTTCTACGCCAGCCGCAGCCCGATCTTCCTGGCGGCGGTCTTCGATGCCGATGCGGCGGCCGCGCGAGGCCAGGCGATCGGTGACGGCACCCCCGTCCACATCACGATCCCGACGCCGAATCCCTGGGTGCCGGTGCGCATCCTCGCGCTCGGCAAGGCGGCGAGCGACGTCGTCCAGGCGGACGTCTACCTTCTCACCGACCATGCGCCGGCGCTGCTCCCTGCTCCGACCGGTTCGAACGGCATGCGCCTCGACCACAGCGATCGCGCGACGCAGAGCCTCCTCGACGACCTCCGCTCCGATCGCGGCATGAGCTGGGTGCCGTCGGACGGCTGGCTCACGAAGGTCGCGATCGATGGCGCCGCTCCGCTCCTGTCCTACGACCTCGCCATCGACGCCAGCGGGGCGGGGACGCCCTCCTACGTCCAGGCGGGCCTCGCCTCCCCTGCCCCGATGATCATCGACACCCTCGGGCTGGCGCGGCTGCTGCTCGCCACGACCCTGGCCGTCGGCGTGCTCCTGCTCGTCGTCGTGCTGGGTCGCCGGCCCAACGCCGTACCGCCGATGCGGCCCCAGGGTTGACGATGGACCCGCTCGCGGCCGTGCAACCGGCGCGACGCCCGGCGTCGCGCCGGCGTCGGATCATCCTTGCCGGCGCCCTGGCTTCGGTCGTGGTCTTCGGCGCGGGAGCGGCGGCGCTCGCTTCCGGGTTCGGCGTGAAGCCCGCGACCTCGATCGAGATCGTGATCCGCTACTCCCACTTCGAGCCGTCGGAGATCACGGTCCCGGCGGGCGTCCCGGTGACGATCACGATCCGGAACACCGACCCGATCGGACACGAATGGATCGTCGGCGACCCCGCCATCCAGGCGATCCATCGGGTCGGAACGGAGCTGTTGCATCCCTCGCGCCCGACGGAAGTGGTGATTCCCGCCGGCGAGTCACGGACGACGACGGTCACGTTCGAGCCCGCGGCGCCCGGTTGGATCCAGTACATCTGCCACCTGCCCGGCCACGAGGCCTACGGCATGGTCGGCAACGTCACGATCCGGTAGCGGCTCCCGACGCGCGCCGTGAAGCGCCGACGTCTAGCCGGCTGGGGCTGCACCCTCGAGCAATCCAAGCTCCTCGGCCATGACGGGGTCGGCGTGCCGATTCGTGATCCGGACCGGGGACCCGTCCACGAGTCGATGCCGCCGTACGGCCCGGATCGCGCAGGCTCGCAGCCAGGGCGACCGCCAGACTGATCGGCCATCCTCGGCGATGTCGAGGAGCCACTCGCGGGCCGTTCGAGCGACTGCGGGAGCGGCGCGCGCCGAGACTGCGTGGAGTCGCTCGGCGGGCTCCAGCCCGGGCGCGAGCAACGCCACGATGTCGGCGGCGGCCAGACGACCGAGCGTCACCTCGAGCGATTCCGCGGCGAGCGCGGCGGTGCCGGGATCGCGGGCGAGCCGTGAAAGGGCCGGGCCGAGCTCGTCGCGCCCGAATCGCACGTGCATTCGGGCGACCAGGCGGCGCGCGAGCAGTGCCAGCTCGTCGCTGAGCGCCCTGGCGACCGCTCCGTCGTCGTCGAGCGCCGGCTCGTTCGAAAGCGCGACCATCGCCCCCAGGACGTAGCGGGCGCTCTCCAAGTCGGCTTCTCTCCCACGTTCGAGCACCTCTGGGTCGACGTCCGGATCCGGTCTCGAACCGGCGAGTCGCTCCATCACGACGAGCCCGATGGCGCGGTCCGGATGATCGAGGTTCGCTCGCAGGACGGCGGCCAGTTGGGGGCTGCGCGCGGGCGAGGCCCGAAGGAGGCGCGCCACGAGGAGCTCTGGCGGCGGCGCGCCGTCTCCGAGCGGATCGCTTCGGGCGGCGGTGCCATCGCGCGCAGCCTGCAGCGCGTCGCGCAGCGAAGCCACCCCGGCGCCCTCCAGCGCCATGGCGGGCGCGGGCGGCGTACGCGACCCGAGCATCACCCCAGCCGTCGAAGTCCCTGAGGGAATGAGGGCGACCAGCTCGCGGGCCAGCCGGATGCCGCGCGCGTCGGTGCCTGCCGCAAGCGTCCCCAGCGTGACGACGTCCTCGAGGCTCGCATCCAGTGGCGCGTCGATGTCAAGCAGCCGCCGGGTCTGCAGCGCCACACCGAGCGCGGGGCCG
>JAICVI010000082.1 GCA_025935415.1 Chloroflexota bacterium
GAAGACGTCGAGGACGAAGGCGGCGAGCTGGCCGCCGAAGGCCTCGTCGCCCGGGTTGAGCGAGCCGGCGAGCAGCAGGTCTCGATCCGGCAGCGCCACCAGGATCCGGGCGGGACCGCCGCACTCGCCGGCGATGTGGCGGCGAGCCTCGGGCAGCAGGATCCGCGCGGCATCGCCACCGTCGCCGGTATCCGAGGAGAGGATGTGCCGGCCGTCGGAGAGCTCGTCGGTCCAGGGCGCCGTCTCGGACCACGCCCGCAGATTGGCCATCGCCGTGTCGCGCAGGGTCTCGGGCGAGATCGCCCACGTGAGCAGATGGTCGGCGTTGATCACGACGTCGAACGCGGGCGTTCGAAGGACGTACGCCACCGCGAGGTCGGCCGGCCCCGGGTCGAGCAGGGCCAGCGCGTGCTTCTTCGTGCCCTCCGTCGCGAGCTGGGCGGGATCGAGCTCGGACAGCTGGACGCCCTGGGTGCCCGACGGGCGGAGGGCCGGGAAGACCTGCGTCGACGCCGCGCTCCAGTCGTGCTCCGGGGCCTCGCTGTGGGCGCGGGCGGCGGCGGCGTCATCGGGATCTGGCGCGGGGACGTGCCCACTGATCGTCATCAGCGACCCTTCCATTCCGGCTTGCGCTTCGCCGCGAATGCGGCCATGCCCTCTGCCTGGTCCTCTGTGTCGAAGAGCAGGTAAAAATTGCGCCGCTCGAACTCGAGGCCGGCTTCGAGGGACAGCTCCTCGGCGCGATTCACCGCGGCCTTGGCGGCCATCACGGCCACGGGCGGCATCGCGGCGATGCGGCCGGCCAGCTCCAGCGCCGCCGGGACCGTCGCCTCGGACGGGACCACCTGCGTCACGAGGCCGTGTGCCTCCGCCTCGCGCGCCCCCATGTTCCGGCCCGTGAGGATCATCTCCATCGCGCGAGCCTTGCCGATCGCGCGCGTGAGCCGCTGCGTACCGCCCGCGCCGGGCATGACCCCGAGCTTGATCTCCGGCTGCCCGAACTGCGCGTCCTCACCGGCGACCAGCATGTCGCACAGCATCGCGAGCTCGCAGCCGCCTCCCAGCGCGAACCCGCGCACGGCCGCGATGATCGGCTTCCGGATGCGCTTGATCCGCTCCCAGCGGTGGAAGTGGTCGTCGACCGTCAGGCTCGTGGGGGTCTGGGCGGCGAGCTCCTGGATGTCGGCGCCGGCAGCGAACGCCCGGTCCCCCGCTCCGGTCAGGACGATCGCGCGACAGGCCGGGTCGCGATCGAGCGCCTCCAGCACGTCGGTGAGGGTCGCGATCAGCGCGAAGTCGAGCGCGTTCAGGACTGCCGGTCGATCGAGAACGACCAGCGCGACGCCGTCGATCGAGCCATCGGCGCTGGGCGCCGGAAGGGAGACGTGGACCGTCTCGTGCTCGGGCGGCGGCTGCTCTGTCACGGCTGGGCGCCAGTATCCACCGTTCGGTCAGCCACCGAGCAGGTCCGGCGCGTCCTCGAGGACGAGGAATGTCGCGAGGCCCGGCGCGATTTCGCGCAGGATCCTGCCCGCGGCGCGCATCGGCTCGGAGCGAAGGGCCTCGTCCATCGATGCGCGGTCATCGAAGTCCATCTCGGCCGCGAAGGCGTGCTCCGCCTGGCCCCCGAGGGCTTCGGTGATGCGCCAGACGCGCGTGGCGCGGAGGCCGGGGGTCTGCGCGACGAGCGGCATGTGCTCGTCGCGGTAGCGAGATTCGAGCGTGGCCAGGGCCTCCTCGCCGCCCTCCGGCGCCTTGTACAGGACCAGCAACGTCGTCATCGAACCTCCTCGGTGCGTGGTGCCCCGGGAATCCCGGCAGTCTCGACGCGTCGGGCGCGAAGCGTCGCCTCGGCCTCCGTGGACCGGTAGAACCCCGAGATCGCTTCATTGAACAGGCCCGGCCGCCGCGCCGGGACCTCGTGCCCGCAGTTCGGGGCGACGAACAGGTGCCCGGAGGGCAGCTGCCGCGCAAGCGCCGCCGCCTGCTCCACGGGGACGAACGGGTCGCGGTCGCCGCAGACGATCATCGCCGGACAGTCGATGCGGTGGAGCTCCGCGGGCGTCAGGAGCGGCTGGGCCGCGATGTCCGCGGCGATCGCGGGCATCAAGCGCTGCCACGCGCCCACGCCCTGGCCCGCGTCGTGCCGGCGTGAAAGGGTGCTGGCGAAGGCCGGCTCCCGCGATGCGATCCGCTCCGGATCCATGGCCGTGCGCCCGACGCTCGCTCGCGGCTCCCGCTGCGTCGTGATCCCCACGACGATCAGGGTCCGGAGCCGCTCCGGATGCCGGGTTCCGAACATCAGCGCGGTCATGGCGCCCATCGAGAAGCCCATCAGGTGGAAGGAATCGAGCCCGAGGGCGTCCACGAACGCCGTCAGGTCGTCGACCAGCCAGTCGTAGTGAAATCCCTCGGCGGCGTCCCAGCGCGTCCGGCCGTGCCCGCGAGCCTCGGGCAGGTGGACGAGGAAGCCCTTGGACAGCATGGGCACCTGCGCCGCGTAGTCCTCGGTCCCGAGCGACCCGGCTGCGTGGAGCGCAACCAGCGGCGGCCCGGCGCCCCGAACCTCGTAGGCGATCTCGAGACCGTTCGCCCGGACGGACGGCATCAGCCCTCCGGCTTGCCTTCGACGGGGCTGTCGGCGCCCTGCTCGATCCGCAGGTAGCGACGCCGGAAGTAGAGCAGCGGCGCGACGCCCTCCCGGAGCTCCTGCATCGAATCGACCCGGCCGATGAAGAGGTCGTGATCGCCGGCGCTGAACGTCTCGACCGTCGTGCATTCGAGCGTCGCGATCGCGCCGTCGAGGAGCGGCAGCCCGGTTGGGCCCGGCTGCCATGAAGCGCCGCAGAAGTCCTCGCGGCTGGGCTCGCCGGGTTGCGTGGGCGCATGCGCGAAGCAATCCGAGAGGGCCTGCTGATCGGCGCCCAGGACGCTCACCGCGTACCTGCCGGTCTCGCGGACCATCGGCGTGATGAACCGTCGCCGGTCGAGCGCGACCATCACCAGCGGGGGCTCCAGGGAGACGGACGAGAACGCGTTCACCGTGATCCCCGCGGGCTGGTCGCCGTCGAACGTCGTCACGACGCTGATCCCGGTCGCGAAATGGCCCATCACCGCGCGAAAGGAATCGGGCCGGGGCTCCATCGGGCGCCAGTCTACGAGCGATCGGCCGGCGGCCCCTGCTGGCTACAATCTCGAGGCAATGGCATCGACCAGCCTGTGGGATCGCGCCGCGCTCGTGCCCGTCAAGGCGGGGGTGGCGCGCGCCGAGGTGACGGCGCTGCCGGCGGGGCTTCCGACCGTCGAGGAGCTCTTCACCTTCGCCCGCGACGCCGAGCGCCGCTTCGAGACGCTGCTCATGCGGATCGAGGAGCGGACCTTTGGCGCGCGAGGCGAGCAGGTCGAGACCATGGACGTCGCGATCCGGCATCCGGGGCACGCGCGCGTCGTGACCGGGCGTGCGGGCGGCCAGGCGGCCGGCCGGCATGAGCTCTGGATCTCCGACGGCGAGATCGTTCGGACCTTCTCCGCGGCCCACAAGCTCGGGACCAGCCGGCCGGTCCGCAATCGCGTTCGCGGCCTCGACCCCTGGGAGTACCCCGGCCGCTCGACGGTCTACGACCCGATCACGCCCCTGCCGATGGAGACCCTCGCGGAGCTGTTCGTGCACCCGGCCGGCTACTGCCAGAACGTGCTCGCAACCGGTGATTGCTGGGTCGCCGGGACGGAGAAGATCGCCGGCCGGGAGGCGATCGTCGTCGAATGCCTCCACCCGCGCGCCGTGGAGCGCGAGGTCGATCGACCGGACTATGCGGTCCAGGTCGCCTTCGACCGTCTCGATGGCTTCATCACGCGCATGGTCGAATCCGTCGGCAGCGACGTGACCAGGATCGCCGAGGTCGTGCACGTCGACCCCGATGCCGCCCTTCCGCCGACGACCTTCGACTTCGAGTTCCCCGAAGGGACGACGATCCTCTACTGACCCGGCGCCGGGCGCGCCGAACGCTTCGAGGTGGAGGGAAGGGATGACCGAGCACGGCGCGAAGCACGAACGCCTGGCCGAGCTCGAGGGCTGGGTCCGCGATGGCCGGATCGACACCATCATCGTCGCCTTCACGGACATGCAGGGCCGGCTCATGGGCAAGCGCGTCCAGGGCGAGGCATTCCTGCATGGCGTGATCGACCACGGGGCGCACTTCTGCACCTACCTCCTCGGTACGGACATGGAGATGCGCACCCCTGACGGCTTCGCCCTCATGAACTGGGACACGGGCTATGGCGACTGGGTCGCATCACCGGTCTGGGATTCGCTCCGGATCGTTCCGTGGCTGGAGAAGACTGCGATCGTCCTTTCGGACACGATCGACGAGGAGACCCACGAGGAGATCCCGGTGTCGCCCCGGACGATCCTCAAGCGCCAGGTCGCGCGAGCCGCCGACGCGGGCCTGCGCATCAAGGCCGGCTCGGAGTTCGAGTACTACGTGCTCCGCGAGACCTGGGACCAGATGGCCGAGCACGGCTTCGCGCCGCCGCAGCGGTTCGGGTCCTACAACGAGGACTACCACCTGCTGCAGGCCACGAAGGCCGAGCCGCTCCATCGCCTCCTCCGGAACCTCATGACCGAGGCGCGGATCCCGATCGAGTTCTCCAAGGGCGAGGCGGCCCCGGGCCAGCACGAGGTCAACATCCGCTACGACGACGTCCTCGAATCGGCCGACCGCAGCGTGCTCTTCAAGCACGGCGCCAAGGAGATCGCGTACCTCAACGGCTGGGGCCTGACGTTCATGGCCAAGCCCGACCATACATGGACCGGCTCGTCCGGCCACCTCCACATGTCGACCTGGGACACCGACGGGAAGAGCCCGCTGACCTTCGACGAGTCGGCCGGACTGCCATACGGCATGTCGAGGCAGTTCAGCCAGTTCGTCGCCGGGATGATGGCCCTGTCACGCGAGCTGGCGGTCTTCATCGCGCCGTTCATCAACTCCTACAAGCGCTACGCCTCGCTGTCGTGGGCCCCGGTGAACGTCGTCTGGGGCCGCGACAACCGCACCACCGGGTTCCGCGTCGTGGGCCACGGCAAGGGGCTCCACGTCGAGAACCGCTTCCCGGGCGGCGACATGAACGCCTACCTCACGTACGCCGCGATGATCGGCGCCGGTCTGTACGGCATCGAGCACGGCCTGGAGCTGCAGCCGGAGTTCAAGGGCAACGGCTACGTCGCCACGGGCGTGGCCCGGATGCCGCGGGCGATGTACGAGGCGATCCGCGAGCTCGAGCAGTCGAAGGCCGCCGTCGAGATCTTCGGCCAGGACGTGGTCGACCACTACCTCAACGCCGCTCGGGTGGAGCAGGAGCTCTACGACTCGGTCGTCCACGACTGGGAGCGCGAGCGCTACCTGGAGCGAGGCTGAGCGGTGGGACGCGTCTCGCTTGCGACGATTGCCGCAGGGCTCTTCACAGTGGCGTTGATCACGGTGCTGTCCGGCGCGGTGACACACCTCACGATCATGGCCACGCTCGGCGGGCTGATCGCGCTATCGCTGACCCTCCTGATCCTCGTCAACGATCGGCCGCCGCGATGACCGGCAAGGTCCTGGCCGCGATCCGCGGCCTTGCCGCCAGGCTGCTGGCGCTGCTCCCGGGACCGCCCGCGAACGCGCCGGCAGCACCCGACGTCGACGGCCGGCGTCCCGACACGGCGGACACCACGGCGATCGAGCTGGACATCCTGCGCAAGGACGGCCACGGCGGGTATCGCTAGGGCGGACGGCCCGGCGCGTCGCGCGGCGACCCGGCCTCGGGGCGGACCCGGACCAGCGCCGAGAACCGGATGGGCGCCGCCGCCGTACCCCCTCCTGACGGCGATTCCCGCCGCACCCAGGAGGAGCCTCAGATGGCACGCACGATCAGACTCGCCTTCGCGCTCACGGTGCTGCTCGCGCTCACGGTCGGCACGGTTGCCCAGACGGTGGCCGGCGGACGCAAGGTTCTCGATTCGACGATGACCGGCCTGCCGACCGGCTCCCTCGTCCTGAACGGGCTCACGGGCGGCGGCGTTCCCTGGTCGATCGAGGACGGTCACGTCCAGCTCTTCGCCGACGGCCGGCTCCACGTCGATGTCGAGGGACTCGTGATCACCGCGACCGGCGTCAACCCGGTCACGACGGGCAGGGCTGTCCTCACCTGCAACAACGCGCCCGTCGCGGAGACCGCGATCGTGCCGTTCTCGGGCACCGGCGACGCCACGATCGACACGGTCATCGACCTGCCATCGCAGTGCCTCGCACCCGCGGTGTTCTTCACGAACGCCACGGATCGCTGGTTCGCCGTCACCGGCTTCTAGCGGCTCGGCCCCGGGCGTCGGGGCGAGCAACCGCCACTCGCGGCCCCGGCACGCGCCGGGGCCGCTCCGCGCCCTAGCATCTCTCCCTCAGCACAGAGGGAGGAGCGGCATGGGCCGTCTGCAGAACAAGGTTTCGATCATCACCGGCGGCGCGAGCGGGATGGGTCGCGTGGCGGCCCGGATGTTCGCCGCGGAAGGCGCGAAAGTCGTCGTCGCCGATGTCACCGAGCCGGCGGCGCAATCGGTCGTCGATGAGGTCAAGGCTGCAGGCGGCCAGGCGGTCGCCGTGGTCGCCGACGTGTCGAAGGAGCCCGACGCGAAGCGGATGATCGACGAGACAATCGCCGCCTTCGGCCGCGTCGACGTCCTCTACAACAACGCCGGGATCATGCCGGAGGCGGACCACTCGGTCATCGACACCTCCGTCGAGGACTGGGACCGCGTCATGGCGGTCAACGTCCGCGGCGTCTTCCTCGGCTGCAAGTACGCGATCCCGAAGATGGTCGAGCAGGGCTCGGGCTCGGTGATCAACATCTCCAGCTTCGTCGCGATCCTCGGCTGCTCGAACCCCCAGGACGCCTACACGGCCTCGAAGGGCGCGGTCCTGGCGCTCACCAAGTCGCTCGCGGTCCAGTTCGCCCCGAAGGGCGTCCGCACCAACGCGATCTGCCCCGGCCCGGTCGAGACGCCGCTGCTCATGGACTGGCTCGTCAAGGACGAGGAGGCCAAGCGGATCCGCCTGGCCCGCAACCCGACCGGCCGCTTCGGCAAGCCGGAGGAGATCGTCCACATGGCCATCTACCTCGCGTCGGACGAGTCGCGCTGGACGAACGGCGCCGCGATGGTCGTCGACGGCGGCATCACGGTGAACTACTTCTAGGGGCGGCAACGGCCTCGGCGAGGCGCGGGAGGAAGAACCGCCAGCCGGCGTCGTGGTCGTCGACCGCGGCCTCCTGCTGGTTCAGATGTCGGAACCGCAGCAGCGTCCGTTCCCCGTCCGAGACGGGATCGAGGATCACCTCGATCCGGCTCGTGCCCGGAGGCGTGAGCGTGCCGGCCGCTTCCCAGCCCCACGTGAACGCCAGGAACTGCGGCGGCTCAACGTCGAGGACGTGCCCCGCGGCGACCTCGCCGTTGCGGTACGCCACCCGGAACGTCCCCCCGGGCCACGGCTCGATGGTGGCGACATCACCCATCCAGCGGACGATCTGCTCCGACTCGGTCCAGAACGACCAGACGACCGCAGGCGACGCGCCCAGCTCGAGCTCGTAGGCCAGACCGTCCGCGCCTTCGATCCGTCGAAGCTCCGTCGGCATCCTTGTTACACCGTGTCCCCGAGCGCCTTCAGGACCTCCGCGGTGCCGCTGACGATGAGCTGATCACCGGCCAGGAGGACGCGATCCATCGGCGCGTTGGTATCGAACGGGCGCGGCCCGTGCGAGACGATCGCCATCACGTGGATCCCGCGCTTGGTCAGCTCCGCGACCGTCTGACCGGCCAGCGGGCCGCCCTCCGCCACCTCGAGCTCCTCGATCGAGAAGGCCAGCTGGCCATGCGACAGCGCGAAGTCGATGAAGTCGGCGACACGCGGGCGCGTGGCGAGCTCTGCCACCTGGCGGCCGGCGCGGGCGTACGGCGAGACGACCCGATCCGCACCGGCCTGGCGGAGCTTGCCCTCCGAGCCCTCGTCGTTGGCGCGAGCCACGATGAACAGCCGCGGGTTGAGCGCCCGCGCCGAAAGCGTCACGTACACGTTCTGCGCGTCGGAATCGACCGTCGTGATGAGGCCTCGCGCGCGACTGACGCCCGCCTGGACGAGGACCTCGTCCCGGGTCGCGTCGCCGTGGACCACGAGGTGGCCGTCACGGCCCGCCTGGTCGACGGAGTCCGGCTGCGTGTCGATGACGACGACGGGCACGCCCGCGTGCTCCAGCTCGCGCGCGGCCGTCGCCCCGACGCGCCCGTAGCCACACAGGATGAAGTGGTTCTGGAGCGCCGCCACCGCCTGGTTCATGCGCTGTCGCTGCCGCCTTCCGCTGAACGCCTCGGCCACGAAGGTCTCGGCGACGAACCCGACCGTGCCGAAGATGATGCCAACTCCCGCGACCGCGACGAGCATCGTCCAGAGCCGGCCGCCCGCATCGAGCTCGCGGACCTCGCGATAGCCCTCCGTCGTGAGCGTGATCACGGTCATGTAGATCGCGTCGTCGAAGGACCAGCCGAAGAACAGCACGTACCCGAGCGTGCCGACGACCACGATCCCGCTGACGACGGCGAGCCAGATGGTGACCCAGCGGCGGATCCTGGGCACGGCCGTGCCGGGCAGGGCTGGAGGGAGCGCGCTGGAGGCGGCCATGTGCCGCCGATCCTAGGTCGCGCAGAGGGCCGCCGTGCTCACCGGGCGTATGATCGAGGGCCCCAGGAGAGGTTCCAGATGGCGATCGAACAGACGACGGCGGGCGGCTCGGAGGCCGCCATCAGCACCCTCCGCATGGTCATCGGCGGCGAGACCGTCGATGCTGCGGACGGCCAGACGTTCGACGTCGTCAACCCCGCGACCGGCCGCAGGATCGCGACCGCGCCGCTCGGCGGCAGGACGGACGTCGATCGCGCCGTCGCGGCTGCCCAGAAGGCCTTCGAGGACCCCAAGGGCTGGGCCAATTGGCCGGCCGGCAAGCGCGGTCGAAGCCTGGCGAAGCTCGGCGAGCTCGTGAAGAAGAGCTCCGAGGAGCTCGCGCAGCTCGAGAGCCGCAACACCGGCAAGCCGATCACCAGCGCCCGAGGCGAGATGGCCGGCGTCTGGCTCGTCTTCGATTACTACGCCGGCGCGGCCAACAAGATCTACGGCCAGACGATCCCCGTGGCGAAGCCCGGCCTCGACCTGACCCTCAAGGAGCCGATCGGGGTCGTGGGGTTGATCGTGCCCTGGAACTTCCCGATGTACATGGCGAGCTGGAAGGTGGCGCCGGCGCTGGCCGCCGGAAACACCGCGATCCTGAAGCCGGCCTCGTACTCCCCGATGACGGCGATCCGGATGGGCGAGCTGGCATTGGAGGCGGGCATCCCGCCTGGGGTCCTGAACGTCGTGACCGGCCCGGGCGGGACGGCCGGCGCCTCGATCGCGGGCCACCCCGGGATCGGAAAGGTCGCCTTCACGGGCGAGACGACGACCGGCCAGGAGATCATGCGGCTGGCCTCGAACAACGTGAAGAAGATCAGCCTCGAGCTCGGCGGCAAGAGCGCCAACGTCGTCTACGCCGACGCCGACATCGAGCGCTTCGCGGCGGAGTCGCCGTACTCGGTGTTCGACAACTGCGGCCAGGACTGCTGCGCGCGGTCGCGGATCCTCGTCGAGCGGTCGGCGCAGCAGCAGGTCGTGGAGCTGTTCGCAGCCGCGACGCGCAAGGTCGTCGTCGGCGACCCGGCCGACGACAAGACCGAGGTCGGGACGCTCGTCAGCTTCAAGCAGCGCGACCGGGTCAGGGACTACATCGAGATCGGTCTCGGCGAGGGCGCGAACCTCGTGGTGGGCGGCGCGGCGCCGGATGATCCGGAGCTGGCGGAGGGCGCGTATCTCATGCCGGCGGTCTTCGACGGCGTGTCGAACGACATGCGGATCGCCAGGGAAGAGATCTTCGGGCCGGTAGTGTCGGTGATCCCGTTCGACACGGAGGCGGAGGCGATCGAGCTCGCCAACGCGACTCCCTACGGCCTCTCGGGC
>JAICVI010000047.1 GCA_025935415.1 Chloroflexota bacterium
CACGTCACCGTCGCCCACGGCGATGGCATTCGCGGCCGCGTTGATCGCCTGGAGACCCGAGCCGCAGAGCCGGTTCACGGTCTGTCCGGCAACCTCGACCGGCAGCCCGGCGAGCAGGACGGCCATCCGCGCCACGTTGCGGTTGTCCTCGCCCGCCTGGTTGGCACAGCCGAGGATCACGTCCTCGATCAGCGCCGGGTCGACACCGGAGCGATCGACGACGGCGCGAATCGCCAGCGCGGCGAGGTCGTCGGGCCGAACGTTCGCCAGCGCGCCGCCGTAGCGACCGACGGGCGTCCGAACGGCCTCGACGATCCACGCCTCCCGGATGGAGCGGCGCGGATCACGAGCCATCGTCAGGGCAGGTTCTGGAAGATCTCGTTCAGGACCGCATCCGTCAGGCCATCGCCGATCGGGGAGATGGTGATGAGGACGTCGCCGCTCGCGTACAGGTAGATCGTCGTCGCGTCTGTCGACTCGACCACCTTCTTGGCGGCCTTGCCCGCGATCGTCACGTCCGAGACGCTGGCGCTCTGGTTGCCCTGGATCGAGGCGAACGAGCTGAACATCTGGTTGGCGTCGACCCCCTTGATGCGGAACGCGAACACGCTCACCTTGCTCGTGCTGCCGATCGCGACGCTCAGGTCGGCGGGCTGCTTGTGGAACTGATCGAGGACCTTCTGGAGGTCGTCGGTGCCCTGGCCGATGCCCATGAAGGAGTCACCGGTCATGCTCAGCTTCTGGACCGTCTCGCCGGCGATCGTGGCAGGGAGCTTGCTCTCCAGGTCCGGGTCCGCGTTGAAGCCGGAGGGAAGCGCGAAGCTGAAGCCGGGCTGGCCCAGGTCGCCCGAGGCGGCGGCACCCTGGGTGGCAGGAGCCACGGTCGCGGCGGTCGTCGGTGCCGTGGTCGCGGTGCCGCCGCCACAGGCGGCGATGAAGGTCGCGCCGGCCGCCAGGAGGGCGAGGGCGCGAGCGAGAGCTCGGGAAGGCATGGTGGGCAGTCTCCGTGTTCGATCCGGGTCGCGAGGTCGCGAAGGTCGCTTGGTCGCGGGGATGGTACGCGCTCAGCCTCCGGACCGGGCCCGGCGGAGGAGGGCGAGGGCCGGCCGAAAGGTGTCGGCATCCTCATCGCTGAGCGCGTCGAGCATCACCACGACCTCGTGCGTCCCCGATCGTGCCACCCACTCGAAGGGGCCGAACGGATGGTTCGCGCCGAGCCGCATCGCCCGGTCGATGTCCTGTTCCTCGGCGATCCCGTCGCCCAGCGCGCGGAACGCCTCGTTGACGATCGCGAGGATGACGCGCTCCGCGATCGTCTCCGCGTCGAGCGGCGCCGGCGCGCCGGGGCCGTGCCGAATGACGCCCACGAACCTCGGCGCCGCTCCGGTGGACCGCCCATCGACGTAGCGGTAGAAGCCCTCGCCGGCCTTGCGCCCGAGCCGGCCCGCGGCGACGAGCTCCTCCTGGATCGGGGAGGGGCGGAAGCGCGGCGGCCGGCCGGACGCCTCGAAGAGCCCACGCGCCGCGGCGAGATTCACGTCGATGCCGATGAGGTCCATCAGGGCAAACGGGCCCATCGGGAAGCCCGCGCCGGTCATCGCCGCGTCGATCGAATCGATCGTGCCGGCGCCGGAGCGGAGCAGGCGCAACGGCTCCAGCGTGAACGGGCGATTGACGCGATTCACGATGAATCCGGGCGAATCCGCGACCCGGATCGGTGCCTTGTCCCAGCCCTCCACGATCCCCGCAGCGCGCTCGGCCGCCCAGGCAGCGGTACGGCGCCCCGCGACCACTTCCACCAGCGGCAGCACCGGGGCCGGGTTGAAGAAATGCAGGCCGACGACCCGCTCGGGCCGGGACGCGGCCTCCGCGATGTCGGTCACCGAGAGGGCGCTCGTGTTGGTGGCGAGAATCACCTCTTCGCCTGCAGCGTCCGAGAGCTGGCCGAACAGCCGTCGCTTGGCCTCGAGGTCCTCGACGATCGCCTCGATCGCCAGCTGCACATCTGCCACTGCCGTGCCGACGCTGCCAGGAGTCGAAAGGTGCGCCAAGCGGTCCTCGATCCAGTCGTCGAGCGTGTCCGTATCGATCCCGGCCTTCGCGGCCCGCCTCGCGAGCCCCTCGCGGATCCGCGCGCGCGCCCGATCGGTCGCGCCCGGCTGGGCATCGACGAGGGCCACCCGCCAGCCGCCCTCCAGGGCGACCTGCGCGATGCCCGCGCCCATCGTGCCGGCGCCGACCACCGCGACCAGCGCGCGCTCCTCGCTCACGGGGTGAGCGTACCCCGCGACTGCCCGGCTCCCAGCTGCGCGGCTACCTTGGCGCGGATGACCCGCGACGATGCGCCCCTCGTCCATGCCGAGGATCGCGCCACGTGGCGCGCCTGGCTCGAGGCGAATCACGCCACCGTGACCGGCGTCCACCTCGTCTCCTGGAAACGCGGTTTCGGGCCGTCCGTGCCGTACGAGGCCGCCGTCGAGGAGGCGCTGTGCTTCGGCTGGATCGATTCCGCCGGCGGGACGATCGACGAGCGCCGCTCGAAGCTCTACTTCGCGCCGCGCAAGCCGCGCAGTGGCTGGGCCGCCACGAACAAGGCCCGGGTCGAGCGGCTGCTCGCAGCCGGGTTGATGGCGCCGGCTGGCCTCGCGGCGATCGAGCGAGCCAGGGAGAACGGCTCGTGGACGCTCCTCGACGACGTCGAGCAGGGCCTGATCCCCGCCGATCTCGCGGCCGCGCTGGCGGCGGCCGGGCCGGATGCCGCGGCGAGCTTCGACGCGTACCCGAAGTCGATCCGGCGGCAGCTGCTGGAGCGAATCGCGAAGGCTCGCCGACCCGAGACGCGCGCCGCCCGCATCGAGGAAGCCGCGGGCCTGGCGGCGCGGAACGAGCGGCCCGCGCAGTGGCGGCCGAAGGCCTGATCCGCCTCCCCGGCTAGGCTGCCGCGATGGGCATCAGCAAGATCGACAACATCGGGATCGTCGTCGAGGACCTCGACGCCGCGATCCGGTTCTTCATCGACCTCGGGCTGGAATTCGAAGGCCGGACGACCGTCGAAGGCCCGGCGGTCGACCGCCTGCTCGCGCTGGAGGGCGTGCGCAGCGAGGTCGCCTCGCTCCGGGCCCCGAATGGCGTCGGTGTCGAGCTCAGCAGCTTCATCTCGCCCGCCGCGCGGCGCCCCGTCGGTGGCGGGACGGTGAACACCCTCGGGATGGGCCGGATCATGTTCCAGGTCGACGACCTCGACGCGGTGGTGGCGCGGATGCGGGCGCGCGGCACCGAGCTCCTCGACGAGGTCGTCCAGTACGACGATACCTACCGCCTCTGCTACCTGCGGGGACCGGAGGGCATCCTCGTCGCCCTGGCGCAGAGGCTGTGACCGCAGGCTGACGCTCGGGCCCGGCGGAGCGCCCGGCTCCGGAGATCAGACGGGCTTGAACGCCTCGAATGGCTGGCGGCACGCCGCGCAGTGGCGGATGGAGCGGCACTGCGTCGGCCCGAAGACGTTCTCGAGGGTCGTCTCGGTCGAGCCGCAGTATGGGCACTCGACGGCTGTCGGCGCCGCCAGCCGGTCGTCGAGCATCGGCAGGGAGCGGGCATGGCCGCGCAAGCGCGGTGCGTCGGCCGCCGCGCCGACGCCGGGACGGGGATCCGCAGCCGAGACGTGCGGCGGCGGCGCGAATCCGGACTGTCGGAGCTTCTCTCGCCCCGCGGGCGAGATTCGGTCGGAGGTCCAGGGCGTGGAGAAGGTCATCTCGACCGACACCGGGCGCCCGAACGCACTCAGCCGGTCGCTGACCGCGGCACGGATGACCTCGACCGCCGGACAGCCGACGAACGTCGGCAGCAGCTCCACCGAGATCGCGTCGGGCCGCACCTCGATGCGCTCGACCATGCCGAGCTCGACCACGGACACCGTCGGAATCTCCGGGTCGGCGACCTCCTCGAGGGCGGCCAGGACGGCGCGCGGGTCGACGTCGGGCCCGGCATCGATCGGCCGGTCGAGCGCCATCACCACGTCGCACCGCCGTCCGAGCGTCGGACCGAGGTGAACTCGCTCCACAGCCAACGGAAGGCGTCCGAATGGTCGCGCCGTCCGGCGGCGGTCGGCTCGATCGAGGGTGGGAGCGAAAGGCCGAGCGGAACGAGGATGGTCGTCAGGTCGGCCCGCCATGCCGCCTCTGCCGCAGCCAGCGGGCGCGTCAGGATCCCGGCTTCGAGGAGCCTGGCCTCGCCGTCGAGCGGCGTGAACACTGAAGGAGCGTCGAGTCCCTGGGCCGCCAGCGCCGTCTCGAGGCGAGCGCGAGCATCGGCGCCGCCGTTGGCCAGCCGCTCGATCCACGCCACGACGTGCATCCGGTGGTACCGCTCCTCCCGCCGAACCTTCTCGACGAGCTCGGCAAGCGGCCGGTACCCCGGCCCGATCGAGGCCAGCCGCGCCTCATCCGCGAGCTCGTAGAGGAACCGGCGGGCGATCGTGTCGGCCCAGTCGCCACGCTCGTGATCGAGCAGGCGAGCATGCCGGTACGCGTCGGGCTCGCGGTCGTAGGCGATGGCGTCCTCGTCGCGCCCGTCGGCGAGGACCTCGGCGAGGAGCTGGTAGAGGGCCCGGGCGTGGCCCAGCTCGTCCTGCGAGATCGAGCTGATCGCGACGTCCTCCTCCAGCAGCGGCGCGATCCCGGTCCACTCGGAATCCGTGAACCCCGAGACGAACTCGTCGTCGGCCATCGTCAGCAGGAGCTCCGCGAGCGCCGATCGCGCCGCCCCGGAAAGGTCGACGGAGCCGCTGCCGTGGTCATCGATGGTCATGGGCAGCAGCGACGTATGCGCGATCGGCATCACGCCGGATCCTTCGCACGGCGGCCACCGGTCCGGTCGTGGCCCTCGGATCGCGCGGCCGGCTTCGATGTCCCGGCGCGCTCGCGAGCCGCCGCCAGCTTCTCTCGCATGACGTAGCCGCCGGGCTTCTTGAAGGATCGATCCAGTGGCGGGTCGAGGAGGTCCGGGTCCTCGAGCACGGCAATGTCCGCGCGGCGGACCACCCACAGGCGGGTGCTCTCCTGTCGACGCCCGAACATCTCGCGGGCGTAATGGAGCGCGAGCTCCGCATCGGGCGCCATGACGTTGCCGCCGTGGCGCATCGGGTCGCCATCCTTCGCCTGCTGGAAGACCTCGAAGGGCTCGAGGTCGCCCGGCCGGGCCATCCGGGCGTTCGGGGCCGTCCCGGAGTTCGGGGCCGTCCGGGCGTGCGGGGTCGTCCGGGCCTTGCCTGTGCGGTTGATCGAGGCCGACGTCACGCGAGCGCCATCGACTGGAGGCCGAACACCGTCTCGCGCACCCAGCGCGTGTCCTCGCGGTTCAGCCGCCGGAACGCGAGCCGGTCCTGTGACTTCGGGCCGTGGCCCGTGACCACCGATCGAAGCTCGTCCCAGTCCGGCTCGGTGTAGGACCACACCTTGGTCGCCTCGTCGACGCGCAGGTTCGGGTCCGGGATGGTCAGCCCGAGCTCCCAGAGCCGCGGCACGTAGATCGTGAGGAACTCCTGCCGAAGCTCCTCGGACGTCTTCGCCTTGATGCGCCAGTGGAGGTCGCGGTCCTTCGATCGATCCCCACGAGGTCCGTGCATCTGCATCAGGGGGCCCCACCAGCGGTTCAGCGCCTCCTGGACCAGCTCCCGCTGGGACGCGGTGCCGGTCATCAGGGTCACCACGACATCCCGGCCGTGCATGATGTGGACCGACTCCTCCCAGCAGATCTTCTGCATCGTCCGTGCGTACGGCGCGTAGGAGGAATCCCTGAGGGCCTGCTGGGCGACGATCGCCGCCGCGTCCACGAGCCAGGCGATGATCCCGATGTCGCCCCAGCTCTTCGTCGGGTAGTGGAAGACGTTGTGGAACTTCGTCTTGCCGGCGATCAGGTCCTCGAGCATCGCCTCCCGCGGCTTCCCGAGGTCTTCCGCGACGCGGTAGAGCAGCTGCGCGTGCCCGACCTCGTCCTGGACCTTTGCCGTGAGCGCGAGCTTCCGCCGGAGTGTCGGCGCGCGCATGATCCACTCCCGCTCCGGCAGCACGCCCATGAGCTCCGAGTTGGCGTGCATCTCGACGAAGCGCAGGACCGCCGTGCGGTACTCGTCCGGCATCCAGTCGGTCGCCTCGATCTTGCCACCCGCGGTCACATGGGCCTCGAAATGCGCGAAGCGCTCGTCGTGCGAGAGGGCTTCCTCGTTCCAGGGTCGCTCGCTGCGCTGCCGGACGGGCAGCACGGGATCGAGCGCGAGCGGGTCGGTCATCGGGAGCCCTCCAGCATGCGCAGCGTGAGTTCGACGAGATGGTCGGCGATTCGATCGGCCGGCAGGCGGCCGTCCGGGTCGTACCAGGCGGCGATGCCATTCACGGCACTGAGCACCGTGGTCGTGGCGATCGACGGGTCGGTCATCGCGAAGGCGCCGACCGCGATGCCGTGCTCGATGTGGCCGCGGAACCTCGACTGGTAGGCGTCGCGCCGTTCGAGGATCGACCGGCGCCGCTCGTCGCCGAGCGCCCGCCACTCGTTCACGAAGACGCCGGCCTCGTCGACGTCCGCCGTCAGCACGGCGACATGCGCGCGCACAAGCGCCGCGATCGCCTCGCCGGGGTCGCCCGGCCGGCGGGCCGCCGCATCCGCCTCGGCCCGGTCGGCGGCCTGCTCGAAACGCGTCGCGGCGCGATCGACGATCGCCCACAGCACGTCCTCCTTCGAGGTCACGTGGGCGTACAGGCTCGCGCCCTGGACGCTGAGCGCTCTGGCGATGTCGCGGATGCTCGTGGCCGCGTAGCCGCGCTCGCGGAAGAGGTCGCTGGCGACGTCCTCGATGGCCTGGCGGCGGCTGGTCTCTACCATTCGCTCCTCGTAGGCGCTACTGCCTAACTAACGATCGTTAGGCTACCACCCGGTGCTCGGCTGTCAATGCCGTGCGCGACCGGTCGCAGGTCCCGCTGGCGGCAGTACGGGTGGGCGATGGCACGCGCGCGGCGGCCGCGGCTACCGTCGGCCGGCCAATGGCGATGACCGTCCACACCGCGGGACTGGATGCTGCCCGCGATCCCGCGCTCGAGCAGCGCGCCGGGACGGACGCGGCCGCCTTCCGCCAGCTCTACGACTTCTACCTGCCACGGATCTACGGGTTCATCGCACGGCGCGTCGACGACCGCGGCGTCGTCGAGGAGCTCACGTCGATGACGTTCGAACGGGGCCTGGCCGCGCTGCGACGCAACGAGCTCCGCGACGCGTCGCTCGGCGCGTACCTCTACCGCGTCGCCGCGAGCGCGGTCGTCGATCACGCCCGGCGCCTGCGCAAGCCGATTCCGCACCACGTTCGAGCCTCGGACTTCGACGAGGCGGGCGACGCCGAGGCCGCGCTCGAGCTGGCCCACGAGGTCGCGCTGCGCCACTTCGGCGCCTCGATCGATCGCGCGTCGCTACGGCGAGCCATCGTCGACGACCTGGCGGAGGCGGACCGGCGCCTGCTGCTCCTCACGTACCTCGACGGCCTCGACCTGCCGGATGCCTGCGCCGCGCTGGGCCTGACGCGCCAGGACTACGCCCTCGAGCTGCACCGGGCGCTCCGGGCGGTGCGAGCGCACATGGCGCGCGAGGGCATCGATGCGGCCTGAGGACCGGCGCTGGATCACCGTCGGCACGACGTACTCGACGGAGGAGCCGGTCGAGCTGCCTCTCGACGCCGAGCTGCAGGGCGTCGCTCGCGAGCTCGCCGAGTCAGGCGCCCGCGCGCGCCTCGGACTCGCCGGCCGCACCCAACCAACGAACACCTTCAGGGCCGCGCTGCGCACCCGGCTCCTCGCGAGATACGAGCCGGGGGAATCGCACTCCTAGCCCGCTCGCCGAAGGTCACTCACCTGATGACCGCCTCCCCACGCCGTGTGGCGATCCGCACCTCGACCACGCCGCGCTCGCCGGGCTCGAAACGAAGCGGCAGGTTGTTCGGACCGAGCCACTCCAGGTGCTCCTCGGGACTGCCGCTCACGACGAGCTCCGAGAAGCTGGTCGGCGCGCTCTGGTGACCGACGCGCTGGTACATCTCGCGAAACCGTCCGGCTCGGTCGCCGTTGTTCGGATAGTCGATGAAGAACGGCAGGTGGCGAGGCCCGCTCACCGCCCGCCAGCCCCGGAGCGTCCCATCCGGGTGGGGCACCGTGTAGTCGAAGATCGCGATCCCCAGCCGCTCCGAGACGCGCTCGAGGTCATCGACGAGCACGCACCAGCTGAACAGACCGAACCCACGCGCCTCGCAGGCGAGGACGGCTTCGCCATCGGGTCCGCGCAATGCGGCCTCCCGATCCTCGATCTCGAGAACCTCGAGGCCCTGGGGCGGCTCGAGTGGGACGAACCAATGGCGAGTCCCCGCGCGCTCGTACAACATGCCGCGCTCGGCTCCGAGCCCGTGCCGGCGTCGCAACTCCGCCGTGGCTTCGCGAGCATCCGGAACGAGCATCGCGACGTGGTCGATGCGCAACGCGCCACTCGACTCAGTCAGCAACGGTGAATTTCGAGGCGACACGCCTAGGGCACTGCTTGGACGGCGGTGCCTGCGGCAGCGTCAATCACCGAACGATTACCTGACGGCGCCGCGAGGACGGCTGCCCCGAATGGCAGCAGGCGACGAGAACGGTGGCGAACGTCACTGCACGCGCCCCCACCGCGAGAAGGCTGGCCCGAGGCAGGTGGCCCCGAGGTGACGTCATCACGAGTCAGTCAGCGTTCGTAGATGTCACTCGAATCGCGCGCCGCCACGGGCT
Organism: Chloroflexota bacterium; assembly: GCA_025935415.1. GTDB lineage: Bacteria > Chloroflexota > Limnocylindria > Limnocylindrales > CSP1-4 > UBA5189. The sequence goes on from JAICVI010000047.1 coordinate 8,793, forward strand.
TATCGAACAGCGCGATCTCCTCCTCGGTTGGAGGTTCGAAGGTCCTTGCCCACTGCTCCATGTGCGCCCGGGTGATTGGCGAAGCGGACCACTCTCCTGTTGCCTGGCGTCGCTCAACGCGGGCGATCAGCTCCTCCAAAGGCAAGTCGAGATAGTGGAGTTCGACCCCGGCCGCCAACATGCGGGCGCCGAGCCGCTTTTCGTCGCGTTCGGCGCGTGCCCAGTGGCCCCACTCCAGGATCACGTTGTTGCCGTGGGCCAGCATCTCCTGTGCAAGCGCCCACAGCCGCGCTTCGAGACGGACCCTGAAGGCATCGTCCCAGACGTCATGACCGAGTGCATGCACCCAGTCATCCTTGTTCAATCGAATCGCCGGCATCGTGCCTGCGAGTCGGCGCGCCACGGTCGTCTTACCTGAGGCCGGAAGTCCACAGATCAGTACGAGCCGAGCCGACGCCCCTTGCGTCATCGCGCTCAGTCAGCGTCGCGGAATGTCACGCGAGACACGGTGACCTCAGAGGTCGCCCGGCTGCCAGCACCGCTCCTCCAGCGGCGCGGACGCTCGCCTGGCGGATCACCGATCTCAGATGAAACTCCGTGAGGTCATCCATCGCAGTCCCCGGGCACGCCGGGCCCCGGCACCGGTCCCAGCGGCGGAGGCCCCGAATACAGATCGATCCGGCCACAGGAGAGGTCGACTCTGGCGCCGTCCCCGCGCATCTCTGTCCCGCCGTTTGGGATCGTCTTTGTTGACACGTCGCCCGCCTGAACAAGGAGCGTCAAGAGGGTTCGGCCCCCGGGCGAGCGCACTTCGACGCCCCACGGGAGCGGAGGAAGTTGCCACCCTTCGAACTCATGCGAGCCCTTGCCGAGGTGAGCGTCTATGACCTGACCATTGACGACCAGCGCGAGTTCAAGTGGCGTCCCATTCGACAAGTCCAGCTTCATCGGGTGGAGGAAGCCATCCATGGTTTGGCAAGCCGCGAGCGCAACAGCAGCAAGCGCGAGAGTGCGCATCAGACGTCGCACGACGATCGCCTCAATCAGCGTTCTGGAATGTCACGTGAGGGCCGAAATGTGCGACGCGGCATTGGATCAGCGAACGACCACGCGAAAGTACGTTGGCATCCCGTTGACGACGATGTCGCCGTTGGTCGCGTCGTAGGTGATTCGGATCATCCAGTCACCCACTGGTGGCGGGTCGAGCAACAAGGTCCGCTCGGTCGTGCTTCGATCGTCCGCGGCTTGGACAAAGCCTGGCGGCTCGGCACCACGATAGAGCTCTGCCGTGGGCTGGTCGACGTATTCGTATCGCCATGCCTGAAAGTGGTAGCCGGGCGGGAGTCCGACGTGAAGGGTTTGGGTCGATTCGAGCGGAAGGGGTTCTGGAAGTGTCGGCGCGAAGGGCGGCACTGGGATACCAGGACCGCCACAGGATTCGCCCGCCGATGCGTGACCACCCGTGCCCCAACTCAGGCCGCAACCGACGATGCCTGTCCGCGACTCGTCGGCAACGGCGAGACTTGCCTTTGGTAGCGTCACCTCGACGCCCGGTTCCGGAGTCGTCGGGGGGCCCGGCGTCGGGACGGTGTCGGGTCGAGATCCGCATGCCCATTCGAAGGACCCGCCAAGATCGACGGTTGCAGGGTCGTCGCCCAGCGGCCGTTCGAATGCCTCTGCCGGCGTCGGTAGTGGGCCAATGCCCCACGACTCGGGGTCCAGGCGCAGATGTTCGAACGACAGAGTCCCAGACGACCAATCCGGCGTGTGCACGAGAAGAGGGGGCGAAGCGGGATCGATCCAGTAGTCGGCGACCTGACCTTCCCTGCTCAGCCCGAAGGACTGCCCGTCGCCCTCCGTCACGGTCCATACGGTCGGCGTGACTGACTCCCCGAAGAGGGTGACCACCCCGCCCGGCTTGTCAGGTGATCCGTCGCCCGTGTAAAGCCATGCAACGCGTGCGGTCGTCGGCCACTCGCAAGTGAGCCAGAACCGCGCCGTTGCCAGGCGCGGTTTCGCGATGCGCATGGTTCCGATGCCGATCGCCTGGCTGTCGGGATACGCGGGCGTCGGCGCTGGGCCGAGTTCGGGGTCGATCGCCGGAACCGGCGAGCCCCGAGACGCCGAGGGTGACGCAAGGGGGGCCGATGGCGGTGCGGGGACTGCGGCGCTCGGAGACAACGAGGTACACGCGGCGGCGAGGATCATCACGGGCACGTACGTGAACGACCATCGTCTTAGCACGGGCCGCAGACGCATTCGAGGTTCGATAGGTGACGTACGGCGCGAGTCAGTCAGCGACGGCTAATGTCACGTGAGCGGCCGCGCTCATCGGCTAGTCCAAGCAGCGAGGAACACCCAGTAGCCGATGACTGCGATGAAGCCCACCACCTGGCGCCGCCGCATGCTCTGCAGCGCCGCTGCGGCCTCGGGCCCGAAGTCGCCAAGCTCAGCCTTCGACCAGACTCGCACTCGGTCCCGCATCGTCGATCCTATCCAGCCGGTCGGGTGAGAGATTTCGGGTTGTTTCCACCCTTGGTTGCCGACGATCCGATAGAAGCGACTTGCTGCGACGAGGTACGGCGCCATGATGAGCGCGGGAACGCCTAGGAACAGCCCGATTACCAACAGCAGCTGCATCCGGCGGCCTCAGTCAGCGTCGCGCAATGTCACGTGGTGACGGTTCATCGTGCCGAATGGGCGAGGCTTAGATGGGGCGGCCTCGGCCAGGTGGCCGGGCGGGGGTCCGAGTAGAGCTCGGCCTGCGCCCAGGCGTCGAATGCAGCGCGGTCATCGGGCGCAAGGATTTCTGCGAGGCGCCTAACGAGCGCCCTCGTGCGGCGCAGATGCGCCCAGCTCTGTGCTGTCGTGTCTGCCCACACGTCGTCGACTCGGCCGAATTCCCGTTCCCAGTCGTCGTACGGACCCTCCCCGACCGAAAGCCAAGCGGGGCCAGCCTCCATCTCAGCCGCCTTGAATTGGGACAGCAACGGATCGGGTATCCGAGTGCCCGGGATAGGAACGTCTGGATCGTCCTGATATCGCAACGCGAAGAACGCCTTGGACCAGTCGTCCAAGTCGCCGTCGATCGGTCGACTCAGAAGGTCTGCGCCATCTCGAAGCGCATCCAAGACGGCGGGCTCGACGAGATTGGCCAAGTCACCTTCGACCGTGCGCGCGGCCGCTCCGCCATCGGGATCGATGTCGTAGACCTCGTAGAACGACTGGACTCGGTCGAGGTACTTCCTGGCCCACTCACGGACGTCGGAACCAACCGCGGCGATTCCGAGAGCGCTGAGCAGCTCGTCGCTTCGGCTCCCCGCCAACACGAGGACCACGTTGCGCCAGCCGTAAAGTCGATCGGTCACTGCGTTCGTGTGCTCAGTCAGCGCCGGCGAATGTCACATGACGTCAACACGGCGGCGGGCCGCCCGTCCACCACGACGGGACGCCATTCCCGATCGTGGCCGAGCCATCTTTGGCAATATCGAGCCAACGGCTGACCGTTCCCGTCACGGTGCCGCCCACGTAGATGACCAAGTGGGGTGCGACGGCGACGTTCGTCGGGCTTTTGTCCAGGGACACCAAGCGGGAACCGACCGGAACGGGATCACACCACACACCTATGTACCCGGCCCCCGGAAAGCCTCCGCCGCCTGGCTGGACTTGACCCTCGTGGATCACCGCGATCCACACATCCGCAGCTCCGCGGTTGCGGACATAGGCGAGGACGATTCCCTCGCGCGGCGTGGCGTTCGGATCGCCGGCGCCAACCTCGACCGGAATGGTCGGCACCGTATTCGGATCGACGCCGGCGGGGACGAATCCTCGCCCCGGCTCCAAATGGCCCACCACCGTCCGAAGATCTTCGGCGTACACGGGCCAGCTCACCTCGACAGGGTTGAGGACGGCTTCCTTGGCGACGTAGCCAACGGTCGAGATCGGTCCTGCTACCGCCACGAAGTCCGGCACTGCGGCTGGATCAACTTTGCCGTTCGCCCCGGGAGGTGGCATCGTGCCCTTCGACCCCGTGGCCGGCAACAAGGAACACGCTGCGAGCAAGAGAGCGAGCGTCGCGAGGCCGAACCCAATCGCAAACCGGGGTTTCGCGGTCATCAGTCAGCGTGACGTCACGCGCCGGTGAAGCGAGGGGGACGTTTCTCGAGGAAGGCCGACATGCCCTCCTGATGGTCCTTCGTCCGGCCGGCGAGATCCTGGAGGTGGGCCTCGTAGTCCAGGGCTGTGTCGAGGTCCCGGTCCCATGTCGAGTTCAGCGCGTCCTTCGTCAGGGCGATCGCACGCGGGGCGCCGGCGGCGAGG
>JAICVI010000046.1 GCA_025935415.1 Chloroflexota bacterium
CGGACGGCGACGATCCGCCGCTCGATCGGCGGGGTTCCGATGAGGTCGATCCGGCGCAGGGCGCCGTCGCGGAGCTCGCCCGCCACCGCCGTCGTTGGCAGCAGCGCGACCCCGAGGCCGGCGATGACCATCTGCTTGGCCGCGTCGATGTGGTCCAGCTCGAAGACGCCCCGCGGCAGGGAGCCGGCGGAGCGGAAGAGCGCGCTCGTGAGGTCGTAGAAGCTCGACGTGCGGTCGAAGAGGATGAGCCGGGCGTCGCGCAGCCGGTCGAGCGTCACCCGGTGCTGGCGAGCCAGGGGATGGCCGGGCTCGACCACCAGCACGAGCTCGTCGGTGTAGAGGAAGCGCGTCTCCAACGCCGGGTGATGGAGCTCGCGGACGAGCCCGACATCGATGTCGCCGCGAACGGCCATCTCCAGGACCTGCTCGGAATGCCCGGTCCGAACGTTGAGCCGCACCTCCGGGCTGGCCCGCTCGTAGGCAGTGAGCAACGGCGGCAGGACGTACGTGCTGATCGCCGGGGCGGCGCCGAGGACGAGCTCCTCGGTGGCCGGCAGGCGCTCGAGGGCGCTGGTCCCGTCGCGCAGCGCCCGAATCGCCCGCTCGGCGTAGGGCAGGAAGGCCCGGCCCGCGTCGGTGAGCGCCATCCCACGGCGTCCGCGCTGGAACAAGGCGACGCCGACCTCGGACTCGAGGGAGCGGAGGCGCGCGCTGAGCGCGGGTTGCGTGAGGAAGAGGGCCTCGGCAGCGCGGCTGAGGTTGGCGCGGCGCGCCACCTCGAGGAAGCCTTCGACCTGTGCCAGCTGCATGCGGGGCGCCTCCTCGGACCTTGCGCCGGCCTCGCCGGGCGGCCAGGTCACGCTCAACCATAACACTTACGTATGTCACCGATCCATTCGATCGATTGGACGTGATGGCATCGAGATGGCACGGTGCCCCGAGCGACGCACCCGCGCCGCTGTCCAATCGAGGAGGGTCGACATGACGATCCAGGCTCCGACCCGCATCACGATCGAAGTCCACCAGCCGGATCCGCACGCGTCGGCCGCCGGACAGGCGCCGATCGTCCACGTCTACCCCGACCTGCCGAGCGTCGCGCAACCGGCGACCGCCGCCGTGCCACGCGAAGAGCAGCCGGCGCCGGCGCCGTTCGATCCGGGCGAGTGCCATTGCCTCGACGCCGAGGACTGCAACGCCGACCACGCGAACGACTGACATGACGGCCATCAGAGAGCCCGGATCGTCGTCCCCGGCCATCGCGGCTCCCCAGCGGGCGGGCCGGTCATCGACGCCGCGCGAGCTTGCCGCATCGCCACTGCTGCCCGCCGGCTTCGAGGTCGCAACGTCCCGGTGGACCCATCCGGCAACCCGGTTCCGCCAGCTCCTCGAAACGGAGCCATACCTCTTCGGACCGGGCGTGTACGACCCCATGGGCGCCCAGCTCGTCATGTACCACGGCTACAAGGCCGTCTACTTCAGCGGCTACTCCTTCGCGATCGGCCACCTCGGGACCACGGACATGGACCTCTACAGCGGGCCCGAGATCGCAGACGGCGCGCGGCGGACGGTGAGCGCGCTGCGCAAGTTCCAGCTGACCCAGGCCGTCGGCGATCCTGCGAAGGGCATCGCGCCCCGGCACCTGGACATCCCGCCGGTCGTCGTCGACATGGACGCCGGCTACGGGAACATCTTCAACGTCCAGCGCCAGACCGAGCTGCTGGTCACCGCGGGCGTCGCCGCGGCGCACCTCGAGGACCAGGTGCTGCCGAAGCGCTGCGGGCACATCGGCGGCAAGGCACTCGTGCCGGCCCAGGAGATGAACGGGAAGCTCCGGATGATGCGCGCGGTCGCCGACGACCTGGGGCGCGAGGACTTCACCGTGATCGCTCGCACGGACGGGCTCTCGGCCATCGACGCGCCCGAGCCGGCTCGTGGCCTGGAGCTGGCCATCGATCGGGCCTGCCGCTACCTCGACACGGGCATCCCCGACCTCGTCTGGTGCGAGTTCCCGACCTCCGACCGGGGGCCGGTCGAGACGTTCGCCGCGGAGGTCCACAAGCGCTTCCCGGAGGCGAGATTCGCGTTCAACTGGTCCTCGTCATTCAAGTGGTTCCTCGACCCGGAGCCGCTGACCTTCGCAGAGCTCGGCGATCTCGGCTTCAAGTTCATCTTCATCACGCTCGGGGGACAGCACGCCGCGGGCCACGGCCTCTCGACGCTGCTCAGCGCGATGGCCGAGCGGCAGGAGCAGGGCTACATCGAGCTGCAGCGCAAGGAGTTCGCGGACGGCGCGGACATCCCGACCCGGTCGCACCATGAGTTCAGCGGCGTCCCCTACCACCACGAGCTCGGCACCGCCTATGACGCGGCGCGGCTTGGTCGCGAGTTCGTCGAGGACCTGCCCGAGGGGAAGGTCGTCTAGCGGGCCCCGCGGCCGGAACAGCCCCGCCCCCGGCTACAGTGCCGGGGTGGAAGACCCCGAGGAGCAACCCCAGAGCCGCTACGACGAGATGGCCGACGGCTACGCCCGCTTCTGGGCGCCGGTGCTGCGCGTCGCAGCCGAGCGCGTGCTCGACCACCTCGAATCAACGATCGCGGCAGCGACGCCGGCCGCCTCCGGAGCTCGTCCGGCGCGAAACCCGCGCCTGCTCGACGTCGGGTCGGGAACGGGCACGCTCGCACGGGCAGCCGTCGCGCGGTGGCCCTCGCTGCACGTCATAGGCATCGATCCCTCGAGCGGGATGCTGGCCGTCGCGCGCCGGACGGCAGATGAGAATCTCGCCCCCCAGGCCGCGTCGCGCTTCCAGACCGTCGTCGCCTACGCGGACGAGCTCCCGGACTCCATCGGCGCCTTCGACGCTGCGATGTCGTCGTTCGTGCTCCAGCTCGTCCCGAGCCGGGCGGCCGCGCTGCGCGAGGTTCGCCGCGTCCTCCGGCCGGGAGGGACCTTCGCCTGGGTGACCTGGCAGCAGACGGATCGCGCCTTCGAGCCCGACCGGGTCGCCAACGCGGTGCTCGACGACTTCGGCTTCGACCCGCCGGAACCCGACGCGCGGCCCGGCGACGTGGCCTCGCCCGCCGCAGCAGCCCTGGCCATGCGCCGCGCCGGCTTTCGCGAGGTGACCGCCTGGAGCGACGAGCTGACCTACGCCTGGGACGCTCCGGGCTACCTCGGCTTCCTCACCGAGTTCGACGAGGCCTCGCTCTTCGCCGACCTCGAGCCGAAGGAGCGCCGGCAGATCGAGGGCAGGATCCTCGAGGGCCTGCAGAAGCTCACCGCGGAGCAGCTGACGCTGCGCCTGCCGATCGTCTATGCGGTGGGGTCGAACCCCGCCTGAGCGCCGATGCGAGGGCGATCAGCCCTCGTCGCCAGCCCCGGCGTCGCCACCAGAGGAGTCGGCGCCAGCCTCGGCGCCCTCGCCCTCGGCGGCGGCCTCGCCCTCGGCGCCCTCCTCGCCCTCGGCGGCCTCGGCCACGACGGGCTCCTCCTCGACGCGCGGCGGCAGGACCTTCGCGACGACCTCGTCGGCGTCGGTCAGGAGTGTGGCGTCGGAGGGGATGTCGAGATCGCGGACGTGAATGGCGTCGTCGAAGGTGCGAAGCGACTCGATCGAGTAGTGGATCGACTGCGGCAGGTGGTCGGGCAGGGCCCGGACGCGGACGTTCTCGATGACGTGCATGAGCGTGCCGCCGGCATTCACGACCGCGTCGGACTCGCCTTCCGCGACGAGCGGAACGTCGACCGTCAGCTCCTCGGTCATGCGGACCATGTACAGGTCGACGTGCAGCGGCTTGCGGGTGACCCGATGCGTCTGGACGCCGTACACCAGGACCGGCGCGGCCTTCTCGCCGTCGACCGACAGGTCGATCAGCGTGTTGGCGCCCGCGTGGCGGCGGAGGTTCTCGAACTCGTGCGCGTCCACCGAGACGGAGTTGGAGTCGAGGCCGCGGCCGAAGACGACGGCCGGCAGGCGGCCGGCGGCGCGCAGGTAGGCGACCTTCTTTCCGGTCACCTCGCGGCGCTCGGCGGCAAGCTTGGGGCGGGCAGGGGCGGCGGACATGCGGAACTGGGCCTCCGGAGAACGTTGGGCGCGTACGGTACCACGCCCCGAGAAACCGGCCCGGGAGATGCCGGCCCTAAGATGATGCTCCCATGGCCGCCACGATCCTCGTCGTCGAAGACGAGCACGCCGTCGCCCGCGGGATCCAGTACGCGCTCCAGCAGGAGGGCTACGAGGTCGCGCTCGCCACCTCCGGCGAGGAAGGCCTCGAGATCGCCACGCGCGGCGCGCCGGATCTCGTGCTCCTCGACGTCCGCCTCCCGGGCATGGACGGCTTCGAGGTCCTGCGCCGCCTGCGCGCCGCCGGCACGAAGTCGCCGGTCCTGATGCTGACGGCGCGCGACGAGGAGGTCGACAAGGTCATCGGGCTGGAGCTGGGCGCTGACGACTACCTCACCAAGCCGTTCGGGCTGCGGGAGCTCCTCAGCCGGATCAAGGCCCTCCTGCGGCGGGCCTATGGCGACCTCGCCGACGCCGCGGGCGGGCGCGTGATCCGCCACGGCGACCTCCTGATCGACCTCGATCGACGGCGCGTCCAACGCGGCGACCGGCGCATCAGCCTGACGCCGACCGAGTTCGAGATCCTGCGGCACCTGGCCAGCAAGCCGGGGCGTGTCTACACGCGCGGCGAGCTGCTCGACCTGCTGCGCGACTACGAGGCCCTCGACCAGGACGAGAAGACGATCAACGTCCACGTCAGCCACCTGCGCGACAAGCTCGAGGACGATCCGACGCATCCGGCCTTCGTCCAGACCATCCGCGGTGTCGGGTACGCATTCGCCGAGCGCTGACGGTCGCGCGCATGCGCTTGCCGACAGCCTCGCGCCGCAGACGTTCCAGGGGCGGCTGACCCTCGCCTTCGTCGCCGTGGTCGCGGTGACCCTGGGCCTCGTGGGGATGCTGGTCGTGAACCGGCTCGGCGCCTACTTCGACCAGCAGCAGTCGGACGACCTCCAGACACGCGCGGCGGGCGTGGCCCGCTACGTGATCGACGTCGCCGAAAGCACCCAGACCATCCGCAGAGGCAACCCCGTCATCTCCGTCGACGGCGTGCTCGACCCCGTCGTCGCACTGGAGCTGTCGAAGGACAGCCAGGAGCGCTTCATCGCGGAGCGCCTGGCCCAGGCCGATGTCCAGTACCGGCTCGGGACGATGCTCGACAGCACCTTCATCCCCGCGTCGGGCGGCGCCTTCTCGATCAGCGACCAGGCCGGCGCCCAGGAGGCACAGCAGCGCGAGCCCGTTTCGAGCAAGGTCGTCGTCCTCGAGAACCGGTCCGTCCTGGAGCCGTACGCCGTCGAGGTCATCCTTTCGAACCCATTCACGTACCGAGCCGCGGCGATCGCGAACGTCACCGGCCTCCTGGCGATCATCGGCCTGATCGCGCTGGCGGTCGCCGTCGTGGTGGCGGCCGCGCTGACGCGCCGGATCGCCACCCCCGTTCGGCGCCTCACGGAGGCGAGCCGCGACCTCGGCGAGGGCGACCTCGCGCGCCGGGTGCCGGCGGAGGTCATCGAGGACGGCCCGGTGGAGCTGTCGGAGCTCGGGATCCAGTTCAACGCGATGGCCGAGCGCCTCCAGGAGAGCGTCGAGATCATCCGCCGCGATCGCGATCGAAGCCGAGAGTTCCTCGCCGACGTCTCGCACGAGCTCCGGACGCCCATTGCCGCCCTCAGGACGTTCAACGAGCTCCTCACCGAGGGCGCGGCGGACGATCCCTCTGCGCGCACGGAGTTCCTGGAGACGAGCCGGACCCAGCTGGAGCGCCTCGACTGGCTCGCCCAGAACCTCCTCGAGCTGTCGAAGCTGGACAGCGGCCTCGTGCTCCTGGACCTGCGCCCCGAGGACCTCCGCTCGTCCGTGGAGCAGGCGGTGGAACAGTCTGCGGCAACCGCGCGACGCCGCGGCGTCGCGCTGACGGTGCGCCGGCCGGATAGCCCGATTCCGCTCCGCCACGACCCGGTCCGCATCGGGCAAGTCGTGACGAACCTCGTCGGCAACGCCATCAAGTTCACGCCGCGGGGCGGCTCCGTGACGGTGGACGTCCGCGGGGAGCCCGGGGGCGGCGCCTCGATCACGGTGGCGGACACCGGGATCGGCATCGAGGCCGCCGAGCTGCCGCGCATCTTCGATCGGTTCTTCCGAGGGTCTCGCGCCTCGGAGGCACGCGGCAGCGGGAGCGGCCTCGGACTCGCGATCGTGCGCGGGATCGTGGAGATGCATGGGGGCACCGTGGCGGTCGAGAGCCGGCCCGGCGCCGGTGCCACGTTCAGGGTCGTCCTGCCCGCGAATGCTCGCCCGCCCGCCCGCGCGACGCCCGGGAGCGTGGCGGAAACTTCATCGTCACCGGCACAGAACCTGAATCCGGAACCGGCACCCTAGAGGGCCATGACGCAGCCCCCGCACGCCTCGGACACGGAGCCTCTCACGATTCCCTCCGGCGACCCCCCTCGAACCGACCAGGTGATCGACCCCAATCCCGCCGTCTCGGCGAATCCCGTCGCCTCGGCGGACACCGCCGCGACATCCGATCCCGGCGTCGTCTCCTACTCCCCGACGCCGGAGCACCGCCCGGAGTGGGCCCGTCCCGCCTGGCTGGAGCCGGCGCCGCCTGCGCCGGCCAGTGCCGGGTCGGCGACCGGGGCCCCGCCGACGTTCGCGGCCGGTGCCATCCCGCCCGTCGTGCCGACCCAGCCGGTCGCGGTCGATCGGCGCCCCGGGGGTCCCGGCCTCGGACAGCTCCTCGGGGCTGCGCTGCTGTCGGCGGTGCTCGCCTCGGGCGGGACGGTGCTCGTCCTCCAGGGCACCGGGGCCCTGCATCCGGCGGGAAGCGCCCAGCAGGCCCCGGGCGTCACCGCGAGCCGCGTCCCGACGACCGTCGACGACTCCTCGGCGGTGGTCAACGCCGCCGCCAGCGTCAGCCCCGCGGTCGTCCGGATCATCGTCGAGGGCGTGAGCACCGATGTCTTCGGCGGCCAGATCCCGGAGACCGGCGTCGGCTCGGGGATCATCTACGACGCCGCGGGCTGGGTGCTCACCAACAAGCACGTCGTCACAAACCAGGACGGGTCGACCGCGTCGAAGATGACGGTCGAGCTCAAGGACGGGCGCCAGTTCGACGGCACCGTGTACGGCATCGACACGCTGACCGACCTCGCGATCGTCAAGGTCGAAGCGACCGGCCTCCCGACGGCGCCGATCGGGCGCTCCGCCGACATCAAGGTCGGCCAGCTCGCGATCGCGATCGGGTCGCCGCTCGGGACCTACACGAGCACCGTGACCACCGGGATCATCTCGGCCACGGGCCGGACGGTCCAGATCAGCGCGGAGGATCGGCTGTCGAACCTCATCCAGACCGACGCCGCGATCAACCCCGGCAACAGCGGCGGGCCGTTGCTCGACGCCGCGGGGACCGTGATCGGCATCAACACGGCGGTCGAGAAGGACTCGACCGGCATCGGATTCGCGATCCCGGTGGACATCGCCCGGCCGATCATGCAGCAGGCGATCGCGGGCGAGAAGCTCGCCCGGCCCTATCTCGGCGTTCGCTACGTCGCGGTCGACGCCAAGCTGAAGGCCCAGGACAAGCTGACCGTGGACCACGGCGCCCTGATCGGCGGGTCGACCGACGGCAACGGCACCTCGACCCCCGCGGTCACGCCCAGCAGCCCAGCGGAGGCGGCCGGCCTGAAGGACGGCGACATCATCATCGCGATCGAGGGTCAGTCGATCGACAGCGAGCACCCGCTCGACGCCGTGCTCACGAGCTTCGCCCCGGGCCAGACCGTCAAGCTGACGGTGCTCCGCGGCGCAAGTCAGCTCGACATCAGCGTCACCCTGGGAACGCGGCCGGAAGGCCTCTAGCCAGCTCGGTCACGAGGGCGGTTCAGGCCGAGGCCGCTCCCCGAACCCGGCGGATCTCCACCGCCGCGTGATCCAGCGGGCCGCCGAGCTGCACGTCGGGCTTGCGCACCCGAACCACCAGCTCGTGCACGAGCGGCTGGCTTGCGAGGACCTCGTGCGCGATCGCCTCCGCCAGCGCCTCGATGAGGTTGAACGTCGTCGACTCGACGACCTGGCGGGTCGTCGCGTAGACGCCGCGATAGTCGATCGTGCGGGCGAGGTCGTCCTCGAGGCCGGCTGGCTGGAGATCGAGATGCAGCTCGAGGTCCACCTCGAAGCGCTGCGGCTCGGCCTTCTCCCAGTCGAGCACGCCGTGGCGCGCCTGGAAGGCCATGTTCGCGAGCACGATCCGATCGCTCATCCCGTCCAGCCTCGCACGATCGCATCGGCCATGCGGGCAGCGCGGAGGTTCTCGCGGACGTCGTGCACCCGGACGATGTCGACGCCGGACGCGATCCCGAGCGCCGTGGTGGCAAGCGTGCCCTCGAGCCGCTCCTCGGCGGGCAGGTCCAGCACCTTGCCGATGGTCGACTTCCGGGAGGTGCCGAGGAGGATCGGGCGGCCGAGCTCGCGCAACCGCGCCAGGTCCCGCAGCAGGAGGATGTTCTGCGCCGCGGTCTTCCCGAAGCCGATCCCGGGATCGACGATGACGTCCGCGTCCGGGACGCCCGCGCGCAGGGCCCGCTCTACAGCGCCGCGCAGGTCCGCGAGGACGTCCCCGACGAGATCGTCGTAGACCGGCTGGGACCGGTTGTGCATCACGATGAGCGGGACACGGCGGGCAGCGGCGATCCGCGCCAGCGCATCGTCCTCTGCGACGCCCCAGACGTCATTGATCGCGTTGGCCCCGGCGTCGAGCGCGGCCGTGGCGACCTCCGGCTTCGTGGTGTCGATCGTGAGGGGCATCGCGGGCAGCGCTGCGCGGACCGCCTCGATCACGGGCACGACCCGCCCGAGCTCCTCCTCCAGCACCACCGCGTCGTGGCCGGGTCGCGTGGACTCGCCCCCGATGTCGAGCAGGTCGGCGCCCTCTGCGGCCATCTCCCCGGCCTGGGCGACGGCGCGGGCAACGGGGTCGCTGCCGCTCCCGAGGAGCCCATCGCCGGAGAACGAGTCCGGGGTCACGTTCAGGATTCCCATCAGGAACGTGCGCTCGCCCCAGGCGAATGTCCGCGGCCCGATCCTCGTCGGCAGCGGTGGCGTCACGCGTCGGCCTCCTCGGGGTCGCGCAGCAGCGGGTCGTCGACCCATCGCCGGCGTGCCTCGCCGACGAGGTACAGCGACCCTGCGACCACCACCGATCCCGGACCACCGAGCGAGCGTTCCAGGGCCGTGCCCGCGTCGGCGATCACGGTGACCTCGATCTCGGGGCGGCGCACGCGCCAGTGGCGGGCCAGCTCTCCCGCCGGCATCGCCCGCTCGCCCGGCACCTGGGTGGCGATGACCCGAACGCGGTCGAGGGCCTTCGCCTCCAGCAGCGCCGCGATGATGCCGTCGACGTCCTTGTCGGACATGGACCCGTGGACGAGGGTCAGCGGCGCCTCGGGGTCTCCGAGGAACGGCCGCAGGTCGTCGAGCGCCGCGGACAGCGCGGCGGCACCCGCGGGATTGTGGGCACCGTCGAGCAGGATGTCCTTGTCGCGCACCCGGAGCAGCTCCAGCCGCCCCGGCCACGTCGCGGCCGCGTAGCCCCTCCGCCGCGCCTCGGCCTCGACGCTGGCGATCCCGGCGGCGCCGAGCGCATCCAGCACCGCGTCCGCGACCGCCGCGTTCTGTGCCTGGTGGCGGCCACGGAGCGAGATCCGCGTCGGGCCCAGCGCCCCGAGGTCGACCTGGAGCCCATCGCGGTCCACGGCGAGCACCGCCGGCGGGGCCACCTCGGTCAGTGGCGCGCCGACGCGCCGAGCGCGCCGCCGGATCACCGCGAGCGCCGGGCCCGTGGCCCCCGTCGCCGCGAGGTCGCCACGCTCGATGATCGCGGCCTTCTCGCGCGCGATCGCCTCGACGGTGTTGCCGAGCCAGGCCTGGTGATCGAGCGCGACGTTCGTGATCGCCGCGACCCCGCCGTCCCAGGCGTGCGTCGCATCGAGCCGCCCGCCCAACCCGACCTCGATGAGCGCGACGGCCACGCCCTCGTCCGCGAACCACCGGAAGAGCATCGCCGTGAGCAGCTCGAACTCGGTCGGCTGGCCGTGGCGTCGCTCGATGCGGTCGGCCGCCTCGAGCGCATCGCCCACGAGCCCCGCGAACGTGACCGGGTCGATCGGCCGACCATCGATCTCCATCCGCTCGCGATACGAGACCAGGTGCGGCTTGGGTGTCGTGCCCGCTCGCACGCCCGCGGCCCGGAGGGCGCTCCCCGCGAGCGCCAGCACGCTGCCCTTGCCGTTCGTGCCTCCGACGAGGGCGCCGCGCACCGCGAGCTGGGGGTCGCCGAGGACGTGCAGCAGCGCGCGCGTTCGGCCCAGCCCGAGCCGGATGCCGAAGCGGCCGCGCTGCTCGAGGGCGCGAACAGCCGCGTGGTAGGCACGAGCGGCAGCCGGGTCAGCCATCGCGTCCGGGCCCCGGAGCGACGACGTCAACGGGCGCTCAGCTCCTCCTCGTAGAACACGCACTGATTGAAGCGCGGCGACAGGCAAACGTCGTTGACGTAGCTCTGCTCGAGGTGCACCCCGCCTCGCAGCTGGCAGCGGGAGACGACGCTGTCCTGCCGGACGATGCCCTTCAGGAGGTGGGGAGCGTGGATCGGGAGGGCCCCGCGGCTGCCGGTGACGTAGAAATGCGGACAGACATTGCGGCGGAGGTTCGGAAGCCCGAAGGCACGCGTCCGGGCCGGGTCGCCGAGTCCGCCACCGATCGGCATGCCGAACCGCCGATCGGCCGGTCGGCCGGGCTGCATCGAGACCAGCGCGTCGGGGCTCGCCGCCGTCGCGCCCGACCCGCCAGCGACCGTCGAGACGCGGGCAATGGGGCCGAGGCCGAACGGCGGGCGTCCGCTGACGCGGGCCCCACGACTCGTCTTGGGACCGCCTGGTTGCACGTATTCCCCCACTCCGGCGGCGGTCTCCCCCGCCGCACGATGCCAGCGTACACCGCAAAGCGCGCCACTCGGTGCGGCCGGACGCCACGAAGCTGGGCGGTGGCATCCCGGGACGTGCGAGGATTCGCGGCGATGGCCTCGCGTCGCGGCTCCTCGCACGTCCGCCCCCGCGCACCCTCCAGCGGCCGCCCGCGAACCCAGCCGATCAAGGCCAAGGCGCCGGAGCGATACCGCGTGCGCGAGCACCGCGGCCTCGACGCGCGGCGACGGCGTGCCCCACTGGTCACGCGCACGGTCCTGGCCCTTGCCGTCATCGCCCTGGCGGCGGCGGCATTCGTCGTCGCGATCGGCGGCATCGGTCCGATGCTCTCGACGCTGCGGGCCGGCTTCGGGACCGCGGTCGGGCATCTCACGGCGACATCGAGCCCGGATCAGACCGCGCTGCCCGTGACGGACTCGCCCCGGATCGCACAGCCCCAGCAGCCGTACACCAACAGTGACACGGTGGAGCTGACCGTGACCGTTCCGATCGAGGCGCTGGGCGACCCCACGGCCAAGGTCCGCCTGTACCTGGCCCTCGAGGGCCTCGAACCCGCGCCCGTGGTCGACGTCCCGCTCGGGACCACGAGCCGGATGGTGGTCCCCTTCAACCTGACCGAGGGTCGCAACGACATCACGGCGACGCTGTTTCGCGGCGACGAGGAGTCAGATCCCTCGCCCATCGTGACCTACTACCTCGACCTCACGAAGCCGAAGATCGCGGTCACGTCGCCGAAGAACGGGTCGGCCACGAAGAATCCGCAGGTCCGGATCAAGGGCACCACGCAGGCGGGAACGACCCTGGTCGCGCGCAATGCCGCGAACGACACCTCGGTGTCATCGGCGGCCGGGAGCGACGGGTCGTTCGAGCTGACCCTGACGCTCGCGCCGGGCTCGAACGCCATCGAGATCACGGGCACCGACCCGGCCGGCAACGTTGGCAGCACGACCCTCACGGTGCTCCAGGGCTCCGAGGACATGGGCGTCCGTCTGACTGCCTCGACCTACCGCGTCGACATCTCGCATCCGCCCTCGTCGATCCAGCTGGCCGTCGTGGTGACCGACCCGTCGGGCGCGCCGCTCGAGGGCGCGACGGCGTTCTTCACGCTTCAGATCCCGGGCCTGGCGCCGATCTCCAACCAGCTCACCACCGGCCCCGACGGGCGCGCGGCGTTCACCACGCCACTCGTGGGGAAGCTGGCGGCGGGCGGCGGCATCGGCACGGTGCTCGTCTCGACCGACCTCTTCGGCCAGTCGAGCGACCGGGTGACGCTGACCTTCGTGAAATAGGCCCGGAGCCGCGAGGCACCGCGGAACGCCCGCGCGAAATCGATGCACCACGGTCCCGCCGCGCAGCTACGCTGGAGGTCGTGGCGATGTGGGCCTGCCCGCACTGCGGCGCTCCTCAGGCTGAGGCGGCGCGCTGCTGGGTCTGCCATCGCTCATCGACCACCTGTTCGACCTGCCGGCACTTCCGGACCTCGCTCGCGGCCGACGTCGGGTACTGCGGCAAGGACCGCTGGCGCACGCCCCTGACCGGCCTCGAGATGCGGGCCTGCTGGGAAGAGGGCCGGCGCTCCGTTGCCACGACACCGGCCGCCACACCGCCCGCGACCGGCGCTGGACCCTCGTCGGCGATGCCGCCACGCGGTCGCGGGACGGCCGGGGTCACAGGAGGAGGGCGCGGCCCGCTCGACCGGCCCGATCCGATGCGACTCCGGGGCTTCGTGCCGCTCGAGGAGCTTGTCCCACCGGCACCCGGGAACGCCAAGGCGACGCCTGCGCCAGAGCCACCGCCGGTTGCCCCACCGGCGCCATCGCCCGCGCTCGGCGACCCGCTGGAACGGTGGGAGGCGCGCACCAGCCTGTTCGGCGACGCCGAGCGCTGAAGCTCAGCCGGTTGGGCAGGTCGCGGCGGGCTGGGCCTCCGTCGTGAGATCGATGTCGGTGCCGGGCGGGCGCTTCACGCCGGGCGCCGGATCCTGGGCCACGACCACGGCATCGGGGTCGTTGGGGCCGGAGATCGAGCCGACGTCGAAGCCGTCGGCGTCGATCTGGAACTCGGCGATCGCGAGGAGCACGCAGCGATACTCGCCGACGGTGATCGGGGCCGGCGTCGGGGTGGGCGTCGGCGGCGGCGGTGGCGGCGGTGTCACCGGCACGGGCGTCGGCGTCGGGTCCGGCGTGGGTGTCGGGCTGGGCGTCGGCTCGGGACC
>JAICVI010000164.1 GCA_025935415.1 Chloroflexota bacterium
AGGGACGCTCGGAGCGCGAGTCGCGCGCGGCCAAGGCCAAGGCGGCGGGGACGCGCGCCAAGCGCTGAAGCTCCCGCCAAGCGCGCAAGCCGCGCGACAGCCCGCAAGCCGCGCGCCGACTGAAGCTCGCGCCGAGCGCTGAAGCTCGCGCCGAGCGCTGAAGCTCGCGCCAAGCGCGCAAGTCGAGCGCTTCGCGACGCTGGCTCGTGCGTGTCGATTGCAGACCGCCAGATTCCAGTGTGGGTAGCCTTCGGCAGGGATCGAGACCTCTGGCTCCGCCAGTTGTCACTTCCGGCTGGCGCACGGCGGTCATTCACGTGTGGCCTGAGCGTGAGCTGGTCGTACGCGCTCCACAGGACCACGCCGAGTGCCGACCAGACGGGAATCTGGCGAGAATCCGGCGCGAATCCGGCCCGAATCCGGCGCGAATCCGGCCCGAATCCGGCGCGAAGGGTGGCAGAGAGGCCGGCTGCCGACGGTATCCGGACGGGACCAGGACGGAATCCAGGGCCGGACCCCGCGCCGGTCGGGCGGGGTGGGACAGCTGGGTGGCGGGTGTCAGGCGGTGATCGCCGAGCGAATGATCTCCTCGAGGCGCTCGCGGGGCTCCGCCTCGATCGTGCCCGCGGCGTCGAGCGAGGCGAGTGCGCGGTCGCGGTGCAGGAGCGCCTGGTCGCGGGTGTAGTCGCGGCTGCCGGCACGCTCCAGGATGGCCACGATCTCGTCGACATCCGGCGCGGCAAGCGTGGCGTTCGAGTAGAGCTCGACGAGCCGTGCGCGGTCCCCGGGAGCCGCATGCTCGTAGGCATGGATCACGGGCAGCGTCTTCTTCTTCCTGGCCACGTCCGTGGGCTCCTTGCCGGTCGCGTGCTCGCGGCCCCAGATGCCCAGCAGGTCGTCGTTGAGCTGGAACGCGATCCCCAGGTCCCAGCCGAAGGCGCGGTAGCGGCGGATGACCTCCTCGTCCTCGGTGGCCAGGACGGCGCCCGCCTCGATGGATGCCGCGATGAGGGCCGCCGTCTTGCGCCCGATCATGTCGAAGTAGAGCTCGACCGACAGTCCATCGTCGTGCTCGGCCATCCAGATGTCGAGGTACTGGCCCTCGCACAGGGCGACACAGGTCTCGTCGTAGAGCTTCATCAGCCGCAGCACGGTCTTGTCCGGGAAGCCGAGGTCGGTGAGGCGATGCAGCGCGATCCGGCTGAGGCTGAAGAGCATGTCGCCGGTGTTGATCGCCTGGGGGACGCCGTGGAGCGCCCAGAGGGTGGGTCGGTGGCGGCGCTCGCGGTCGTCGTCCTCGATGTCGTCATGCACGAGGCTGAAGTTGTGCCCGAGCTCGACCGCGGCGGCGCCCGGCAGCGCGCGCCGGTGATCGCCCGTGATCGAGGAATAGGCCAGCAGCCCCAGCAGAGGCCGCATGCGCTTGCCCGACGAGCCCGAGCCATCGAGGCCGAGGTGATAGCGGCACATCTCGTAGACACCGGCGGTCGCGGGGTCGGAGCCCTCGACGAGACCCAGGATCTCCGACTCCGTGTCGGCGATCAGGCGGTCGATGTCGGGTGAGGTCGAGAGGGTCATCGCGGCGAGTGTACGCGGGGCGCAAGAAACGTGCGCGGCGAAAGTAGCGGGTTCGCCCTCGCGGGCTCCGGGGCTACGGCGTTCCGGCGAGGACGTCGAAGGCGCGGACGTCGGCGATGAGGACGGCGGAGCTCCCGGAACCGGGATCGAACCGAGCCAGGTCGCGCGGCACCGCAGGATCGGCCGGCGGATCCGCGTGGGCGATGTACAGGAGCGAGCGCCCGTCGGCGGCCCATTCGTACGGCGTGGACGCGAGGCCCTGGGTTCCCGGGACGACGGTGATCGCCCTGGTCGCGATGACGAGGATGGAGAGGTCCCGGGTGACGTCGCGGAAGGCCAGCGTGCTGGCATCGGGCGAGGGAATGAGGGGACCAAGCAGCTCGAACGTGCATGTCGCCCCCGCGGCGCAGGAGTCCATCTGCCGGCGGAGCAGCAGCGTCGCATCGCCGCTCGAGGGGTCGATCTGCCAGATCCCGCTCTGCTCGAAGCTGCTTCGAGCGACGTAGAGCTTGCCGTCGCTGGCCCAGGCAGGGCCGTAGACGAAGGCGTTCGTGAGCGTGGCATCCCCGAAGGTCGCCAGCGTCTGGCCGTCCACGGCCGCTTTCCAGAGGGCAGTCGGCTGCAGGCCTCCCAGCAGCCCCGGCCTGGTGAACCCGCTGAACGCCAGGCTGCCGCCATCCGGCGACCAGGCCAGGTTGCCGTAGCCCGGGACCACCCCGAAGCCGTCTGCGAGCGGCACATCCCACTCCAGCGCCCCGGCCGAGGTCAGGACCTGCAGGCTCGCCCTCGGCGCGCCGGTGGAGCTGAGGCCACCGCCCGAATCAAAGATCGCGACGCGGCTTCCGTCCGGCGACCACGCGAACGTGACCGACGCACCGACCACCGCCTTCCGCCACGAGACGACACCGGCACGATCGACCACGACGATGGCCGCGGGCGTTCGAAGCGCCACGAAGTCACCGCCGGGCGCCATCTGCATCCCGGTGGCGTCGCCGGGCACGCCCACCCCGGTGAGCGGCACCGGTGCGGAGCCGTCCCCTCTCGCCAGCGCGACCCGGCCGTCCGCCTGGATGATGCCCAGGTCATGGTCGGTCGGGATGCCGGGCGGTTGCACGAGCTGCCCGACGACGACGATGACGATCGCCGCCACCAGCAGGCCGAGCGCCCAGAAGGCCGACCGGCGCCCCGGCGACAGCCCTTTCTTCAGGGGCCGGCCTTCGACAGACTGGATCTCGGACACGTCTTCCTCACCTGACGGCAGGGTGCCGAGAGAGTACCGTCACCTCATGCCCGCCCCCCGCCGCTACGTCACCGAGGCCATCGTGCTGTCGCGCTTCGACTACGGCGAGGCTGACCGGATCCTGACGCTGATCACGCCCGCCGGCGGCAAGATCAAGGCGATCGCCAAGGGCATCCGCAAGCCGACCTCGCGGATCGGCGGCTCCGTGGAGCCCTTCGCGGAGCTACGGCTGGCGCTCGCGCACGGGCGGACGTTCGACGTCATCACCCAGGTCGAGGTGCTCCATCCATGGCTCCGGATGCGCGACGACCTCGTCTCGTTCGGCACCGCGTCCTACGTCGCCGAGCTCGCCAACGGCACCCTGGAGGAGCGCCACGGCGCGGAAAGCATCTACCTGCTCCTGAAGCGGGCGTACGAGATCCTCGATGCCGGGATGGCGGCGGGCCGCGTCGCCCGCTGGTTCGAGGTCCACCTCGCGGACGAGCTGGGCGTCCGACCGGAGGTCGACCGCTGCGTCGAGTGCGGCCGGCTCCTCGAGGCCGACGAGCGCTACCGCTGGATGCCGCCCCTCGGCGGCGTCCTGTGCGAGCGCTGCCCGGGGCCGCCGTTCGAGCGGGCCGGCCTGTCGCTGGAGGGCCTCAAGCTCCTCAAGGCCTACCTCCGTCTCGATGTCGAGGCCCTCGCCGCGCTGCGGGTGCGCCCGGAGACTGAGCGCGAGGTCGAGATCGCGATGCGGGAGTTCCTGGCCTACTCGCTCGACCGGCGGCCGCGCTCGCTCGCATTCCTCGACGAGGTTCGCGCTGGATCCCTCGTGGCGCCCGTCGGGTAATGGCAGAACGCCAGCGCGGAACGAGGCGAACGGTCGAGCTTCGCGACATCGTCACGGACGACGAGCGCGCGGCGGCGTTGGCCCTGCGCGTCAGTCCCGAGCAGGGGCAGTTCGTGGCCGACGTCGGGACGTCGCTGCGCGAGGCCGTGGACTATCCCGAGGCCTGCGCTCGCTACTGGACCGCGAACGATGGCGATCGTGTGGTCGGGTTCGTGATGCTGAGCGACGGCATCCCGGCGGACGTGCTGGACTCCGACCCGACCCTCGTGGGGCCGTACTTCCTGTGGCGCCTCCTCATCGACGAGAATGCCCAGCGGCAGGGCTATGGCAGCGCAGCGCTGGACGCGCTCGTCGACTACGTCAGGACCAGGCCCGGGGCCGACGCGCTGCTGACGAGCGCCGGCCAGGGGGAGGGGAGCCCGCAGCCGTTCTACGAGCGCTACGGCTTCGTCCCGACGGGCGAGGTGCACGAGGGCGAGGTCGTGCTGCGCCTCGACCTGCGCGCCGGGGAATGAACGCCTCGCTCTGCTAGGATCGGCGCCCACGACCCCCGCGACCGTCCCTTCCACGGCCGGTCGCCCCTGAGGAGCACCCGTGACCAACCCCACAGGCCCGGAAGCGGGTGATGTCGCGCCCGCTGTGAAGGACCTCGAGACGATCGTCTCGCTGTCGAAACGGCGCGGCTTCGTCTACCCGAGCTCGGAGATCTATGGCGGCATCAACGCCGTCTGGGACTACGGGCCCCTCGGGGTCGAGCTCAAGAACAACGTCAAGCGCGCCTGGTGGCGGGCGATGGTCCAGGAGCGCGACGACATCGTCGGGCTCGACGCCGGGATCCTGATGCATCCCCAGGTCTGGGTGACCTCGGGCCACGTCGGGTCGTTCAGCGATCCGCTTGTCGAGTGCGAGACCGACCATCGACGCTTCCGTCTCGACGAGCTGCCGGGCGCCGAGAACCTCTCCGCGACGGATCTCCAGGACCCCACGGTGGTGGACCGGCTCGGCCTGAAGTGCCCGGTGGACGGCGGCAAGCTCTCGGCCCCGCGGCGGTTCAACCTGATGTTCAAGACCTTCATGGGCCCGCTCGAGGACGACGCCGCGGTCATCTACCTCCGCCCCGAGACCGCCCAGGGCTCCTACGTCAACTTCAAGAACGTCCAGCAGTCGTCGCGCAAGAAGCTCCCCTTCGGGATCGCCCAGATCGGCAAGAGCTTCCGCAACGAGATCAGCCCCGGCAACTTCGTCTTCCGGATGCGCGAGTTCGAACAGATGGAGATGCAGTACTTCGTTCGCCCGGACCAGGCCGCCGCGATCTTCGAGGAATGGCTCCCGCGGCGCTGGGACTGGTACACGCGCTACG
>JAICVI010000256.1 GCA_025935415.1 Chloroflexota bacterium
CTGGTGATCACCGCTTACCAGGAGATGATCCAGGAGCAGCTCGACGAGGGCCTGAGGTCGATCCAGCACGCCGCGAACGCGTTGATGCACGAGATTGCCGGTGAGGTGTGGCGGAGCGCCGGAGGCGACAAGGAGGCCGTCGGCTCGAGGATCCTTCAGGAGCTCTCCCGCGACCAGGCGATCCGGGCGCTGATCGCGCATTCGGACGAACGGTTCCAGGCCCTCGCGGCCAGGACCGGCCGGGTCGAGGACACGATGAACATGCTCGCCGAGTCGGTGCGCGCGGCCCGCGAGGAGATCGCCCGTGGTGCCGACGCCCTCGCCGAGTCCGGGGGTGGAGGCGGCGCCTCGTCGCTCGGCACCGGTCAGATCCGCGCGCAGCTGGACGAGGTCAGCCGGCAGGTGGCGGCGGCGTTCCAGACGCTCGCCGATCGCGACCAGGAGATCGTCGACACGCTCCACCTGCGGATCCGCGAGCACGGTGAGCTCGTCGTCCAGGAGACCGCCCGGATCTCGCAGGCCATGCAGGAGTACGTCCAGCAGGGTGTCGAGGCCATGAGCCATCTGGCCGGGAGCGCGGACTCGAGCATGCAGGCGATGTCGGCGCACGACGACGGGACGGAGGACCGCGTCCGGTCGGTCGACCAGCAGATCTCCGAGCTCGCCGAGCAGCTGCAGCTGCTGTACGACCGGACCGGGATCGCGATGAGCTCGCTGCACGAATCCGTGACGTTCCTCGGCGACCGGATGGGGGTCGAGGCGCGCGAGCGGCTCGAGGACATGAACCGGGCGTTCGAGGCTCGGGTGATCGGGCTCGCGAACCTCGTCCGTTCGGACTCCGAGGCGCTCCGTCGCGAACTCGTCTCGACGGCCGAGGCGCACGACGAGACGATCGCGCGGCTGCTGGACCAGCGGCTGCACCAGGTCACCGAGACGCTCGGCGACTCGGTCGCTCAGTCGATGCAGATCAAGCTCGACGATTCGTTGGCCGCGCTGGCGGCGCGGACCGACGAACAGACGCGGCTGATCGACGCGCGGACGGGCGAGACCGTCTCGGCCATCGACCGGAACCTCATCCGGATGGTCGACGCACTCGACGAGCATTTCGAGCGTCTCGGGGCCGGCGTGGGCGAGCGGGCGGCCACCGCCGCCGAGCTCGCGATCGGCGCGCGGTTCGACGACGTGCTCGCGCGCCTGCACGCGGCCGCCTCGGTGATCGAACGCGATGGCTCGGTGACCCGGGATGCCATCGAGGCCACCCGGAGCCATCTGGACGAGACGCGGAGCGCCCTCGACACGCGGTTCGTCGCCCTGGCCAAGCTGGTGCGTTCGGACAGCGAGACGCTGTCGGGGCAGATCGTGGCGGATCAGGAGGTCACGAAGCAGGCGCTCCGGGCGATGAAGGAGCTGCAGGCGAGCCTGCCGTCCGAGGTCATCCAGATGGTCGAGGAGCGGTTCGGCTCCCTCGCCGAGTCGATCGAGCGCTCCAACGAGATGCTCGCGGCTCGGATCGATCGGATGGCGGACACCATCGGTCAACGTCAGAACGACGACATCCAGGTCGTGATCGACCGCATGGGCGACGCGATGCATGCGCTCGCGAGCCTCGGGAAGGAACCGGGGACGCGCGGGTCCGGGCCTCGGATCGAGATCGACTGACCCGGTCACGCTACGGCCCGAGCCGCCGGCTCAGGCCAGGCGAACCTCGGCCTCGCTCCTGCGGATCGGCCACTCGACCGCGCCGTCCCGCTCGACCCGGACCCAGACGTCCAGCACGGCCGTTCGCGTCTTCGGATCCAGCGATCGAACCCGGCCGCCGCATTCGATCGATTCGTCGACCAACACCGGAGCTCGGAAGTGCACCTGGAGGCGGAGCAGCGCCGCCGGGTCGCCCAGCCAATCGAGGAGCCAGGAGGTCAGGGTGCCCATCGTGTAC
>JAICVI010000103.1 GCA_025935415.1 Chloroflexota bacterium
GACCCGCCGCATCGGGCACGGCGGGACGCTGGACCCCTTCGCCTCGGGCGTGCTCCCGCTGTTCCTCGGCGGCGCCACCAGGGTCGTCGAATACCACCTCGGGGACGACAAGTCCTATCGAGCGACGATCTGCTTCGGCGCCGCGTCCACCACCGACGATCTCGACGGCGAGCTGACGCCCGTCGAAGGCGCCGGGCTGGAGCGGGCAGCTGTCGAATCCGCCCTCGAGGCGATGCTGGGCGAGCAGCTCCAGCGGCCGCCGGCCTACTCCGCGATCCAGGTCGGCGGCCGCCGGGCCTACGCGATGGCCCGCGCAGGCGAGGCCGTGGAGCTTGCTCCGCGACGAGTGACCATCCATGCGGCGAGCCTGGTCGAGTGGGACGCCACGGATGCTTCGCGACCGATTGCCGTCGTCGACGTCCGCTGCTCCGCCGGCACCTATGTCCGGGCGCTGGCCCGCGACCTCGGTGAGGGGCTGGGCTCCGCGGCCTACCTCTGCGCCCTGGTGCGCACGGCGAGCGGCCCGTTCACGCTCGACGCGGCCCACAGCCTCGACGAGGTCCGTGCCGCGGCCGCCGCCGGGCCCGAAGGCGTGCGCCGGCTGCTGCTGCCGGTCGATGCCGGGCTCGATGCGATCCCGGCCATCCAGCTGACCGACACGGAGATCGCCGACGCCGCGCAGGGCCGCTTCGTCCGCCCCGTCGCCGGCGTCCTCGCGGCGAGCGAGGGGGTCGCGGTGCGACTCCTGAATCGCCACGGCACCATCGTCGGTCTGGGCCGGCGTGAAGGAGCGAGGGTCGCTCCGACCAAGATCCTGCAGCGCTGAACGGCCCGATGCAGGTGCTGCAGGGCGTTGAGGCGCTCGACCCCTCCCACGGACGCCTGTTCGTCGTGATCGGCGTCTTCGATGGGCTCCACCTGGGCCACCAGTACCTGCTCCGCGAGCTCGTCCGCGAGGCGGCCCGCCTCGGCGCGATTCCCGCGGTGCTGACCTTCGACCACCACCCCGACGAGATCCTGATCGGGGCGGCGCCGCCGCTCCTGTGCGACCCCGATGAGCGCCTGGAGCGGCTCGCGAGCGCCGGCGTCGGCGTGACGATCGTCCAGACCTTCGACGTCGCACTCCGCCAGACGCCATATAGCGCCTTCGTGCGCCGCATCAGCGAGCGGGTCGAGCTCGCCGGGTTCCTCATGACGCCGGAGTCGGCGTTCGGGTTCGAGCGCCGCGGCACGCCCGAGACGGTCGCCGCGCTCGGTGACCAGCTCGGGTACGAGGTCGTCGTCGTGCCGCCGTTCACGCTCGATGGCGCACCTGTGACGAGCTCCGGAATCCGGGCGGCCATCGCCAAGGGCGATCTCGAGACGGCGGCGCGCCTGCTGGGGCGGCCCGTCGCGGTCGTCGGCAGCGTGTCGCGGGCTCTGCGCCACACCACGGAGCTGGCCTTCCCGATGCCGGTGGCATTGCCCGCGCCTGGCGCCTACGTTGCGTCGGTCGAGACGCCCCGCGGCTCCCTCCGGCAGCGCCAGCTGATCGTCGGCCCCGGCGGCGTGCGCCTGGAGCCAGCAGTGCCCGCGCTGACGGGAGCACGCCTCCGCGTCGAGCTCCGCAGACCTGCGAATCCCTCGACCGCATCGGCCCCCGCGACGCCGGCCAAGCCCGTCAAGCCCGTCAAGCCCGCCAGGCCCGCCTGACGCGACGATGTTCCGCGTCCTTCGAAGCCGGAGCTTCGGGCTCCTCTGGACCGCCGGCCTGATCTCGATGATCGGCGACTGGGTGCTCTTCGTCGGGCTCCCGGTGGAGATCTACCGTCGAACGGGCTCGACCCTCGCTACGGCCGGCATGGTCCTCGCCTCGCTCGTCCCGTCGATCGTCCTGGGCTCGATCGCCGGCGTGTTCGTGGATCGCTGGGATCGCCGCCGGCTGATGGTCGCGATCAACGTCCTGCTGGCGATCTCGCTGCTGCCGCTCGTTGCCATCGACATGCTCGGCATCTGGGTCGCCTATGCCGTGCTCGCCGCGGCGAGCAGCCTCGCACAGCTGTTCGAGCCGGCCGAGGTCGCGCTCCTCCCGAACCTCCTCGACGCCGGCGAGGCCGATCTCGTCGTGGCCAACTCCCTCAACGGCATGAACCGCCAGCTCGCGCGGATCGTGGGGCCCGCGATCGGGGGCGCGGCGGTCGCAGTCGGTGGCCTCACCGCCGTTACCGCGATCGACGCGGTCTCGTTCCTCGTTGCGGCGGCCTTGATCGCCCTGATCCGGTCTTCCCGGACGAGGGCCGTGCGCCCGGCCGCGGCCCACGAGGGCTCCGTGGAGGCCGAGGCGCTGACGGCGTGGGCGCGGCTCCGCGTCGAGTGGCGCCAGGGCCTCGATCTCGTCCTCGGAAACCAGGTCCTCCGGGCGCTGCTCGTGTTCTTCGTGATCACGCGCGTCGGCGAGGGTCTGACCGCGACCCTGTTCGTGCCCTGGGCGACGGGCGCGCTCCACGCCGACGCGGCCGGCTACGGCTGGCTGCTCTCGACCCAGGCGATCGGCGGGCTCGCCGGGGCCTTCATCGTCGGGCGGTACGGGCGCAACGTTCGCCCGCTGCAGCTGCTCATCGGCGCTTCGATCGTGTTCGGGCTGATCGACCTCGTCCTGTTCACGTACCCCGCCTTCTACCCGGTGCTGGCACCGGCGCTGGTGGGCATGGTCATCGTCGGCGTGCCCGCGGCGGCGATGGGGGCCGCGCAGGCGACGCTCCAGCAGACCGAGGCGTCGGACAGCCATCGCGGGCGTGTCGTCGGGGCCCTCATGGCCGTGGGCGCTGCCGGATCGCTGCTCGGGGCGATCGTCGCCGGCTTCCTCGGGGAGATCGTGCCGGTGATTCCGCTGCTGATCGTCCAGGGCGGCGGCTACGTCGTCGCAGGTCTCGCGGTCGCGTTGCTGACGCGCCGGCACGAGCGGAACGGGCGTTCGCCTGCTATCCTCCGCCGGTCATAGTCAGAAGTGGAAAGACACCAATAGTTTCGTTCGTGTTGGAGGACCGAGTGCCGCTCGCGCCCGAGGGGAAGCAGGAGATCATCACCGACTACGCCGTCAACGACGGCGATACCGGCTCGCCCGAGGTCCAGATCGCGCTCCTCACGGAGCGGATCAAGGCCCTGACGGATCACCTGCGCAGCTTCCCGAAGGACAATCATTCGCGTCGCGGCCTCCTCAAGCTCGTCGGCCAGCGCCGCCGCCTTCTTGCGTACCTGCTGAAGAAGGACAACGCGCGCTACCGCGCCGTCATCGGACGGCTCGGACTCCGCCGCTAGCGAACCGCGCCGCCCCGTCCGGACAGGGCAGGGGAGCGCAGGCCTAGCAAGGACCGGCTCGCAACCAGGTCGGGACCCTCTGCACGGCAGAGAGGAATTGCACCCAGTGCCACAGGTCTTCGAGACCCAGTTCGGCGGTCAGACGCTGACCATCGAGACCGGCCGGCTCGCGCTGCTCGCGGGCGGCTCCGTCACCGTTCGCTACGGGGACACGATGGTCCTCGGGACGGCCAACCGTTCCGAGCCACGCCCCGGCCTCGACTTCTTCCCCCTCACGGTGGATTTCGAGGAGCGGATGTACGCCGCGGGCAAGATCCCGGGCGGCTTCATCAAGCGCGAGGGCCGCGCGTCGGAGGCGGCGATCCTCGCCGCGCGACTCACGGACCGCCCGATCCGGCCGCTCTTCCCTGACGGCTACAAGGACGACGTCCAGCTCGTGATCACGGTCCTCTCGACGGACCAGGAGAACGACCCCGACGTCCTCGGCACGGTCGCCGCGTCCGCGGCGCTGACGATCAGCGAGATCCCGTTCCTCGGCCCCGTCGGCGCGGTCCGCATCGGCCGCATCAACGGCGAGTTCGTCATCAACCCGACGTACAGCCAGCTGGAGAGCTCCGAGCTCGACCTGATCGTCTCGGGCACGCGCGACGCGATCATGATGGTCGAGGCCGGGGCCAAGCTCCTGCCCGAGGCCGTCATGGCCGAGGCGATCCTGTTCGGCCATCGCGCGCTCCAGCCGCTCATCGACATCCAGGAGCAGCTCCGCGAGGCGGTTGGCAAGCCCAAGAAGCTCGGCTACGTCGATCCCGGCACGGAGTCCGTCCTCGCCTTCGTGGATGCGGTCCAGGCCGGCCGAGACCTCGTCGTGATCGACGTCGAGACCACCGGCATGGACACCGCGCTCTCGGACATCGTCGAGGTCGCGGGCGTCAAGATCAGCAACGGCAAGATTGCCGACCGCTGGTCGACGCTCGTCAAGCCCTCGCGCCCGATCGTCGGTCATCAGATGCACGGCATCACCAACGACGACGTCGCGAAGTCGCCGGACGCGAAGACCGCGGTCCAGCAGCTTCTCGACTGGGCCGGCGACGCGATCCTGATCGGCCACAACGTCGGCTTCGACCTCGGCTTCCTGTCGGAGGCGCTGGGCGGCAAGACCTTCGAGCCGGGCACGTACCTGGACACGCTGGCGATCGCTCGCGAGGGCTTCCCGACCGGTCCCGAGGCCTACAAGCTCGGTGACCTGTCGCGGTTCTTCGGCATCGAGCTCCAGTCCAACCATCGCGCCCTTCCGGACGCGGAGGCGACGGCGGAGCTGGTCCTGCGGCTCGCGGCAGACATTCCGGGTCGCGTCCAGCAGCTCAAGGACGGCATCGCCGACAGCATCCGGACCCAGGCCTCCGACAAGGCCGCGGCCGCGGACAAGCTCGAAGCAGCCAAGCGTCAGGCACGACTCTCCAAGAGCCTCTTCGGGGTCGTCCACAAGAAGACCGTCCGGAAGCTCGTGCTCGAGGAGGGCGTCCGCATGGACGGCCGCGGCCTCGACGAGCTCCGCCCGATCTCGGTCGAGGTCGGCGTCCTGCCGCGAGCCCACGGCTCCGGCCTGTTCACGCGCGGCCAGACGCAGGCGTTGACGATTGCGACGCTCGGGCCGTCCTCGGACGTCCAGCGGATCGACACGATCAGCCCGGAGACCGAGAAGCGCTACATCCACCACTACAACATGCCGCCGTACAGCACCGGCGAGAACAAGCCGATGCGCGGCCCCGGCCGGCGCGAGATCGGCCACGGCAACCTGGCCGAGCGCGCGCTCTACCCGGTCCTGCCCTCGGCCGAGGAGTTCCCGTACGTCATCCGGCTCGTGTCGGAGTGCGTGACCTCCAACGGCTCGACCTCGATGGCGTCGACCTGTGGCTCGACCCTTGCCCTGATGGACGCCGGCGTGCCGATCAAGGCCCCGGTGGCCGGTGCGGCGATGGGCCTCGTCATGGAACCCGATGGCAAGTTCGCGGTCCTGACGGACATCCTCGGCAAGGAGGATGCCTTCGGGGACATGGACTTCAAGGTCACGGGCACCCGCGACGGCATCACGGCCCTCCAGATGGACATCAAGGTCAAGGGCATCAGCGAGGCGGTCATCCGCCAGGGCCTCGAGAAGGCCCACGTCGCCCGCATGACCATCCTCGACAAGATGGTCGACGCGCTGCCCGAGGCCCGGACCGAGATGTCCGAGTTCGCGCCACGCATCATCACCATCAAGATCAACCCCGAGAAGATCCGCGACATCATCGGCAAGGGCGGCTCCATGATCCGCAAGATCCAGGAGGAGACCGGCACCGAGATCAATGTCGAGGACGACGGCTCCGTCGAGATCGCCGCGGTGAGCGGCGAGAACTCGCGCAAGGCCATCAACTGGATCGAGAGCCTCACCCGTGAGGTCGAGATCGGGGCGCTGTACCTCGGCAAGGTCACCCGGATCATGGGCTTCGGCGCCTTCGTCGAGATCCTGCCGGGCAAGGAAGGCCTCGTGCGCATCGGCGAGCTCGCGGACTACCACGTGCCGACCGTCGAGGATGTCGTCTCCGTCGGCGACGAGGTGATGGTCGTGGTGATCGAGGTCGATCGCCAGGGCCGCATCAACCTGTCGCGCAAGGCGGCGATGCAGCGCCACCTCGCCAAGGAGCCGGTGGCGGTCGGCGAGGAGTAGCCTCCACCACGCCTACATCGACGGCCCCGGCACCGCCGGGGCCGTTTCGATTCAGGCCGCGAGATGCTCGCCCGACCGTCGCCGGCCGGACCCACGGATATACTCGTCGCGGTGCCCGCCTGATCAATTTCGCCCGCGGAGCCGTCTCCCTGATGTCGCAGTCGACCCCTCTCAGCGTTGCCGTTGTCGGCGCAACCGGCGTCGTCGGTCGAACCATGGTCCAGGTGCTCCATGAGCGGGATTTTCCGCTCGGGGAGCTGCGGCTCCTGGCTTCGGGCCGCTCGGCGGGCAGGACCGTACAGGTCGGCGACAGATCGATCGAGGTCCTCGAGGCGACCGGCGACGCATTCGAGGGGGTCGACATCGCGCTGTTCAGCGCGGGTGCGGAGACCTCGAAGGAGCTCGCGCCGCAGGCGGCAGCACGCGGCACCACGGTCATCGACAACTCGTCGGCATGGCGGATGGATCCGGCCGTTCCGCTCGTCGTCAGCCAGGTCAACGCCGGCGACCTCGATTGGCACGAGGGGATCGTCGCCAACCCCAATTGCTCGACGATGCAGCTCGCGCCGGTCCTGATGGCGCTGCGGGACTCGGTCGGGATCGAGCGCGTCGTCGTCGATACCTACCAATCCGTCTCGGGCACCGGCGCGGACGCGATGGCCGAGCTGGAAGGGCAGATTCGCGCCCACGTGGCCGGCGAGCCGAAGGAGGCCAGCATCTACCAGCATCCGATCGCCTTCAACGCCCTCCCCGAGATCGACGTGTTCCTCGACAACGGCTACACGAAGGAGGAGTGGAAGGTCGTGACGGAGAGCCGCAGGATCCTGCACCTCCCGGAGCTCCGCATCTCCTGCACGGCCGTCCGGGTGCCGGTCTTCGTCAGCCACTCGGAGGCCGTCCACGTGGAGACGACCGAGCCATTGACGCCGGAGCGCGCTCGGCGGCTGTTCGCGTCGGTTGCGGGTGTGGTCGTCAATGACGACCCGGCGAGCCATGCCTACCCCCTGGCGACGGACGCGGCCGGCCGGGACGAGATCTTCGTGGGGCGCGTCCGCCAGGATCCGTCGGTGCGCGACGGGCGCGGGATCGCGTTCTGGGTCGTGTCGGACAACCTGCGCAAGGGCGCCGCGACGAACGCCGTCGAGATCGCCGAGCAGCTGGCCGAGCGTGGCTGGGTCAAGGCCGCGGGACGGCGAGGCGCGGCCGCCGCGCCGGTCGAGACGCCCGCGTGACCCCGGCCGAGACGGCGGGGGAGTCGACGGCCATCGCCCGAGAGGCCGAGCCAACGACGGAGGAGCGCGAGGCCGCGCTCGAGGCGATCGCCGCCGAGGTCAGGGCCTGCACGAAGTGTCGCCTCGCCGAGACGCGGACCAGGGCGGTCCCCGGAGAGGGCCGTGCCGACACCGAGGTCGTGTTCGTGGGCGAAGGTCCGGGGCAGACCGAGGATCAGCAGGGCCGGCCGTTCGTGGGCCGAGCGGGCGACCTGCTCGTGAAGCTGCTCTCGACCTTGGGCTGGCGCCGGCAGGAGGTCTTCATCACCAACATCGTCAAGTGCCGGCCGCCCGGCAACCGCGACCCGGAGCCGGACGAGATCGCCGCCTGCGTCCCGTACCTGCAGCGACAGCTCGAGGTGCTCGACCCGGCGGTCGTTGCCACGCTCGGGCGCTTCTCGATGGGCCACTTCCGCCCGGGCGAGCGAATCACGCAGATCCACGGGACGACGGCGCCCGTGGCGCCGCTGACGGGGGCCCGCGACGCCGTGTCCTTCGCACTCTTCCATCCAGCCGCCGCCCTCCGCAGCACGGACGTGGAGCGCCAGAGCTTCGAGGACATCGCCGGCCTGCCCGCGGTCCTGCGTACGGCCCGGGCGCGCCGGACGCAGGCGAGCGCCCTCCAGGCCGCAACCCGCAAGCCGGCCCCCGGGTCGGAGGAGAAACCGGACATGCCGATCCCGCGAGGGCTGGACCCGGAGGCACCGGCCTTCGACGACGCCCCGACGCTGTTCTGATCACGATGCCGAAGCGAGCGCCCATGACCGACCCCGGCGACACGCCCCTGCGGATCATCCCGCTCGGCGGGGTGGGGGAGATCGGCAAGAACATGTACGTCGTCGAGTACGGCGACGACATCGTCGTGATCGACTGCGGGCTCATGTTCCCGGACGAGGAGATGTTCGGCATCGACCTCGTGATCCCCGACATCACCTACCTCCGCGAGCGCAAGGCCAACGTCAAGGCATTCCTGATCACGCACGCCCACGAGGATCACGTCGGCGGCCTGCCCTACATCCTGCCGAACTTCCCGGGCGTGCCCGTCTACGCGTCGACCCTCGCGAGGGGTCTCCTGGGCATCAAGATCAAGGAGCACAAGCTCACCTCGAACCCGCTCCTGCCGCTGGACCCCGGCGACGAGATGGAGATCGGGCCGTTCACGGCGATCCCGTTCCGGGTCGGCCACTCGATACCGGACGCCATGGGCATCGCGCTCCGGACGCCGGTCGGGACCATCGTCCACACCGGCGATTTCAAGTTCGACCACACACCGGTCGACGGCAAGCTCTCCGACTTCGCGATCATCGCCAAGCTCGGAGCCGAGGGCGTGATCTGCCTCCTGTCCGACTCGACGCGCGCCGAGAGCCCCGGCTACACGCCATCCGAGCGGACCGTCGGGGAAGCTTTCAAGGAGATCATCGAGCCGCTCTCCGGCCGGGTGATCATCGCCACGTTCGCCAGCAACTTCGCGCGAATCATGCAGGTCATCGTCGCGGCCTCCCAGTTCGACCGCAAGGTCGCCGTCGTGGGCCGCTAGATGGAGCATAACTTCCGGATCGCGTCCGACC
>JAICVI010000119.1 GCA_025935415.1 Chloroflexota bacterium
ACGGCGCCGATCCCGGCGATGATCACGGTCACGCCGGTGAGCCGCTTCATGATCGTGGACAGGTTGTTGTTGATCGTCGAGAGGTAGATCTCCAGCGCGCCCGCGACGAGCTCACGCAGGACGTCCAGCTCCTCGTTGAGCCGGATGAGGTGGTCGTAGACGTCCCGGAAGTAGAAGACGTTCTCCTCGGAGATGAGCCCGAACTCGCGGCTCGTCAGCTGGGAGAAGAGCTCCCGGCTCGGCGCCACGACGTGGCGCATCCGGATGAGCTCACGGCGGAGGCGGAAGACGTTCTCCAGCGTGGCCCGGTCGGGCTGGTTCATCACGCGGTCCTGGACAGCGTCGATCTCGTCCTCGAGCGCATCGAAGACCGGGAAGTAGCCATCGACGATCGCGTCCGAGAGGGCCCAGAGCACGTGGTCGGCGCCTCGCTCCAGCAGCGACCCTGCACCGCCCTTCAGCTGGTGCGCCGTCATGGGATCCCAGCCGGCGGCGTGCACGGAGAGCACGAAGCCCCGGCCGAGCACGAGGTCGACCTCGTCCGCCGAGACCTGGTCCTTGCGCTCGAGGAGGAAGGTCACGACGTGGATGACCTTGTCGACCAGCTCGACCTTGGCCCGCTCGTTCTTCTCGTTGATGTCGTCGACGACGAGGGTGTGCAGCCCGAGCCGCCGCCCCACGGCGGCGACGAGGTCCGGGCTGGGGTTGGCCAGGTCGATCCAGGTGCGGCTGTCCTTCACCGCCACGAGCCGGCCGAGGTCGTCGACGTTCGTCGACTCGACCAGCTGCCCGCCCGCCCAGCTCCGGATGTGGATCGCCACGCCGCCGATCCTAGGCCAGCGGCGTGACGCGGGCGGGCCGGCCCGGCATCATGCCGGCGTGACCAGAGGGAGGCTCGAGGCGTTCAGCGACGCCGTGATCGCGATCGTGATGACCATCATGGTGCTGGAGCTCGTGCCGCCACACGGCGCCAGCCTCGACGACCTCGCCAAACTGTGGCCGGTCTTCCTGGCCTACGTCCTGAGCTTCACCCATCTCGCGATCTACTGGAACAACCATCACCACCTGCTCCAGGCGGCGCGGACGGTCAGCGGCCGCGTCCTCTGGATGAACATGCTGCTGCTGTTCTGGCTCTCGCTCGTGCCGTTCGGGACGGCCTGGATCGGGGATACCGAGTTCGCGTCGTTCCCGATGGCCGCGTACGGCGTGATCCTGCTGGCCTCGGCGTTCTCGTACGGGCTCCTCGTCGGCGCGCTTCGTGCGGCACCCGGCCAGAACCCGCTCCTCGCGGAAGCCCTCGGGGACGACCTCAAGGGCCGCATCTCACCGGTCTTCTACTTCGCCGCGATCCCGATCGCGTTCGTCGCTCCGGCGATCTCGTTCGGGCTGTTCGTGCTCGTCGCAGCGATCTGGATCATCCCCGATCCGCGGATCGAGAAGCGGATCGCGGCCTGATTCAGCGGAGGCCGTAGCCGAGCCGCGCGGCGGCCCGCGCCAGCGGCAGCGACAGGCCGGGATGGGTCAGCGGCAGGTGAATCGTCGGCCGGGCGGGGATGGCCGGCAACGCCCGTTCGTAGAGCGCGAGGTTGGCGGAGCCGCCGGCCATCGACGATCGATACAGGAGGCCGGCCAGGCTCGGGTAGGAGCGGTAGATCGCGCGGCTCCAGGCCTGCGCCGTTGCGCGGCGGCCCGTGGCGATGGCCTGGCTCGCCCCCGCGCGCGTCGGCCACAGGCGAGTCAGGTCGAGCAGGTCCAACGTCTCCACGAGCTCGAACCCGACGAGCCAGGGCGCCTGCCGCCGGCGATCGACGAGGCGGCCAGCCTGGAACGCCTCCGCCAGGGCGCCCAGGATGTCGAGGGACACGTACGAGATGGCCCGCACGGGATCGTCGTGTGGCGGCGGCTCCTGGTGGTCGAAGCGCCCGGTCGCCG
Source organism: Chloroflexota bacterium (assembly GCA_025935415.1). GTDB lineage: Bacteria > Chloroflexota > Limnocylindria > Limnocylindrales > CSP1-4 > UBA5189. The sequence continues at coordinate 1,933 of JAICVI010000119.1, forward strand.
TCGGGCCGTGGTGGCGAAAGTCCCGCCACGTCATCGGATGCGGGCCGCCCGTTCGATAGACGCGCCAGCACAGCGTCCCGGCAGCGAATGCCTTCCGGTCCCGAAGCAGGAGCTTCGGGAGCTCGGGGGGCGGAAGCGGCAGCTTCGTCGCCTCGAGATCGTCCTGCACGCCGCGGCTACAGCTCCCGGGCCATCGCCGCGACCGCCTCGGGCGAGCCGCCGGATCGGAGCCAGTCGAGCGGGGAGGAGGGCCGGTCGTCGACCGTCAGGTCCGGGCTGGGATCGTTGAGGAACGACCACACCGCGACCGGGTGGAGGTCGGCCGGCAGGGCCAGGCTCACCGCCGGGAGGCCGCGGACCGGCGCGCCGTCGGCGAACTGGGCCCGTGGGAACCGCCACTCGTCGCCTTCTCGGATGGCCAGCAAGGTCCGCTCGGATGCCCGTTGGCGGACCCGGGCCCGCGTCACGCCGAGTCGCTGGGCGACGGCACCGACATCCTCGCTGTCGGCGAGGATGGCCGCGTAGCGGGCCGCAGCGTCGCCGACCGGGTCGGGCTCGCGCCGGCGCCGCGGGGCGAGGTCGAGGCCACCGACCCGAAGCCGCTCGACGTCGCCGCCGCTCAGCTGGCTGGCGGGGTCGTCGATCCGCGCCTCCGGCGCGCGGAGCTCCTCGATCGCGCGGGCAGCGGCTCGGGCGAAGCGGTCCTCGTCGATGCCCGCGTCGTCGAGGACGACGGCGAGCTGGGACCGCGCGACGGCGCTTCGGGGCATGATTTGCGTGTCCTTTCGTTGCAAGGACACGCTAGCGAGGGCCTGCCCCGGCGTCAAGCGCCAGGAGGCAGACCCGGGTCAGCGCGCCTCGAGGGTGCCCCGCATGCTCGGGTGCAGGTCGCACGAGAACACGTACTTGCCGGGGGCGAGCGCGGGCACCGGGTACCACCGCGTCGCCGGGCCGCTGAAGAGCACGCCCTGGAACTGCCGCCCCTCGAGGGCGGCGTTGGCATAGATCGAGACGTTGTGCTGGACCGCGTCGCGATTCTCGAACACGAGGACGAAGGCGCGGCCCGCTGGCACGGCCAGCGTCGCCTGGTCGTAGCCGATGTCGACGGCCGCGAGGTGCGGGCTTGCGGGATCGAGCGACGCCGGGGGCGAGGCATCGCCGAGGGCGCTGCCTCCGCCGCAGGCCGCGACGCCGAGCGCAAGGACGGTCGCCGCGAGCGCTGCCTGCAGCCGGGCTCGACCACCACCGAGCGGTCGAGGTCGAACAGCGATCATCGAGACGTCCTCAGGCCGGTCGGAGCGGCCGAACGCCCCGCCCGAGCCTCCGCAGCGGGTTGCCGTCGTAGGCCCACGCCTCGATCGCCAGGAGCGCGATCAGCCCGAGCTCGATGGCCTTCGCAATGTAGGCGAGGTCGTACCGCGGGCCCATCAGGAACCAGCCGACGATCGCGGTGATGGCGTAGCCGATCAGGCCGAGCCGGATGAACCAGCGAAACCGGATCGCGAGGCCGAGGGGAATGACCATCGCGACCGCGGCCACGAGGTAGCCGAGGCCGTTCAACGTGAACAGCAGGCCGCCGAGGGTGAGGTGGATCCAGCCCGTCGCGACCGTCAGCGTCACGATCGCGCCCCGGATGGCCAGGCCGGCCCCGCCGGTGGGTCGAAGTCTCCGCATCTCCGTGCTCCCATGCTCTAGTTGCTACTTCGTCGTAGCACGTTATGGCATGGAATCTCGATACTGTCAAGTAGCACGTTGGTGCATGGAGACCGGCGTTCAGGGCGCGGGCGGTGACTCCTCTCGACCGACGTCGCCGGCGACGAAGGTCGCCATGAGGTCGGCGTATCCGGGCAGACCGCGGTCATACCCGAGCGCCCAGAACCCGCCGCCGGCGAGGCCCTCGTCGCGGGCGAGCCCCAGCTTTGGCCGGAGGGTCGCCGGGGAGTCGTAGTAGGTGAGCAGCCACTCGCCGCCGTCCGGCTTCGCGAACCATTCCGACAGCTCGAGGGGGTCGCGCGTGGAGGTGAACGCCGGGTCGCGCAGGGTGTCGACGTTGTCGTGCGGGATCCACGGGATGCCGCCCCCGACGACGAGCGTGGCCCGGTCCGGACCCAGCGTTCGCCACGTCGTGCCGTACAGCGGCAGGCCCAGGATGATCCGGTCGCGCGGGACTCCCGCCTCAACGTACCGCCCGATCGACCAGCGCAGCGTCGGGATTCCGTCGAGTCGATCGACCGGTGCGACAGCACCGGGTTGCGATCCCGACCAGTGGTAGTCGTAGCCCATGAGGAACAGGCGGTCGACGCCCGCGGCCGCCGCGGTCGCCGCGTTCGCGATGCCGCGCTCGCCGGCCTCGGTCGCGACGCTCACCTGCGCGTCGCGGTTGTCCTTGCGCAGCGCGGCCCGGAGGGCGGAGAGGAATTGGCCGTACTGCTCCCGGTCCAGCGGATCCAGCTGCTCGATGTCGACGTTGACGCCGTCGACGCCGAGGTCGGCGACGAGGCGGACGAGCGCGGGAACGGTACGCGTCCAGGGCGCCGGGCCGGCCCGTGGCGGGATCGACGTGGCAGCCGAGGGAGGCGGTGGTGCGGCCGACGCAAACGCGCCGGACGGCCCGGGTGCGGCGGGAGCGGCAGTGGGCGTGGCGGGAGCGAGACGACCGAAGAGCCGTCCATTCCGGGTCGCGCCAAAGCTCGAGAACACGAGCTCGACGCGCGCGTCGCGCCCGTGTGCCTCGCGGATGATCCGGCGGCCGATGTCACCGGTGATCCGGCGGTAGCCCAACGGCTTCTCGTTGATCGAGCCGTTGCTTCTCGCGCTGACCGAGAACAGCGCGAGCGTCGTCACGGGCGCGGCGTGGAGGTAGTCCGCAACCGCGTTGCTCATCTGCCAGTACGGGAGGAAGCCGTAGAGCTCCGTGCCGCCCAGCGGCGGACGCGGCGTCGGCGCCGGGTCGAGCGTGGCCTCGGGACCGAGCGGCGTCGGGGAAGCGATCGCCACGGCTGACGCCGCGGGCCGAAATGCCAGCCCGCCCGTCAGGGCGATCGAGGTGACGACCACGCCGATGACCACGAGGGCGGGCACGAACAGGCGAACCCTCGTCGACATGGGTCGCAAGGGTAGGTCTGGCGGGTCAGGCCCTCCGCCAGCCCAGGAGCCACGCCCCCAGCCCGAGGAAGAAGAGCGGGCTGAGGAGCCCGCTGATCAGCGCCGGCGCGAGGACGAGCAGGCTCGTGGCGTCGAAGACGATGAGCCGCGCCAGCCACGTGATCACGAGGACCGCGCCGAGCGCCAGCCCGACCGGCCCGACCCAGCCCGGTAGGTCAGACGCCCGTCGCGACAGCCACGCCAGGATCGCGAGCGCGATGCCGGTCAGGCCGAAGGTGCCGAAGCCGCGGGGGTCGGCGGGGAAGGGCACGTCCTTGAGCACGTCCGCGGCCGCCGGCGGGTGGAGCACGTTGCCGAGGTCGTACGCCCCGTGGGTCGATGCCGCGAGCGCCCCGAAGGCGCCGATCGCCAGGGCCATCGTGGCGTAGCCGGCATCGATCGCGCGAACGCGCTCGAAGACCGCCACGAGTCCGGCGACCGAGAGCAGCGGCGCGAGCGTCAGGAAGACCGCGCTCAGTCGAGCGTCCTTGAGCACCACGAACGCGATCGCGTAGCCCAGGCCGGTGATGCCAGCGAGAAGCGAGAGCCACCCGGCATAGCGATCGAACGACGAGACCATGATCCCCACCCTCCTTCGAAGACCATGCGTGGCACGCTGCCTCCCGGATCATCCCGCACCTGTCCAGTGGCGCCGCTACCGTAGTGGCGTGAACGACGCGGAGCTCCTGGCGGTCGCGATCGAGCAGGCCCGGATCGGGCGGGACGAGGGCGGCGTGCCGATCGGGGCGGCGATCCTGGTCGATGGCAAGGTCGTCGGGGCCGGACATAACCGGCGGGTCCAGCTCGGGAGCGCGATTCGGCACGGCGAGACGGACGCCCTGGAGGTCGCGGGGCGGCTGCCGGCGGCGGCTTACCGCCGCGCGACCATGGCCACGACGCTGAGCCCCTGCGACATGTGCACCGGGGCGATCCTGCTGTACGGGATCCCGCGGGTCATCATCGGCGAGAACCGGACGTTCTACGGCGGCGAGGACTACCTCCGCTCGCGCGGCGTCGAGGTCGTGAACATGGACTCCATCGAGTGCCAGGACCTGATGCAGGCGTTCATCGCGGCGCATCCAGACGTCTGGAACGAGGACATCGGCGAGACGTAGACGCAGCCGGCTGCGGCATCCGGAGCATCGGTGACCGACGGCAACAGGCCCCTGACGACTTCGCCATCGACATCGCCCGCGGCGTCCCGGAACCTCGCACCATGGATCGCCGGGGGTTCCGCCTCATCGCCGTGCTCGCGCTCACCGCCCTCCCGCTCCTGGCGCTGCTCGCGCCGCGCGTCCAGCCGGGAAGCCAGGCCGCCGCTGCGCACGACCCGGGCGCGGCCGGTCTCCCACGAGCGACGATCGGGACCCCCAGCCCGACCGCGACGCTCGGGCCGCCGGCCGGCCCGACACCTGGGCCTTCGCTGCACCCCACGATCGGCCCCACGTTCCTGCCGACTGTGGCCCCCACGGTCCGACCGACCTCGGCCCCGACTGTCGCCCCCAGCCTCAGGCCGACGGTCGCGCCGACACCGAAGCCGACGGTCGCGCCGACCCCGAAGCCGACGGTCGCACCGACGCCGCAGCCGACCTCGAACCCTGCGACGTGCACGCTCTTCCCGTCGGACAACGTCTGGAACGAGCGGGTCGACGGCCTGCCGGTGCGGTCCGACTCGGCGACGCTGATGGGCTCGATCGGGCTCTCGGCGGCGCTCCACCCGGACTTCAGCTCGACCGCCTGGAATGGGGTCGTCGGCTACGGCATCCCGTTCAACAAGGTCAACCTGTCGACCCCGACCTCTTCCGTTCGGTTCCAGTACTCCGACGAGTCGGATCCCGGGCCGTACCCCATCCCGTCCAGCCCCAAGATCGAGGGCGGGAGCGACGCCCACCTGCTGCTCTGGGACACGGAGGGCTGCCGGCTCTACGAGATCTTCGATGCCTCGAAGTCGGGCGGGCAGTGGTACGGCGGCTCGGGCGCGATCTGGGACTTGCGCTCGAACGCACTGCGCCCGAACGGCTGGACCAGCGCGGACGCGGCCGGCCTGCCGATTCTCCCCGGGCTGGCGCGCTACGACGAGGTGGCGGCAGGCGCGATTCGCCACGCCCTTCGGTTCACGGCGCCGCGGACCTGCTCGAGCCATCTCTACCCGGCCCGGCACGACGCGGGCAGCTACAGCTGCGCGACGTATCCGCCGATGGGTCTCCGGATCCGGTTGAAGGCGTCGGTCGACATCTCGGGGTTCGGGCCACAGGCGCAGGTCATCCTGCTCGCGCTCAAGCGCTACGGGATGTTGCTGGCCGATAACGGCTCGGCCATGTACGTGACGGGCGCGCCGAACGCGAACTGGGACGACGATCAGCTGCACGACTTCGGGCAGCTCCATGGATCGGATTTCGAGGCCGTCGATACGAGCTCGCTCCGGAACGGCTGAACCCTCGTTTGGCTGAACCCTCGTTGGGCTGAACCCTCGTTGGGCTGAACCCTCGCTCGGCTGAATCCTCGTTTGGCTGGACCCTCGCTCGGCTGGACCATTGCTCGGCTGATGCGGCGTCCTCGCTGCGGCACGGCCGAGGCGGTTGCGCATTCCTGTTCGTGCTCAGATCGAGCGGCCGAATCGATGTCCTCGCACGCGATGCCAGTGGGCTAATCAACAGGGCCGGTGATGCGCCCACAGGCATCA
>JAICVI010000083.1 GCA_025935415.1 Chloroflexota bacterium
GCGTAGGCCTGCATCATCCCGTACTCCACGCCGTTGTGGACCATCTTCACGTAGTGCCCGGCGCCGGTTGGACCGAAGTGCCCCCACCCCGGACCGTGCTCCTCGGTGGTGGGCGGCGCCAGCACGTCGAGGATCGGGGCGAGCCGCTCGTCCCGATCTTCACGACGCTCGCGCCGCCAAACGGCTACCTGCACGTCGGTGGTCCCGGCGCCGGGCACTACGTGAAGATGGTCCACAACGGCATCGAGTACGGGCTCATGCAGGCCTACGCCGAGGGCTTCGAGATCATGCACGCCAGCGACTATCCGCTGGACCTGGCCGCGATCGCGGACCTCTGGAACCACGGCTCGGTCGTCCGGTCGTGGCTCCTGGAGCTGGCGGTGGACGCCTTCAAGCGCAACGGCCAGGACCTCGCGAACCTGAAGGGCTGGGTCGCGGATTCCGGCGAGGGCCGCTGGACCGTCCAGGAGGCGATCGATCGCGCCGTGCCGGCGCCGATCATCACGCTGTCCCTGCAGACGCGCTTCCGCTCGCGCCAGGACGACTCCTACGGCGGCAAGGTCCTGGCGGCCCTGCGGAACGAGTTCGGCGGCCACGCCGTGAAGACGGAGTAGCAGAAGCTCGACGATGGTCACGACGAAGGAGAAGCCAAAGCCGCGGCCCAAGGTCCCGAAGCCCGCGCCCACCGTCGCGGCCTCGGCGCCCGGAGCGCTCCCGATCCGGGACGAGCGGCTCGCCCGGGACGGCAAGCGCCGCAGGACGCCATCGCACCACGACGTCAACCCGCTGCGCGAGGGACTCCGCCTGGAGCGCGTGCCGGACCCGCATGTCATGGTCCTGTTCGGGGCCACCGGCGACCTGTCGCACCGCAAGGTCTTCCCGGCCCTCGCCCAGCTCTGGCGGACGAACCTCCTGCCCACGGACTGGGCCCTCCTCGCCGTCGGCCGGCGGCCCTACGACGACGAGTCGTTCCGGGAGGATGTCGCCGGCTCGCTGCACGTCAACTGCCGGATCCAGCTCGAGCCGGACATGGAGAAGGACTTCCTGGGCCGGATCTCGTACATCCGTGGCGACTTCGCTGACGCCAGGCTCTTCGACGACATGACCGAGCGCCTGGAGTCGATGCACGACGACTACCAGACCGGGCACAACGTCCTGTTCTACCTGGCGACTCAGCCCTCGGCGTTTCCCGAGATCGTCCAGCAGATCGGGCGCTGCGGCCTGGACCACGAGAGGCACGATGGCGGGTGGCGCCGGATCATCGTCGAGAAGCCGTTCGGGCGGGACCTCGACTCCGCGAAGCGGCTCAACCGCGAGATGCTGCGAGTCTTCCGCGAGACGCAGGTCTACCGCATCGATCACTACCTCGGAAAGGAGACCGTCCGGAACCTGATGGTCTTCCGGTTCGGGAACGGGATCTTCGAGCCGCTCTGGAACCGCCGCTACGTCGACCATGTGCAGATCACGGTGGCGGAGTCCATCGGCGTCGAGGACCGCGGGTCCTTCTACGAGGAGACGGGCGCGGTCCGCGACGTGCTCCAGAACCACCTGCTCCAGCTCCTGAGCCTCGTCGCCATGGAGCCGCCGGCGACGTTCGAGGCTGACGCGCTGCGGGACGAGAAGCTCAAGGTTCTCCGGGCGATCGCGCCCCCCGACCACCAGGATGTCGGCCGCGAGGTCGTGCGCGGCCAGTACGGCCCGGGCTGGGTCGGTGGCGAGCAGGTCAAGGGCTACCGCGGGGAGGCGGAGGTCGACGCCCAGTCGGAGACCGAGACGTTCGTCGCGGCGCGCTTCACCGTCGAGGACTGGCGCTGGTCGGGCGTGCCCTTCTACCTCCGGACCGGCAAGCGCCTTGCGAAGCGTGCGACGGAGATCGCGATCCAGTTCCGCGACGTCCCGCATCGCCTGTTCCAGGACGTGGCCACGGACCCGCAGCCGAACCTGCTGGCGATCCGCGTCCAGCCCGACGAGGGCATCCTCCTGCGGTTCAACTCGAAGGTCCCGGGACTGGGGCTCGAGGTCCGGCCTGTCACGATGGACTTCACCTACGGGGCGGCCTTCTCCGCCGACACGCCGGATGCCTACGAGACGCTGCTCCTCGACTCCATGCTCGGCGACCAGTCGCTGTTCACGCGGGCGGACGAGGTCGAGGCGGCGTGGGCGATCGTCAACCCGATCCACGATGCGTGGCTCGACAGCCCCGCCCCCGACTTCCCGAACTACGCCTCCGGCTCGTGGGGCCCGGAGCAGGCCGAGCACCTCATCGAGCGCGACGGACGGCGCTGGCGGCGGCTGTGAACGGATCCAGCTCGTGAACGGACCGGTCGAGGTCGCCAACCCCGTCATCGGCAAGCCCGCGCTGCGCTGGTCATCACGCGCCCGGAGCATCGCGCAGATCGAGGCGGAGCTCGGCAAGATCTGGACGTCGATCTCGCTCACGACCTCGAACCAGGATGGCGTGCCGGAGCGCCACGTCGCGGCACGGTCGAGCGTGATGAACCTGGTCGTCGTCGCCGGTCGGGGCGAGATCGGGGAGCGTGTCGCCTCGATCGTCGAGGGGCTCACGGGCCGGCATCCGTCCCGCACGATCATCGTCTCGTCCGCCGATCCCGACGGGCCGGCCTGGATCAACGCCCAGATCGAGGCTCACTGCATGCTCCCCTCGGCGACGGCGCCGGAGACGTGCTCCGAGCTCGTGTACCTGACGTGCGGCGGCGAGAGCGGCCAGCACCTCTCCGGGCTCGTGGCGCCGCTCCTCATCCACGACCTTCCCGTCACCATCTGGTGGCCGGGCGAGCCGCGGTTCGAGTCGCATGCCGCGCAGGACCTGCTGCCGATGGCCGACCGGGTGATCGTCGACGGCTCCGGCTGGTCGGGCGACGGCATCCCGGGCCTCGCCGCGCTGGCCCAGCTGCCGAACCGGTTCCAGCTCGAGGTCTTCGACTTCGCACTGTTGCGGCAGGCACGCTGGCGCGAGGCGATCGCGTCGTCGTTCGACCGGCCCGGATTGCTGCCGTTCCTCGGGCATCTCGAGCGGATCGAGGTGCGCTACGCGGCCGCCGAGGGGACCCCGGGCGCGGCCAACATCGTCCGGCCGCTGTACCACGTTGCGTGGCTGGCCGCCCGCCTGGGCATGACGGTTGTCGATCCGGTGAGCGCCGGCACGGGCGCGTGGAGCGGCTACGACGCGATGCTCCGCCACGACCGGAAGCGCATCCCGGTCTCGCTCCGGCCGATCGAGTCGGCGGCCCCGCGCGGCACCACGCTGGCGGTGGAGCTGTACGCCCGCCGGGGCCGCAGCGAGCTGGTCCTCGAGGTGACGGCCTACGCCGAGGGCGTCGTGGTGATGACCTCGCTCGATGACGAACGTCTGCCGGAGCGGCGGTTCCTGGCGCCGCGACGGCGCGAGCCTGACCTCTTGGCGCTCACGATCGACGCCGCCGGGCGCGACTCGGTGGCCGAGGAGGTGCTCGCGATGACGGCAACGCTGGTGGGTGCATGAGCGCGGCCGACGGGCTGGAGGTTCTCCAGCTCGATGGCGCCGAGGTCCGGGTCTTCGACGATCCCGAAGCGACCTCCAGGGCCGCGGCGGAGGAGATTGCCACCGCGCTCCACCGGGCGATCGACGCGCGCGGGCGGGCGGATTGGGCGACGACCGGCGGCTCGACGCCCGTCGCGATCTATAAGGACCTCGCCACCGACCCGCTCCGGCACGCGGTGCCGTGGGAGGACGTGCACGTCTGGTGGGGCGACGATCGCTTCGTGCCCCGTGACCATCCCCTGTCGAACGTCCTGCCACTCGACCAGGTCCTGATCTCGGCGACGGCACGCGCCGGGCTCTCCGGCACAGGCTCGGACGCGGCCCTGGTCGAGACGGAGTACGACCCGGGCGTGTACATCCCGCCGGCCAACATCCATGCGCCGCGCATGTCCGACGCGATCGCTCGCGCCGTGGGTCCGGATTGGGTCGCGCAGGAGTACGACGCCGAGCTGCGCGGGGCCGGCCTCGAGGTCAGCGACGACGGCTTCCCGATCTTCGACGTGCTCTTCCTGGGGATCGGGCCGGATGGCCACCTGCTCTCGGTCTTCCCGGGGTCGCCGCTGTTCGAATCGAAGGCCTGGGCATCGGCCGTGGCCGCCCCCTCCCATGTCCAGCCGCACGTCGCGCGGGTCAGCCTGAACCCGGGGGTCGTCGGGGCCGCCCGGCTCGCCATGCCGGTGGCGCACGGCGAGGGCAAGGCGGCGATTCTCGCCGCCGTGTTCGGCGCGGAGCGCGACGTCCACCGCTGGCCGGCCCAGCTCGCGACACGACCCGGCGCGATCTGGTTCATCGATCGGGCAGCGGCCGCGCAGCTGCCCCGCTGAACGGCCGATCGGCGATGCTCGACGGTCCCTTCGGCGACGGGCCCGCGCTCGAGGCGGTGTCACGCGACGGCACGCGACTGGCCATGTACGAGGTCGCGCCGGCGCGGTCGCCGGGCGCCGCGGAGGCCGAGGGCGAGGTCCGCCCATCCCTCCTCCTCGTCCACGGCGCGACGGCGGACCACACGACCTGGCGGAATGTCGGGCCCGTGCTCGCCCAGACGCGCCGGGTCCTGGCGATCGACCGCCGCGGCCGGGGTGCCTCGGGGGACGGACCCGACTACGCCATCGAACGGGAATACGAGGATGTCGCGGCCGCCGCGGACGCGATCGGGAAGGCCACCGGCGCCCCGGTCGACGTGGTCGGCCACTCCTACGGTGGGCGGGTCGGGCTCGGCGCGAGCCTGCTGACGGCAACCATCCGGCGGCTGGTCGTCTACGAAGGCGCGCCTGTTCCTGCCGGCATGACCTATCGACCGCCCGGCATGGTCGACGCGGTGCGCGGGGCGCTCGACCGCGGCGACAACGAGGCGGCGCTCGCGACGTTCCTCGCGGGCATCGTCGGAATGTCCGAGGCGGCCCTCGACGCCTATCGCGCCGATCCCGTCTGGCCGACGCGCGTCGCGGCGGCGCCGACGATCCTGCGCGAAGTCGAAGCGGAGTCCGGGCCGGCGGCGTCGCTCGAGGCTCTCGGTGGGGTGGCGGTGCCGGTGCTGCTCGTGCTCGGGTCGATCAGCCGGTCGCCCTTCAGGATCGGCACGGATGAGCTCGCAACGCGTCTCCGTGACGCCCGCGTCGTCACCATCGCGGGCGCCGCCCACGCCGCCCACCATACCCACGCGACCGAGTTCGTCCGGGCTGTCGAGGGCTTCCTCGACGTTCCCCTGGAGGCCTGATCGGGCGGCTTGCAGGCGCTCGTAGACTCCGTGGCGTGAGCGAGGCTCGACAGGATCCCTGGGGCGACATGCCGCGCTGGTCCGACGGTGAGGGAGCCGCCGCCCAGCACGCACCGGACCCGTGGGGCTCGGATGGCGCCCAGGCTTCGCAGGGCTCGGAGGCTTCTCAGGACTTGCAGGCCCCGCGCGCGGAGGACGCCTGCCCGTGGTGCGCCACGCCGGCCGCTTCCGGCGCCACTCGGTGCGCAACCTGCGGAGCCGCCCTCGCCCAGCGCGAATCGATCGGCGACCTCGTCATCCCGGGCCTGACCGCCGTGGACCCCGCGCTCAAGGACCTCGACGGCCGCCCGCTGCACCTGCGCGGACCGAGCCCGAGCCAGGGGGTCGCGTCCGGGATCATCGTGGCCGCCGCGGCGGGCGGTCCCATCGGGCTCGCGATCCTCGGTGGCGTCGGCGCGATCGCGGCGACGGAGTTCCTCGGCGCCGGCGGCAAGGACGGCAAGGGCCACGAGCACGTCGGCGAGACCAGCGAAGCGGTGCTCCAGGCGATCCAGCGCCTCGAGCGCGGCGAGACCCTGCCATCGGCGTCGGACGGGACGACACAATCCGGCCGGAACCCGCACCCGCACCTGGAGGAGGCCATCGATGGCGGCAGCTGACGGCAAGCTCGAGATGCTCAGATCGGTGCCGCTCTTCTCCTCGATGCGCGGCAGGGACCTCGAGGCCGTCGGCCGCATGGCCGACACCGTCGACGTGCCGGCCGGAAGGACCCTGATGCGCCAGGGCGACCAGGGCGGCGAGATGTATGTCATCGCGTCCGGGTCCGTCCGGGTCGAGCGGAATGGTGCCGAGATCGCGACGCTTGGCGCCGGACAGGCAGTGGGCGAGATGTCGCTCCTGTCGGAGGGGCCGCGCCTCGCCACCGTGACGACGCTCGAGCCCACCACCGCGTTCGTGCTCGGGCATCGCGAGTTCCACACGCTCCTCGCGGATTCGGCGGAGCTGCGGCAGTGCATCCTCGACAACCTGGCGGCGCGCATCCGCGCCCTCGACGACAAGGGGACCCTCTAGCGCCGCCGGGCGCCCCACCGGTCGCCCGCCAAGCTCCCGCCGGGGGCCCCGGCGGGCTTCCGCGCCAGACCCTGGCCGCGGCCCGTTCGGTGCCCCGCGGCTACCATTTCGGGCATGACTGACGCACGCCCCTACTCTCCCGGCCTCGAAGGCGTCGTGGCCGCGGAGACGGCCCTCGGCAAGGTCGAGGGCGAGCGCGGCCAGCTCCTCTACCGGGGCTATCGCATCGGCGACCTCGTCGAGCACGGCACGTACCCGGCGGTCGCGAATCTCCTCTGGACGGGCGATTGGGACCCGAACCACCGCCTCCCGACGGCGCCCGTTCCGGACGCGGTGATGACGGCGCTGCGGGCCCTGCCCTCCAACGCCAAGCCCATGGATGCCCTTCGGACGGCCGTCTCCGCGTGGGGCGCGACCGAGCTGCTCACCTACCCGCCCACGCCGGAGCAGGCACGCGGGCTCACGGCCTTCTCGCCCTCGGCGCTGGCGGCGTTCGCGCGACTCCGCAGCGGCAAGGAGCCGATCGACCCTGATCCGAGCCTGGACCTCGTCCCGGGCTTCCTCTACCAGCTCACCGGCGAGAAGCCCGACGCGGGCACGGCGAGAGCGCTCGATGCCTACTTCATCGTCGGCGCCGAGCATGGGCTGAACGCCTCGACGTTCACGGCACGGGTCATCGTCTCGACACGGAGCGACCTCGCGTCCGCCGTCTCGGGCGCGATCGGCTGCCTGAAGGGACCGCTCCACGGCGGCGCGCCGTCGGAGGTCGTGGAGCAGATCCACCAGGTCGGCTCCGTCGAGCGCGCGGAGCAGTGGGTGAAGGACACGCTCGACAAGGGCGAGCGGCTGATGGGCTTCGGGCACCGCGTCTACCGCGCCTACGACCCGCGCGCCGCCGCTCTTCGCAAGGTCGCGGAGTCGATGGAGCACCCGCCCGAGTGGCTGGCCCTCGCCACGGCCGTCGAGGACGTCGCGCTCCGGGTGCTCGCCGAGCGCCACCCCGAGCGGGCCCTCAAGACCAACGTCGAGTTCTACGCCGCGCCGGTCCTGATGGGCGTGGGCCTCACCCCGGACCTCTTCCCGGCGACGTTCGCGCTCGCCCGGCACGCCGGCTGGACGGCCCACGTCATCGAGCAGGCCGCCGACAACCGGCTGATCCGCCCCGACGCTCGGTACGTGGGGCCCGCGGAGCGCGATCTCCCGGCCTGATCCGGCCGCACGCTCGCCTCGGCGGGTCCGGACGCCCCGCGAGCACGGTTCGCACTCGCTGTCACGTCGCTGGTGGAGACACGACCACCTTGGTTGATCCATCCTCGACCGCGGGGTCGTAGATTCGCCGCGGAAGGAGGTCGCTCGTGCTTGCTCACGCCTTGACTCGCTTGATGGACGCCCAGGGGGCCTGGACGCGGCCGCTCGGCGACCTGGTCCACCGGTTCCTGCACTGGTTCTTCCACAGGATCCCGGCGATCAGGGACCTGCTCAACGGTCGCTGGCTCGGCCACCCGCTCCACGCGGTGCTGACGGACGCGCCGATCGGGATCCTGTTCCTGGTCATCGTCTTCGACCTGCTGCACCTGGCCGATGCCGCGGCGTGGGCCCTCGGGATCGGGATCCTGGCGATGCTCGGCGCGGCCCTGGCCGGGTTCGCCGACTACTCGGACACCGACGGCCGGGCCCGGGAGCGAGCGACCCTCCACTCGACTCTCATGATCGTGGCGCTGCTCGCGTACATCGTGTCGCTCGTCCTGCGGCTGGGGCCGTCAGGCGCCACGGAGAGCGCCGGGGCGTTCATCGTTTCGCTCATCGCGTTCCTGATCCTCGCCGCCGGTGCGTTCGTCGGCGGCGACGTGGTCTACGCGCTCGGGAACATGGTCGACCGGCATGCGTTCCGCGGCGCCGGCACCAAGTGGCTCGTCCTCGAGCCCGCAGAGCTCGATGCCACCGGCCAGATCCCCGAGGGCCGCCCGATCAAGGCCAAGCTCGGGATCAACCAGCTGGTGCTCGTGCGACAGGGCGCCCAGATCCTCGCGCTGCACGACGTCTGCGCCCACGCGGGTGGCCCGCTCAACGAGGGCAAGCTCGTCGACGGCGCGATCGAGTGCCCCTGGCACTATTCGCGCTACCGGATGACGAACGGCGACGTGATCCAGGGACCATCCGTCTACCACCAACCCGCGTACGAGGTCCGGGCCAGGGACGGCGGCGGCTGGGAGGCACGGCGCCAGCCCGCCTGACCTCCGCCGCACGGGCGCCTCATGCGACCCTGACGGTGTGCGAGTCGCCATCCCGGAGCCCGCGCTCGTCGTCTTCGTCGGCGCCGCCGGCGCGGGCAAGTCGACCCTCGCCGCGCGGCTGTTCGCCGCGGCCGAGGTGCTCTCGTCGGACGCCTTCCGGGCGGTCGTCGGCGAAGATGAGGCCGACCAGCGAGTCACCCGAGTCGCCTTCTCGATCCTCCACCGCGAGCTCGGCAAGCGCCTCGCCGCGCGCCGGACGACCGTCGTCGACGCCACCAACGTGACGGCCTACGCGCGGCGCGGGCTCGTTCGACGAGCGAGCTCGGCGGGCATGCCGGCGGTGGCGATCGTGCTCCACCTGCCGCCGACGCTCGTCCTCGCGCGGAACGCCACGCGACCGGGCCGGATCGTCCCGGAGGCCGCCGTCAGGCGGCAGCTCGACGATCTCGAGCGGTCGCTCCGGCGCGGGCTGGACGGCGAGGGCTTCGCCTCGATCCACGTCCTTCGTAGCGCGGCCGACGTCGACGCGCTGGTGATCGACCGATCGGGGGTCGAAGCGCGTTTCTGAAACCTCAGGACGCGGCGATGAGGACCACCGCGAGCCCGGCGATCACGATCCCGACCGCATGCACGAGCGTCACCCGCTCCCGCAGGACGATCGCGGCCAGGATCACGGTCACGACGTTGGAGAGCGACGTCAGGATCGCCGCGATCGCCAGCGGCCCGGCGTTGAGCGCGCCCAGATAGGCGGCGGTCGCGAGCATGTCGGAGAGCCCGATCCCGAGCATCGCCGGCCACATGCCGCGCGGCACGCGCCACGGCTGCCGCCGCAGCAGGATCAGCAGGCCGACGGTGACGATCGACGCGATCCGGACGGCCACGACGGGGCTCACCAGCACGTCGTCCGAGATGCCGTTCATGACGATCGGGAACATGCCGAACAGGAGGCCGGTGACGATGCCGTACCAGAGCCCGCTCGGCCGCCCGTCGGCGGGCACGGGCGAGAACGAGACGAGCACCACGCCGGTGCCGGCGGCGACGATCCCGAGGATCGCAAGTGACGGCGGCGGGCCCTCGGTCAGGATGCCGAAGCCGACCGGCAGCACCGCGGTGAGAATCGCCGCGATCGGCATCACCACGGTCATCCGCCCAACGCTCAGGCCGCGGTAGAGCAGGGCCAGGCCGGAGCCCCCGAGCGCGCCCGCGAGCGCCGAGAGCGCGAAGTCCTCCGGCCGCATCGAGGCTTCCCTGGTGAGCAGCAGGAGCGGGATCGCCACGGTCAGGCTCGCGACCTGGCTCGTGAACAGGACGCCGAGGACCGGCGCCCGACGGCTCAGCAGCCCGCCCCCGAAGTCGCCGACGCCCCAGCCGAGCGAGGCGAGCAGTCCGAGCACGACGACGAGCAGGGTCGACGGAAGGAGGATCTCTGGCCCGGGCATCCGCATATCATCGCGGCTGCCCATGCGCCCCGTCCGACTGCACCCTTTCGCGCCACCGGCGA
>JAICVI010000098.1 GCA_025935415.1 Chloroflexota bacterium
CGAGACTGGCTCGCGCAGCGCTTCGAGGCGGAGCGGCCCCGGCTCCGGGCCGTCGCCTACCGCATGCTCGGCTCGACCGCGGAGGCCGAGGACGCGGTCCAGGACGCCTGGCTGCGTCTCAGCCGAACGGACGCGACCGCGATCGACAACGTCGGCGCGTGGCTGACGACGGTCGTCGCGCGGCTCTCGCTGGACCGCCTGAAATCGAGCCGGGCCCGGCACGAGGAGGCGATCGGCAGCCGCCTGCCGGATCCGATCGTGGAGCTCGAGGGCGGCCCGGATCCCGAGGCGCAGGCGGTGCTGGCCGACTCGATCGGCCTGGCGATGCTCGTCGTGCTCGAGCAGCTCTCGCCTGCCGAGCGGCTGGCGTTCGTCCTCCACGACACCTTCGGCCTGCCGTTCGACGAGATCGCGCCGATCGTCGAGCGCACGCCCACCGCGACGCGCCAGCTGGCCAGCCGCGCCCGGCGTCGGGTCCGTGGCGGATCGCCCGGGCGGCCGGTCTCCGCCCGTCGCCAGCGCCAGCTCATCGATGCCTTCCTCGCGGCGGCCCGGGGCGGCGACTTCGAGGCGCTCGTCCGGATCCTCGATCCGGAGGTCGTCGTCCGCGCGGACTTTGGCACGCTGGGCGCGTTCGGGAACGGCCGCGTCCCGACCGAGTTCCACGGCCCGGCAGACGCGGCCCGGGGCGCCCTGGCGTTCCGGCATCTCGCCGGCGGCGCCCGGCGCGCGACGGTCAACGGCGCCCCGGGATTCGTGGTCTACAGCCACGACCGACCCTACGCCGTTCTCGCCTTCGCCTTCCGCGGGGACCGCATCATCGAGATCGACGTCCTCGGCGACCCCGAGCGCCTCGCCGCACTCTCCCTGGGCTCGTCGATCACGACCACGTAGCTCGCGGCGCGAGCACTACCTGGTTGCTACCCCCGGCCCGTTGTCGTGGCGATGTCGGCCTCGTTGCCGGCGGGATCCGCGAGGGTCCACCACATCGGCGCCATGTCGTCGCGAACGAGGCGGCCACCGGCAGCCAGGGCTGCGTCGACGCGGGCTCGGGCGATCTCCGGAGGGAGCCACACGGCGATGTGGATGGCGCCACCGCCGTCGGGACGCGGCTGTTCCATGCCCTCGAACCAGAAGCTCGGGTTGAGCTCCAGGGCGTCCACGAGGTCCTCCTCCGGGCTGTCCGGCCGTGGCACGTAGCCGAGGAGGGCGCGCCAGAACGGGAAGATCCCGGCGTTGTCGACCGCGCCCGGGATGATGAGCATCGTCTGCACCAGCGACGGATCGGCGCGGAGGCCCTGGTCCGCCGCGATCCCGGAGACGGCTCGCGCGAGCTCGAGCTCATCGGTGGTGATGCCGAAGTACTCGGCGCTTCGATGCAGGAGACGCACGGTGACGCCATGCGGCCGGAGATCGACCTGGCGACCGGGCGCGTCGATCCCGGACAGCTCCGCGATGGCCGCGGCGAATCGCGCTCCCGCGGCGATCGAGCCGGTGCGGAAATAGCCCGTCGCGCCCTCGCTCAGGACCCGCCAGTCGGCGGTGCCTTCGGCGGCGTGGAACTGCTCCGGAGTCACGTGTTCAGGCATCGATGGACCGTACCAGCGATCGCGACGCGATGCGTTCGCGCCGCGATCGCGAGGAACCCTAGGCAGGCTCGGTGATCGCCTCGCCCCAGACCCCGGCGCGGATCATCCGGGCCACCACGAAGAACCACAGCGCGGTGAGGATCGCCACGAGCAGGAGCGCCAGCACCCAGGGCGCCGGCGCGAGCCAGCCCGCGAGCAGCGCGATCGCGGCGCCCACCGCGAGCACGGAGCCCAGGGGCCGGTACACGAGCTCGAGTCGCCGGGCGTCCTCGAGCGAGCGTTCCGTGACGATCAGCGCCACGAGCCCGATCGCGGTCGAGCCACCCAGGAGCAGCGCCGTCCCGGGCGGCGTCGTCGCCTCGTGGGCGTGCTCGATGAGGTTCACGATCCCGGCACCGACGGCGACGATCGCCCCCTGGATCGGAAGGTGGCTGAGCATCCACGTCCAGACCGTGCCGCCGTCGCGCGGCAGCCGCCGACCGACGAGGTCGAAGTAGATCCACCAGAACCCGAAGCCGATGATCATCGCCAGCGAGCCGGTGACGATCGTCAGGGCGTCCGTGCCGGCGGCCGAGAGCCCGGTCACGACCGCGAGCACCACCTCGCCGAGGACGATGATCGTGAACAGCCCGAACCGCTCCACGAGGGAATCGGTCGGGACGATGCCCTCGGTCTCGCGGGCGTTGTTGCGCGAGCCGAAGAGGACGAAGGCGACCCAGCCGGTGAGGAACAGCGCCCAGATCGGGAGTCGCCACTCGTCCGGCAGCGCGGCCGTCGCACCGACCACGAGCGCCGAGACGAACATCCCACCGACGTACACCGCCGTGATCCGGAGGAACTCGGGCCGCTCGACGCGGTCCAGCTCCCGGATGGCGTACCAGGCCCAGCCCATCAGCGCGAGGAAGCCCGCGTAGACGATGGCGAAGGGCTGGCCCGTCGAGCCGGCCGCGTCGCCCGTGAACACCGCGAGGAGCGCGAGGAACCCCATCTGGAGGAAGACGAGCAGCCGCGTGCGGCCGTCCTCGCGGCCGTGCAGCTCCACGTACAGCGAGCCGTTGAACCACGCGAACCAGAGCATCCCGAAGATCACCGCGAACTCGGCGAAGCCCTGCAGCGAGACGTGCCCAGCGAGCCGGTGCGAGGCCTGGGCGATGACGGCCACGTACGCAAGGTCGTAGAACAGCTCGAGGTTGCTGACGGTGCGGTCCTTGAGGATCACGCCGTGGGCGCGCGGCGGCGCCGTCAGCCAGCGCTTGAACTGGGCCTTGCTGCTCTGGGCCATGGCGGATCCGAGGATAGGACCGCGATTCGGGGCTCCGCGCGGCGTCTGGAGGTCACCGACCCGCTCGAAAACCTACTTCGGGGTGACCGGCTCCGGCACGAACGCGACGCAGCACAGGCCCTCGCTGGGCTGGGAGACGGCGCGGTAGCCGGACCCCTCCACCGCGCTCGCCGCGCCGTCCAGCAGCGCGTGGTTCAGCGCGCAGGTGAGCTCGCGGTGCTCGCCAACGAGCGCGTGGAACGGGCAGTTCCGGAGCCGGACGACGCCGTCGTCCGCGAGGAAGGGCTCGTAACCCTGGGTCTCGAGCATCGGCAGCAGCCCGGCGGCCGCCTGCGGCGTCGCGGCCATCGCCTGCCCTCGCTCCCGCGCCGCCGCGAGCACGGCGGCCTTGGCCTTGGCAGCCCGCTCGACCCCGGTGGCGAGGATCTCCGCGGCCACGTCGTAGCCCCGCGGCGGCAGGTCGATCGAGACGTCCTGGTCGCGCGGCCGGAGGTAGAACTTCGCGGGCCGGCCGGCACCCGGCCCCGTCCGCCCCGAGCGCCTCCGGAACTCGACGTCGAGCAGGCCCGCGCCCACCAGCCGATCGAGGTGGAATGCGGCGAGTGGCCGCCCGACGCCCGCCTGCGCCGCGGCGGTATCGCGATCGACCGGCGCTCCCGCGGCGGCGACCACCTCGTAGAGGCGGCGGCGCACGGGCTCGGCGAGCGCGGCGACGCGGTCGAGCTGCTCCGCGCGGGTGGGCGTCGCGGGGCGCCCCGTGTCGGCCGGCGTGTCGCTGTCCATCACCCGGAGTCTAAACCAAGTCCCGGCTAATACAAGAGTTGACGGCAGCCGTTCCGCGCCCTATAACTAGCAGCGCCTAGCGATACAGACCCGGAGGTGCCCATGAACCTGCTTCGCTCGCGCTCATCGCTCATCGCGGCCGCGACCGGCGGCCTGACGGTCCCGCGCCTCGCGAAGATCGGCGCGGTCGTGATCGTCGTCGGCCTCGGGCTCGACTTGACCGTGCACACGGTCCTCCACTCGTTCCACGACCAGCTCATCGGCGCGTTCCCGCTCAAGGAGCACTTCGCCCATCTCATCGTGCTGGTCGGCATGGTCATCGTCCTCGCCGGCATCGTGTCCGACGGGACTCGTTCGACGCGCCGGCCCGTCCGGCAGGAAGGAAGCCCTCGTCATGCCCTTCGGTGACTTCATCAACGCGGTCCCGCCGCTCGGGTTCCTCGTCATCCACATCGTCCTGTTCGCCATCGGCGCGTACTTCGCGTGGCGGTCGTTCGGGGCCGGCGTCTCGACGCTCGGCTGGGCGTTCTCGCTGTTCGCGGTGGCCGAGGTCTCCTACATGACCTACCACCTCGACTGGACCACGTTCCTGTTCGCCCACACGATCAGCGAGGTCCTCGACCTGGGTGCCTTCGTCCTCGTGTTCGTCGCCGCGAGCCAGTCGATCCTCCGACCGTCGAACGCGGCGGCGAGGGCCTGATCGTGCTTCGTCGTGATCGGCTCGTCGGCATCGGCCTGGCGTTGGCCGTTGCCATGACCCTCGTGGCGTGCTCGGGCTCAGGCTCGGGCGGCAACGCCGGCGCCGGCGAGCCGGTCGCCACATCGACCGTCAACCTGCCGCCTTCCTACAAGTTCGAGCCCGCCTCGATCTCGGTGAAGGCCGGCACCACGGTCACCTGGACCAACAACGACAACTTCACGCATTCGGTCCAGTTCAAGGACGGCGGCCTGCCGACCGATCCCATGCTCATGAGGCCCGGCGAGAAGACGACCTACACGTTCGCGACCGCCGGGACCTTCCACTACCAGTGCAGCCTCCACCCGCAGAACATGCAGGGGACGGTCACGGTCACCCCGTGAAGGAGCCAACCATGCGTCGCCGACGACTCGGCGCCCTCGCGCTCGTTCCGATCACGGCGATTGCCGTGGCCCTCGCGGCCGGTCTTGGTGCCGCGCCCACGGTCGCCGACGCCAACAGCGCCCATGGCGCGCACGGCGCGACGACCACTCGACAGTCCTTCCACGACGCCATGCGCAAGCTCTGGGAGGACCACATCACCTGGACGCGCCTGTTCATCGTCAGCGCGGCCACGGAGACGGGGAACCTTCCCGATCTCGGGCCGACGGTCGATCGCTTGCTCGCCAACCAGACGGACATCGGCAACGCCATCAAGCCGTTCTACGGCGACGCCGCCGGCGACCAGCTGACCGCGCTGCTGCGGGACCACATCCTGACCGCCGCGGATCTCGTCGCCGCCGCCAAGGCCGGCGACAGCTCCGCCGTCGCGGATGCCTCGGCGAGGTGGTACGCGAACGCCGACGAGATCGCGGCCTTCCTCTCGAACGCGAACCCGAAGCAGTGGGCCCTCGCGGACATGCAGGCGATGATGAAGGACCACCTCGATCTCACCCTCAAGGAGGCCGTCGCGCGCCTCGAGGGTCGCTACGCCGACGACATCGCCGCGTACGACGAGGTCCACGCGGAGATCCTGCAGATGGCCGACATGCTCAGCGACGGCCTCATCGCGCAGTTCCCGAGCCACTTCGCGCCGTAACCCCGAGGGACCGCGGTCCCTCCCCCGCGGTCCCTCTCCCTCCGTCCCCCACCGGCCCGGCACCAAGTGCCGGGCCGGTGGCCGTTGTGGACTGCCACCGTGCAAGCTCGACGCCTCAAAGCCGCCAGATTCCAGCCCCCGTGGCGTTCGGCGAGGAATGCGCACTCGCATCGCGCCAAATGTCGCAGGGAGCTGGAATCTGGCGGAGTCCGTGGTGCCGCGCGAGGTCGAACCGTGCTCCGGCGGGCGTTCGGGCGGATCCCAGACCCGCCGAGTGCTTGTCCCACTGGAATCTGTCGCCCTCGGGCGGTGATCGCCGGGGTCAGACCGCCTGCGGCTGCATGCTGCGCGAGGGTTCCACAGGAGCGGGGTCGCGGCGGCCCAGCAGGTACCAGGTCTCCATCTGGCCCTTGCCCTTGACCTCGATGGTGCCGCGCAGCTCCAGCTCGAAGTCCTCGCGCAGGAGCTCGCAGGTGGCGCGGGTGACCTGGATCCTGTTCGGCGTGCCCTGGTATTCCATGCGGCTGGCCGTGTTGACCGCGTCGCCCCAGAGGTCGTAGAGGAACTTCTTGCGTCCGATCACGCCCGCGACGACCGGCCCGGAGTTGATCCCGATCCGCATCTCCAGCCCGAGGTCCCCGACCGCGCCCCCGGGGCGCACGCCGTCGACCATGTCGAGCGCCAGGTTCGCCAGCGCCTGGGCGTGGTCCGCACGCGGCGCCGGCACGCCCGAGGCGACCATGTACGAATCCCCGATCGTCTTGATCTTCTCGAGGCCATAGCGCTCGGCGAGCAGGTCGAAATGGCCGAACAGTCGATCGAGCAGGCCGACGACCTCGGCCGCCGCGAGCTTCTCCGAGCGCGGGGTGAAGTCGACGACGTCGGCGAACAGCACCGAGGCCGCCGCGAACTGGTCGGCGATCGTGCCGGGATTGCCCTTCAGCCGCTCCGCGATGGAGCCCGGCAGGATGTTGAGAAGGAGGCTCTCCGCGCGCTCGTGCTCGACCTTCACCTCCTCGAGCGCCTCCTCGCGCTGCTTGGCGAAGAGGGCCAGCACGGTGAAGATCAGCGAGCCGCCGACCGTGATGTTGAGCACGGTCATGAGGTTGGAGAACCACTCCGGCAGCGTCCGCTCCGGGGCGAGCAGCAGGCCGGCAATGCCGGAGCCGAGGAAGATCGCGACGTACAGCACGAACCAGCGGGCCCCGGCCCCAGCGCCCTTGAAGATCAGCGCTCCGAGCGGGGCCATGATCCCCCAGATGCCCACGCCCCCGGCCGAGACGATGCCGCCGATCGGGATCATCGACAGGGTCGGTGCCAGGAGGATGTCCACGAGCTGGATGCCCAGGAGCAGCCCGAAGTCGTGATTCCGCGCGAAGAGCAGGATCGACCCGATCGAGATCACGGCATAGGCGACGGCCGTATAGCCCCAGACCGACCCGAACGCGACATACAGCACCGCCCAGACGAAGGACACGGGCAGGATCAGCACGGCGATGAGCACGAGCAGCGCCTTCTGGAGTCGGGCCTCGTCGTCATCCGACGGATCGGCGCCGACCCTCGCCAGCCGCTCCAGGGTGCGGTCGAGCAGCGCCCGCAGCGCGGTCATCGGGGTGCGGACCGGGCCGAGTGGACGTGGACGGTCGACAACGGCACGCCGCCGTGGCTCGCACCGACGAGCCCGTGGCGCTCGGTCCTGGGATCGGGCCCGTCGAAGGGCACGGGGAGGCGCTGGGGGCGCGAGGCGGTCACCCGCCGAGGATAGGCTCCCGGGCGCCGCGCCCGGACCGCAACGTTCGAGCGTGGGCATGCCCGCGGAAATCGCGCTGTCACCGGCTCTGCCTGCCGGTGCTCTCCACCACGAAACGAGCCTGCGGCCCAGGTCCACCAGCCTGCGACGACGGAGGCACCGATGCTTCGATCTCGACGAGCCGCGACCGCTGCGGCGCTGACGGCCCTCGCCATCCTCCTCTCGGCCTGCGGCACGGCCACCCCCCCGACGACGGCGCCACCCGCTTCTGCGGCGGGCGCCGCGACGCCGGGCGCCTCCCGCGCCGGGGACGAAAGCCTCGCGCCTGGGAGCCCGAGCGGCGGCAGCGCCTCGCCCGCCCCGGCCGTCACCAGGAAGTTCGTCTTCGGGTCGAACGCCGTCATCGACACGACGCTCGCGACGACCAAGGATCTCTACATCAACCCCGGTGCGCTGGTCGAGGTCGACGGCACGCTGCACCTCTTCGCGAACTCGTTCAGCACCTGGCCCGGCCGGATGAAGATCCCGCACCTGACATCCACGGACGGGATCACCTGGGCGCTGGACACCAGGGCCGCCATCCTCGACAGCCAGACCTCCGGATTGTTCCCGATGGCCGACCCGGGGATCGATGTCTCGACCGGCTACGTCACCGACGATGGGACGTGGACGTTGCTCTTCGAGACCGTCTCGACGCTGGACCCCTGGAAGGTCTACCGCATGACGGCGGCCTCACCGGAGGGGCCCTGGGCGATCGATCCGAAGCCGGTGATCGACACCGGGGCCGCCGGCGCGTTCGACGCCGCGGGCGTCCAGTGGCCGTCCGTGGTGCGCATCGGCAATCGCTGGGCGGCGTACTACGCCGGTGTCAGCGGGCCTGGTCGCGGGACGGGCAAGATCGGCGTGGCCTTCTCGGACGACGGCGTCACCTGGACCAAGCACACGGAGCCGTTGCTGGCGGCGACGGAGCCGTGGGAGCTGCACTCCCTCGACCGGCCCCGCGTCGTGTCCACGCCGAGCGGCCTGGTGATGCTCTACACCGCGCTCGACCTCAACCGTCGCGCGCTGGCGACCTCGACGGACGGCCTGGCCTGGACGAAGGTCCCGGGCCCGAACATCGAGCAGAAGGACTTCCCGCTCCAGGGCGGCTCCTGGGACAGCGCGATCCGCTACGCCGACGGCGAGATCCAGTACTTCCTCGAGATCGGCAACCAGACGACCTCGATCTATCGCGCGACGCTCGCCTGGCCGTAATCGGGCCAGCTCCGGCGGCGCCTCAGAACCCCATCGGCGGCGCGCCCTCCGGCCGGCCGACAGCGAGCTCCGGATCCCGGACGAACAGCACGAAGACCGCGGCGATGATCGCTGCGGTGATGCCGACCCAGAAGGTCGAGGCGATCGCCAGGGCGAACGCCTCGTGGATCGACTTCACGATCACGGGGATGAACGGCTGGACGAAGGCTTGGAGCTCGGCGGGCACGTTCTTCAGGATCTCCGCGCCGAGGTCCCCGGTGCCGGTGAGATTGAGGGCGCTCGACCCGCCCGAGGCCGCCTGCTGGTTGAACGCGTCGATCATCTGCTGCGGCATGCCGTTCGCCTTCAGCTGCTCGGGCAGCTTCTTCGTCAGTGAATCGGCGAGGATCGTCCCGACGATCGTCAGGCCGATGGTGCCGCCGATCTGCTGGAAGAACGTCAGGCTCGCGGTCGCGACACCGACCACCCGCGGCTGGACGCTGTTCTGGACGAGCGCCGTGAAGACCGCGAACGAGGGCCCGATTCCGAGGCCGACGATGACCATCCAGAGCCA
>JAICVI010000219.1 GCA_025935415.1 Chloroflexota bacterium
CGCCGTGGCAGCTGCGGCCATGCCCCCGCAGCGCAACCCGCCGCGCAACTGGGCCGAACCCCCGCCGTGGTCGTCACGGAGCGCCCGTGGTGAGCCTCCACCCGACGAGGGCTGGGAGGCGGGAGCAAGCGGCGCTGGGGCCAGCGGGGCCGCAGCGGCTGGGGGAGCCGCGGCAGCCGGAGCCGGGCCTGCGGATGCCACCGCGCGGGGCCTCTCGGGCAGCTTCGCCGACCGGCTCGCCTCCGGCCCCGGGGCCGATCACGACCCGGCCGTCCTTCGCGAGACCGACGACGAGACCTTCGAGGATGAGGATGTCCCCGCGGGCGCAGTGCCGCCGTACGCGGTCCCGACGACCGGCCCAGCCATGGCCGCGGGTGGTTCCCGCACGGCCTGGGACGAAGATGACGACGAGGAGGACCCTGCGCTGGAGCCACCGGCGCGCCGGCACCGCGAACGCGATCCGGAGCGCATGGCCGCGCTCCGCGGCGAGGCGCCCCGCGCCGTCCCGGGAGCTGGTGGCGGGGGTGGTGGCGGCCGGCCCGTCCGCCGTCGCGATGACCTGGCGCCGGAGTGGGAACGCGCCCGCCCGCTCGAGGCCTACCCGACCTTGCGCTCACGCAGGCTCTCGGAGCTCTCGATCCCGCCGCTGCTCGTCGCCATCGTGGCGCTGGCGCTGGCGGCCGCCGTCCTGTTCGCGCTTCCGGGGCTGCTGGGCTTCGGGAAGCCATCGGCCGGGCAGTCGAACGGACCGACCGTCCCGGTGACGACCCCGCTCGTGACCCCCGCGCCGACCCCCGTTCCGAAGCCGACCGATCAGGTCTACATCGTCCAGTCGGGCGACACCCTGTCGGGGATCGCGAAGCGATTCAAGGTGACGCTCGCTGACCTGATCGCGGCCAACGCGGAGACGCTGCCGGACCCGAACAAGCTTGCGATCGGCGATCAGCTGATCATCCCGGCGAAGACCCCGTCCGAGCTGCCCGCAGCGAGTCCCGCCGCCACGTAAGGCGGCGACGGAAGGCGGGCGCGTCGGCGCGGCGCCACTGGCGCGGGACGTGCGCTTCGGGACGTCGAGGCGTGGGACGTCGTTGCGGAGGGCCCGCAGCCTACCTCGGGGCGAGGTTGATCGAGGTGATCTTTCCGGCTTCGACGCGGAACGAGGCGTCGAGATGCTGGCTCGGAGCGCCCGGTCGAACGGTGAGGACATCGGCCTGGTACGTGATCCCGAGGTCCATGACGCCGCCGGGGATCATCTTCAGGCCCTGCTCGGCGCGGAGGAACCAGCCGCCGACCTGCTCGACCCCGCGCAGGGTGCGCGCGTTGTCGCCCACGTGGATGCGCATCTCCACGC
Source organism: Chloroflexota bacterium (assembly GCA_025935415.1). Lineage (GTDB taxonomy): Bacteria > Chloroflexota > Limnocylindria > Limnocylindrales > CSP1-4 > UBA5189. Next base: position 1,352 of record JAICVI010000219.1, read on the forward strand.
GCTCGTCCATGAGCGCGACAGCGCCCTGGCGATCGCCCTCGTTGAGCTTCTCGAAGAACTCTTCCATCGTGTCGACGGCACCCATCGCTGCGAATCCTAGCCGAGCGCGGCGATCGTGCCTCGGCGCCGGGCGAGCGTGAGCCGGCCATCGCGCTCCACGATCACCTGCGCCGGTCGAGGCCGGCCGTTGTACGTCGAGGCCAGCGACGCGGAGTACGCGCCGGCGTCGCGGATGGCCACGAGATCGCCGCGCCGGAGCGGCGGGAGCAGGTGATCGCCGAGGTGGTCCGTCGACTCGCAGACCGGGCCCTCGACGCGCGCCGGTTCGAAACCCGGTTCGCCGATCGGCGAGCCACCGCTCCGACCGCGCGGCCGCGGCTCGACCGCGACCCCGAGCGATGTCAGCGCCGTGATCTCGTGCCACGCGTCGTAGAGCGCCGGGCGGATGAGCTCGGTCATCCCGGCGTCGATGACGAGCTGGCGGCCGGCGCGGTCACGAACGTGGAGCACCCGCGCGACGAGGAATCCGGCACGGGCCACGAGGGCACGCCCGGGCTCGATGGCGAGGCGCCTCGGCCGGCGATCGGCGGGGATCGCCTCGAGCAGTGGCGGCAGCTCCCGCGCGAATCGCTCGGCATCCGGACCGGTCTCGCCGAGCGGCAGGACCGGGAAGCCCCCACCGACATCGAGCGTGTCGAATCTCGCTCGCGTGCCACCGACCAGCGCGAGCAGCGCGAGCCCGCGCCGAACCGCGTCTCGCCAGGCGTCGACCGCGCCCAGCTGCGACCCGACGTGGAGCTGGATGCCGCGCGCCACGAGCCCCTTGCCGGCGCTCACCACGCCGACCGCGGCAGAAAGCTCGTCGGCTGTCATCCCGAACTTCGACGTGCCGGCGCCGACGGCGAGCTCGTGGCGCGTCTCCAGCGCGACCTCCGGATTCAGACGGAAGAGGACGTCCAGCCTCGCGCGGCCATCGAGCCGGGGCGCCGAGATATCCACGAGCGTCTCGGCCTCGTCGAGCGACTCGATGGCCAGCCAGCGGAGCGGCTCCCCGCGTGCGGCGGCGTCGCAGGCTGCAGCCAGGTCGGCGTCCGTCTTGCCGACGCCCTCGAACGTGATCCGCGCGTTGGGCAGCCCAGCCTTCGAGGCGACGGCCCACTCGCCGCGCGACACGACGTTGGCATCGAATCCCAGGGAGGCGACGCGCTCCACGACCGCCGCGACGTCGTTGGCCTTGACCGAGAACGCCCGGAGCCATGGGTCCGGAAACGCGCTGCGAACCGCCGCAGCGCAGGCTTCGAGCGTCGCCTGGTCGGTGACCTGGACGGGCGTGCCGAATCTCGCCGCGGCCCGGAGGGCGGCGGCGATCTCGGGCAGTCGATCGAGCTCCCGGCTCACGGCCGGACGTCCGGCCGCATCATCGGACCTAGGTGACGATCCGGCGGCCCCGGTCGAGCATGCTCAGGACCAGCGACACGACGCTGATCACGATCGAGCCGAGCAGCGCGCCGATGAAGGCGTCGGCCGTGAAGCTGGGCGGAAATTTGTCGATCTTGAAGTCGATGTTCACTTGCTGCGCCAGCCACGCGACGAGCAGGAGCAGGAGCGCGTTCAGCACGAACGCGAACAGGCCGACGGTCATGAGCGTGATCGGGAAGGACAGCGCCTTGAGGATCGGCTTCACGTAGGCGTTGATCAGGGCGAGGATCAGCGCGACGACCACGACCTGCCACCAGCTGCCCTGGAGCTTGAGCAGGTCGTGCGCGGCTTGGAAGTGCATCTGCGGGACGACCAGCACGGCCACCCAGACGCCGATCGCGGTGATGATCACTTTGACGAGCAGGTCGATCACGACGTCTCCCTCGGCAGGGCGGTGCATCCGCCGGCCGGTCGATGATGGCAGAGCGCTCGATCCTGAGAAAGCCTTCCGGGCCGCCATCGGGCCGCCATCGGGCCGCTATCGGCGCTGGTCGCCCTCGGCGATCGACGCGATCCGCCCTTC
>JAICVI010000234.1 GCA_025935415.1 Chloroflexota bacterium
CGTACAGGAAGGACTTGGCCGCGGCGATTGGCGCAAGCCATGCTCCGAAGGCGGCCAGGGGCCCACGATCCAGGGCGGCGACGAGGCCGTGGGCCTCGGTCGACTCGCCCGTGACCAGGTCGATCCGGGCCAGCGTTGCCGTCACCGGGTTCCAGGCGAAAAGGGCATGGCCATCCGGGCTGAGGACATAGGGGTCACCGTCGATCCCAGCGGCCGCCGTGAAGGTCGAGTCGCCGAGCGGGCTCCCCGCGGCATCCAGGCGCCGGAGGACGAGCTGGTTGGCGAAGGTCCGAAGGCAGCCGAGCCACGCGCCGGCGCTGCCGGTGCCCGCCAGGATCACGCGCTGCCCGCAGCCCGCGGCGCCCGTGAGCGGAGCGGCGTCCGTCAGTCGCCCTTCGGCAAGCGTGGCGCCGAAGACATCCGTGTCCTGCTGGTAGTTCAGGCCCTCGGACGTCGGGGGCGACCACGAGTACCACTCCCGCGCGATCACGACGTTGCCATCGGCGCCACCGCCGAGGAGGCGCGGTGCCGTCACGACGCGACGGGTCGTCGCATCGCCGCTCGTGTCGTCGGGCAGGTCCAGCTCTCCGACCGTGCTGCCGTCCGCGACGTCGATCACCGTGATGCCGTTGTGCCAGACCGGGTGCTTGCGGACGCTCCAGCCGATGAACCCGAGGCGCCCGTCGGCGCTGAACCGCAGGTCGACGTTGACGTGTGGCGGGCGTTCGGGCAGCAGGCCGTCGCGCGGGTCCGGATCGCCGACGAGGTGCAGCGCGGGGGCGCTGGACAGGCGCTCGCCGGACGCGGCATAACGCTCGATGCTGATGTCCGCGCGGGTGGGCCGACCTTCCTGGTTGTCGCCGAGCTTCAGGCAGAGGCACAGGTACGTGCCGTCGGCCTGCGACCGCACGGCGCTGCCGTAGGCCCCGCCGGTCATGGCGTCGCCACCACGTCCTGAAGCGAGGTCTACCAGTGTGAAGTCGCCTTCCTCGAGCGCCAGCAGGACGTGGTCGGGCGCCGGTACCTCGCCACGGACGAAGTTCTTCGGGAGCGGGGTCGCGATCGTCGCTCCCGATGGCGCGGGCCCCGTCGCGCGACCGGTCGGCTCCGTGCTCTTGCCCGGGCCCGTCGAGGGGCGGGTGATCAGCACCGCGACCAGCGCGCCGGCCACCGTCAGGGCCACGGCGGCACTCCCGGCGCGCCCGAAACGGCCCAGCCACGCCTGCGCGCCGGCGATGCGTTGGGCGCGCGGGGTCCGGATGCGGTCGCGCCACGACGGCGCGTCGAGCCGGACCGCGGGCATGGACCAACCGGAGGCCACCTCGCGGACGAGCTGCTCGATGGTCGCGTCGTCGATGGGCTCGCGGGTCATGGCAGCACCTCGGGTGGATCGGAGGGGTCGGGGCGCGGCGCGAAGCCGCGGCCCCGCGCGTTCGAGGGTCGGTGGAGATCGCTGAGGGCACGGCCGGCGGCCGCATCCGCTTCGAGCTGTGCGCGGATCGCCGCGTGTGCCCGCGTCAAGGTCGAGCCGACCGTCCCGCTGGACATCCCCAGCATCGAGCCGATCTGCGCGTAGTCGTAGCCGTAGTAGTGCCGCAGCACGAGGGTCGCCCGGGCCTGCGGCCGAAGCCCGTCGAGCGCCCGATCGACGAGCTCGCGGCGCGCTACGTCGTCGGCCGGATCGGACACCTGGGCGATCCCGATCGCGTCGACCGGCGAAGCGCCGAGATGCGGGAGGGCGAGCCTTCGGACGCGCCGGCGGCGGAGCTGGTCGAGGGCGAGGTGAACCACGATCCCGTGCAACCAGCCACGGAGCGGCCGCTGGCTGTCGTACTGGTCCCAGCGCTCCCACGCCCGTGCGAACGTGTCGTGCGTCGCGTCGAGCGCCTCGTCGGGATCCCGGAGGATCCCGTAGGCGACGCGGTAGACGTCGGTGGCGTGGTCCCGATAGGCCTGGTCCGCGGCCCGGTCACGCGTGCTCTCGATCACGGCCCACCTACGGGCCGGGTGCGCGAATCCTTGCGTCGAGGTCGCGGTCGATCAGCGCCGCCCACGGCGCCATCATGACGGCCGCCGAATCCCCGAGCGAGCGAAGTGGCGCTCGCCGAGCGAGCGCTGTCGCGCTGGCTAGTTCTGGCGGCCCGGCTTGGGACCCTTGCTGCGAGCCTCCTTCACGCCGCCGAGGGCGCCGCGAAGCGTCTCGATCCAGGCGCTCTCGTTGTCGCCGACGAGGCGGACGCACCAGGCGAGGGCCTCAGAGCGGCTTCGGGCGACACCGGCGTCGACGAGGGTGTCCAGCACGCCGCGCTCACGCATCCGGAGCCTGGTCATCACCGGCACCGCGGCGGTCGTGAAGAGGTGCGTCTCGCCCCCAACCCGCGCGCCCCACGAGACGATTCGCCGGAATCGGCGCTGGGCGTCATCCGCGATGGCCATCCGCTGCTCGCGGGTGTCCTCCCGGAACGCGTCGACCCGCGACTCGCGCGCCGCGGCCGCCTCGGCCTCCCCTGCCCCCTTCGCCGCCTTGACCTCGGGGATGTCGCCGACGACGAGGATCTCCTCGCGGTCGACGGTCACCTCTGGCGCGCCGGTGAACCAGTCGTCGGGGATCCGGCCGGCGAACCAGCCGCGCAGCTCATCCAACGTCATCTCTGCCATCGTCTTCCACTCCTGCATCGCACCGGTCGTTACTGTAATTACCAGATTACACGCTTTCAGGATGAGCGCAACCCCACACGTCCACCGTATACGCAGGGAAGAGCCGCTATCGTTCGCGGCCATGCCACCCACGATCCGCCCCGTTCGCGACGAGGAGCTGACCAGCTGGTTCGCGGCCTTCGGGACCGC
>JAICVI010000227.1 GCA_025935415.1 Chloroflexota bacterium
GAACGGGCTCGCCTTCGGCGTCTCGACGGAGTGGATCGCGATCTCGCGCCGGGCGATCCCGCCGAGGACCTCCCGCAGGGCCGGCAGGTCGAAGATATCGGACAGGACTTCGCGGTACGTCTCGACGAGGATCGGAAATGAGCCATACCGCGAGGCAACCTGGAGCAGGTCCGCCGCCCGCTGGCGCTGCTGCCACAGCGGGGTCCGAGCGCCGGGACGGCGGCGGGGCAGGAGCAGCGCCCGCCCGGCGTTCTCGCGGAAGCGCGACGCGAACAGGGCCGAGCCGCCAACCGCCTCCACGACGAGGTCCTCGACCTCCTCCGCGGAGGGGAACAGCAGCGCCTCGATCTCCGCCAGCCGCCGCGCGTCGCCGTCGCCCTCGCCCTCCGGCAACCGCACGGCGATTCCGTCGTCCGACCAGATCGTCTGCGCCTCGATGCCGAGCCGCTCCCGCAGCCGCGACTCGATTGCGAGGGTCAACGGGGCGTGGACGCGTCCGCCATACGGCGACAGGATCACGAGCCGCCAGTCGCCGAGCTCGTCGCGGAACCGCTGGACCACCAGGCGGCGGTCCGTGGGCAGCGCACCCGCCACCTCGCGCTCCTCGTCCAGGTACGCGACGAGGTTGGTCGCGGCCAGCTCGTCGAGGTCGTGCTGCTCCCGGAGCCGGACAGTCAGGGAACGATGGCCGCGATCCCCACGCGCGAGGTCGCACTCGGCTTCGCGCAGAAACTCGCCGATCGCCCGCCCCAGCTCCACCGGCCGCCCGATCGAATCGCCCTTCCAGAACGGCAGCTTGCCGGGCACCCCAGGTGCCGGCTCGACGATGACCCGATCGGGCGTGATGTCGAGCACGCGCCAGCTGCTGGCGCCGAGCACCACCACGTCGCCGTGCATCCCGGCCCGGAGCTCGTAGACCATCTCCTCGTCGAGCTCGCCCACGCGACGACCGGGTGTTCCCGCCTCGCCGGCCAGGAAGACGCCGAAGAGGCCGCGATCCGGGATCGTCCCGCCGCTGGTGACCGCAACCACGCGGGCGTCGCGCCGGCCCTCGACCACATCCGTGACCCGGTCCCAGGTGAGCCGTGCCTTCAGCTCGGCGAACTCGTCGGACGGGTACGCGCCCGCGAGCATCCCCAGGACGGCCTCGAGCGCCTCGCGCGACAGCGTCTCGAACGGCGCCGCACGCGTCACGAGCTCCAGCAGCTCCGCGACCGTCCAGCGGTCCATGACCGTCATCGCGACGAGCTGCTGGGCGAGGACGTCGAGCGGGTTGCGGGGCATGACCGTCGTCTCGATGGCGCCATCGTGCATGCGCTTGACGACGACCGCGGACTCGAGCAGGTCGCCCCGGAACTTCGGGAAGACGATGCCCTTCGACGGCTCGCCGACCTGGTGGCCGGCGCGGCCCACGCGCTGCAACCCGGAGGCGACGCTGGTGGGCGACTCGACCAGCACGACGAGGTCGACGGCGCCCATGTCGATGCCGAGCTCCAGGGACGATGTCGCAACGAGGCCGGGAATGCGGCCGGCCTTGAGGTCCTCCTCGATACGGAGCCGCTGCTCCCGCGCGATCGAGCCGTGGTGGGCCAGGACCAGCTCCTCCCCCGCGAGCTCGTTCAGCCGCTGCGCCAGGCGCTCCGCGAGCCGCCGCGAGTTCGTGAAGACGATGGTCGAGCGGTGGGCCTTGATCAGCTCCAGAAGCCTCGGGTGGATCGCCGGCCAGATGCTGGTGCGCATGTCGCCGCGCCCGTAGCCGGCCACCGAGCCACCGGGCTGCTCGTCGGGCGGGAGGACCTCGCCGAGGCGGGCCATGTCCTCGACCGGGACGACCACCTCGAGCTCCAGGGCCTTGCGGCTACCGGCGTCGACGATCTCGACCTCGCGACCCGGGCCGATCCCGCCGAGGAACCGCGCGATCGTCTCGAGGGGGCGCTGGGTCGCCGACAGCCCGATGCGCTGGAGCGGCGGCGCGTCGGCGGCGCGGAGCCGCTCCAGCCGCTCCAGCGAGAGCGCCAGGTGGGCGCCGCGCTTCGTTCCGGCGATGGCGTGGACCTCGTCGACGATCACCGTCTCGACGCCCCGGAGCGCATCCCTCGCCGCCGAGGTGAGCATCAGGTACAGGCTCTCGGGCGTCGTGACCAGGATGTCCGGCGGGTGCTTTGCGAGCTCGCGACGCTGGTCCTGCGGCGTGTCGCCGGTGCGTCCCGCGATCGTGATCCGCGGCTCCGGCTCGCCGAGCCGCTGGGCCGCCAGCGCGATGCCGTGGAGCGGGGCCCGGAGATTCCGCTCGACGTCGTAGGTCAGCGCCTTCAGCGGCGAGACGTACAGCACGCGGACGCTGCCGGGGGTGGCGTTCGACGGCGGCGGGGATGGGTCGCGCGCCAGGCGGTCGAGGCACCACAGGAACGCCGCGAGGGTCTTGCCACTCCCCGTCGGCGCATGGATCAGCGTGTGGCGCCCGGTCGAGATGGAGGCCCAGCCGCCCTCCTGCGCGGCGGTGGGCGCCTCGAACGCCGACTCGAACCATGCCCGCACGGCAGGCGAGAAAGGCGCGAGCGGATCGGCGGCGGTGGTCGTCGTCACGGGGCCGGAGATTCTACTCCCGCCGCACGATTTCGCACAGATGTTCGACCATGGAGCACCGAGGCGGGACGCGCCGCGGCGCCTATCTTGCCCGGCGACTCCGGAGCGCCCCGAGCGCAAGCTCGGTGGACTGCCGCGCGATGTCCGCAGCGCGTCCGTCAGCATGGTCCTGCGCGCCCCCGTGTGGCAGGCCCGCGTTCTCGGCATCGTCCAGGGACGTCGGGATCGGCGACTGGCCGTATCGCTCCGCGTCCGCGGCCCAGCGCTCGCGCCACGCCGTTGCGAGGTCGCCGAGCACCGTGGCGTGGGACTGGGCGAGCCAGACGTGCGCCCACATCCGCGGCACGACGCGGTAGACGTCGTAGCCACCGCCGCCGGTCGCGAGCCATCGGCCCCCGGCGTGGCGGTGCGCCAGCTGGTCGACGAGGTGGGCCGCGCGACCCATCGCGGTCATCGTGACCAGGAGGTGCGCCAGGGGATCGAAGGCGTGGGCATCGGCGCCGTGCTGCGAGACGACGATCTC
>JAICVI010000151.1 GCA_025935415.1 Chloroflexota bacterium
CCATACCGGACCCTGTCCGACCTGCCGAAGGAGCAGGTCGACCAGTACTCGATCCACCAGAAGCACGCCTTCCTCGAGGCGTTCAACAACGCCTATGACGAATATGGCGGGGACGAGAGCCGGGCCTTCGCCACCGCCCATGCGGCCGCCCAGCGGGCACCAGAGCGCAAGGACGATCGCGCCGATCGCGCCGATCGCGCCGATCGCGCCGATCGCGCCGATCGCGCCGATCGCGAGACGAAGCGCGACTGACTGCCCCGGACCTCGCGGAGGAAGCTAGCGGCCGAACCTCGGCAACATTGCCACGCGCGCCGCCTCGACGACCAGCGAGGTCGCGAGGGCCTCGTCGATCGCGTCGCCCGGCGAGTAGGTGAGCCAGCGCGCGAGCTTGGTGATCCCGTCGCCACGCATGGCGCCTGCCGGATCCTCCATGTCGATGCCCCTCGGGAAGCCCAGGTGGACGTGCTCGGGCTCAGGCCAGATCCAGGCGAAGAAGACGCCGCGGCGCCTGGCCGGGAGGTCGTAGCCGATGAGCCGCCAGCCCGGCCGGACCCGCTCGATCGCCTCCGGCACCGCATCCGTGACGAGCTCGCGGAGGCGCTGGGCGAGCGCCCGGTGGGGCGGTGGGAAGTCGGCCATGAGGGCTTCCGGCGGGATCGTGTCGAGCGGGCGGCTGGACGGCATGGGGTAGACTGTACGCACGAACGCGAACAGCCGTTCGATCCTGTGGGGATGCGTGGTCTCGACAGGGTCTGGTTGTCAGTGGACGCGAGCCGAGGTTGTCGCCAGGCCTCGTTAAACCGGCGGCAAAACGAAGTACCTGCCAACAAGCAGTCGACTCTCGCCCTCGCCGCTTAGGCGGTAAGGTGAGCGTGGAAACGGCCCCCATCCCGCGGGCCGCGGAAGCGTCATTCAGCGGGATTGCAGCCCGGATGAGCGTCGCGTAGTCCGGAGTCAAGCCCGATCTAGGGACACGTGACTGGACCCCAGGGCAGGGTGCCGATCTTCGGCCTCGGGGTTGACGAAAACGATCGGACACGCTCGTAGTGGATGCTGTCGAAGGGTCCTGGACGGGGAGTTCGACTCTCCCCCATCTCCACCACCTGCTTTCCGATTCCCAGAAAAAGTGTGACGTTTCATGAACTTTGGCCACATTGGCCACAGTTTCGATGATTTCACTCCTGGCCAGCGTTTCGATGAGGGTCGTGTGGACGAGGTAATCCTCGCTACGCTCGACTGGGTGGTCACGACCGGTAGTGCTGACCTCGGCGCACTGCGACGCTCGATGGGACAGCTTTCTCCATCGCCGAACAGCCGCGCGAGACCCAAGTCGTCGGCTATGCGCGAAAACCCTGCCCGAAGCGCCGTCTTGGCTGCATCCGGGAGCGTGTGCGACCCTGGGTCGGGCGTGCCAGTCGCGAGCACCGTGCAATAGTGGCCAGTGGAGCTCGCACCGCGGGAAATGATGGCCGAAAGCGAGGACCTGATCGAAATGATGGCCGAAAGGTGACGCTGAGCGTGACGGTTGCGCCGTTGCGGCTTGGCTCGTGCTCAGTCACACGAAATGCTGACCGGAAGTGCCTGCACCGGGCGGCCACGCAGCATCGCCTACACCGAGCAAGGGGCCGACGAAGCCCTCGACTTTGCCGCCTGTCCGGCCGACATTTCCCGTCGAGCCCGGCCAACATTTCGCACTAGGTACAAGGTGCCGCGTGCGGAAGCTCGTCTTGTACACGCTGATGTCGCTCGACGGCGACGTCGACGATCCCACGGCGTACTTCCGCGGCAGCCAACCTGGCAGCGCGCCCGAATTCGACGAAGCGATGATCGAGAACGAGCGCCGCGTGATCGAGACCCAGGATGCGGTGCTCCTCGGTCGAGGCATGTACGACGAGTGGTCGCGCTACTGGCCGCATTCCGACGAGCAGCCCTTCGCTGATTTCATCAACGGGGTGAAGAAGCTCGTTGTCACCTCATCGCCGCTGGGAGGCGGATGGAACAACTCGGAGGCCGTCACGGGCCCGATCGAGGAGCTCATCCCCGATCTCAAGCGCCAACCGGGCGGCGACATCGGCGTCCACGGCAGCATCACCCTTGCACGATCCCTCCTCGCGGCGGACCTCGTCGACGAGCTGCACCTCGTGGTCGGGCCGGCCTTCGGGTTCAGTGGTCGGCGGCTGTTCCCGGCCGGCGGCGCGCCACGGCGGCTGAAGCTCCTGCGCGCGGAGCCGGCACCGAGCGGCGCCCTGCTCCTCGCCTACGGCAGAGGCGCGTAGGCCGGCGACCTACCGCCAGCCCAGGTCCGGCGCGACGTACTTGAGGATGCTCTCGATGGCGTGGGCGTTGTACTCGACGCCCAGCTGGTTGGGCACGGTGAGCAGGAGCGTGTCCGCGGCCTGGATCGCGGTGTCCTTCGCGAGCTCCTTGACGAGCACGTCCGGCTCCGCCGCGTAGGAGCGGCCGAAGATCGCCTTCGTCTGCGCGTCGATGTAGCCGACCTTGTCCTGGTCGTCGTTGCCGCGTCCGAAGTACGCACGATCGCGGTCGTCGACGAGGGCGAAGATCGACCGGCTGACGGACACCCGCGGCTCGCGCTGATGCTGGGCTTCCTTCCAGGCCTCCCGGAAGAGCCGGATCTGCTCCGCCTGGAGCTCGTGGAAGGGAACGCCGGCGTCCTCCGTCATGAGCGTCGAGGACATCAGGTTCAAACCCTGTTTCGCGGCCCACTCGGCGGTCGGGCGCGAGCCGGCGCCCCACCAGATGCGATCGCGGAGGCCGGGGGAGTGTGGCTCGGGTCGCAGCTTCCCGGGAGGGTTCGGAAACATCGGCGAGGGATTCGGCTCGGCGAAGCCGGCGCCGGACAGGACCTGGAGGAAGACCTCGGTGTGCTGGCGTGCCAGGTTGGCGCCGGTCGGGTCGTCCTCCGCGGGCTGGTAGCCGAAGTACCGGAAGCCGTCGATCACCTGCTCCGGGGAGCCGCGGCTGATGCCGAGCTGGAGCCGCCCGCCGGCGATCAGGTCGGCGGCGCCGGCGTCCTCGACCATGTACAGCGGATTCTCGTAGCGCATGTCGATCACGGCCGTCCCGATCTCGATCCGCTTGGTCCGCGCACCGACAGCGGCGAGCAGCGCAAACGGCGAAGCCAGCTGCTGCGCGAAGTGGTGGACCCGGAAGTAGGCGCCATCGGCGCCGAGGGCCTCGACCGCCTCCGCAAGCTCGATCGACTGGATGAGGGCGTCGGACGCCGAGCGCACCTGCGACCACGGCGAGGCATTCCAGTGGCCGAACGACAGGAACCCGATCTTCTTCATGTCGCGACGCTCCAGCGCGTGTAGCGGGGCGGCCATTCGTCCGCGGCACGCTCGCCGAGGATCGCGGCCTGGACTCGCAGCTCGAAGAGCCAGTACGTGTCATCAACCTCGAAATACCAGCCCGTGGCGACCCGGTCGCGGGTCTCGCCCGGGGCGACCAGGCGCGAACGACCCCGGATCGAAAACTCGTCCGGTGCGGCCTGGTCCTGGTGGGCATGGAGCGCGTAGCGGCCATCCTCGACGAGATCGCGCCGCTTCGCGGAGTCGAGGAGGAAGACGTACAGCCCGCCCTCCACGATGCCGACGGTCACGGGATGGATCCGCGGCGCCAGGAGGCCGCCACGAACGGTTGCGAGCAGTGCCGCGCCGTGGGCCCGATCCAGGTGGCGGGAGCCCGCGGCCGCGAGGTCCGGCGCGGCCGTGACGAGGTCGCCCCAGGAGGCGCCTCCAGCACGTGTCTCCGTTGTCATGCAGGCAGTTTGCCACTTGCCACGGTTCGGGCCGCGCGCGCCGGCGTCCGGCTAGCCCGAACGGGCTACGGCGCGGTCGAGTCGGCGGGCTATCCTGCGGCCATGGTCGACGGCCCCGTGGACCAGCCGCCACAGCCCTCGTTCTTCTCCGCGTTCGACCACCTCGTGGAGACCTGCCGCCGGACCCGCATGGCACTCGTCGCCGCGGTCCACCACGATCACTCCGATGACGGCGTCGTGCGCGACGTCCTGGCCCGCGAGGCGCTGGCGCGTGTCGACGCCGTACTCGAAGGATTGCTCGTGCTGCGTCGCGCCGGCCAGTTCTCCTCCGAGGAGCTGCGGGCGCTCGTCAACCGTGCCGGGATCCTCGGGCCGCCGCTGCCCGGGTCGGCCGAGGGGCGCGCGGCACAGCAGGAAGCGGCGAACGAGGCCCTGCAGGAGGGGCGGCGGCTGCACACGATCGACGGTCGGACGATGCTCGCCGCGGGTCACGCCCGCGTGGTCTTCTCGGTGATCCCGCGGCTGCCCGCTGACGCCGTGACGTGGCCGAGGAACCCGCGGAGCTACGCGGACATCCCCGTGCCGCGCTCCGAAGCAGAGCTCCTGCTCCGGGCCGAGGAGCTCGCTCGCGTGGTCTGGCGCGTCGCTGCCGGCGACGAGCGCCGCGATGAGCCGCTGCGTCGAACCCTGGCCTTCTACGAGGTCGGGTCGCGCCTCAGCTTCCGAGGCTTCCAGGCCGCCTGATCGCGCGCGCCGGGTTGCGCGCGCCGGGGTGCGGCCGGGCTTCGCCGCTGCAGCTCAGCCGCGCGGCAGGACCACGATCCGGCGATTGGGCTCCTCGCCGATGGACTGCGTCACCACGTCGGCGTTGCCCTTCAGCGCGAGGTGGATCCAGCGTCGCTCGAGGGCCGGCATCGGCTCGAGCTGGAGCATCTTGCCGGTTTCGACGACGCGGGCCGCCGCGCGCTCTGCGATCTCCCGGAGCTGGCGCTCGCGCCGCCCCCGGTAGTCCTCGACGTCGACCAGGACGCGCGTCCAGGTGCCCATCTGGCGGGACAGCATCAGGTTGACGAGGTGCTGCAGCGCCGAGAGGCGCTCGCCCTTGCGCCCGATCAGGGCCCCGAGCTCCTCGCGCTCGGTCTCCGCCCCGAGGACGTTGAGCCGGCTCGTCTCGCCGGTCTCGACGTCGACGCGGGCATCGAACCCGATGTGCACGAGCAGCTGCTCGAGGATCACCTTCCCGGCGGCGAGCGCCTCGGGCGAAGCCTCGGCGGCCTCGAGCTCGGCGCGCTCCGCGGCCACCGAGCCACGAGCGGCCACGACCTCCGCCTCCTCGCGCTCCGAGAGGTCGCTGCTTCCGCGTCGAGGTCGATCCTCATAGTGGCGCGGCCCCCGGTCCCCGCGATCGCGGAAGCCGCCCCGATCGCCTCGGTCATCACGCCGCGGCGGCCGATCGTCGCGCGGTCGAGCCTCGGGCGAGGCCTGCTCCATGACCGGCACGCCCTCCGGAGCGTCGCCGCGATCCTCCCGTGGCCGGTCGCGGAACCCGCCGCGGTCGCCGCGGTCGCCACCCGGGCGATCGTCGCGGCGCGGGCCCCGGTCGCCGAAGCTGGCGCGGTCGCGGTCGCCGTAGCCGCCGCCGCGATCGTCACGGCGCGGGCCCCGGTCGCCGAAGCCGCCGCCGCGATCGTCACGGCGCGGGCCCCGGTCG
>JAICVI010000170.1 GCA_025935415.1 Chloroflexota bacterium
CCTCGACGCTGCGCGTCGAGCGCGGCCTCCTCGAGGGCTCGGGCAACCTCGGCATCCGCCGTTGTCGTCGAGAGCGCCAGATGGCGGCCGCGGGCCTCCGACTCCGTGACGACGCGCGAGAGCGCCCGATGCGCCGACCGCCGCGCCGCCGGATCGGCGCCCGTGACCACGGCCGACGCGATGAGCGGATGGGTGAACCGGATGACCTGCCCATCGAGCACGACGAGCCCGGCGTCGACCGCGGCATCGAGGCCCGACTTCGCGGCATCGGCGCCGGGACCCGTGGCGGTGATGAGGTCGACAGTCGGGGCGGAGGCGAGTGCTGCGACGAGCAACAGCCGTCGCGTCTCGCCCTCGAGGGCTGCGAGCCGTCCCTCGATGAGTCCGCGAACGGACTCCGGGACAGGCAGGGGGTCGCCCGGCTTCGGCATCGCCGGGAGCCGCTGCAGCGCCCGCGCGATCTCGAGCGCGTGGAACGGATTGCCCTGCGACTCCTCGTGCAGCCTCGCCAGCGTCGCCCGCGGCAGCACGAGCCCGAGGCGCGTCGCCAGCAGCGCGTGGAGGTCCGCCCGACCAAGCGGGCCAAGCCAGACACGCTCCACCGGCATCGCGCGGTCGACTGCGAGCGGAACCGGCCCGGCGGCGTCGACGCGCTGTGTCAGGAGAACTCCGACGGATCGATCGGCGAGTCGCCTGACGACAAACTGGAGCGCCTCCGCCGACGCCTTGTCGAGCCACTGGGCGTCGTCGATGGCGACCAGCAACGGACCGCGATGGGCAGCGTTCCGAACCAAGCTGGTCGCGCCGGCCGCGATGGTGTGGAGCTCCGGCGACGCATCGCTCGGGGGATCCGCGCGAAGCAGCGCGACCTCCAGGCTGCGTCGCTGTGGCGCAGGGATCGTGGCGAGCTCCCCTTGAAGAGGCTCCAGCAGATCAGCGAGGGCCTGGAAGGCAAAGGTCGCTTCCGCCTCGGACGGTCGCGCTTCCAGGATGCGGATGCCGCGAGCCATTGCGCGTTCGCGCGCCGCGCTCCACAGGCTGCTCTTGCCGATCCCCGCCGGCCCCTCGAGGACGAGCCCGGCCGGGGCCGGTGACGCGGACGCGACTGATGCGACGAAACGGTCGAGCTGTTCGATCTCCTGCGCCCGACCGACAAGGTCGACGGACACGACTCCTCCAGCGCGGAGCGCCATGGTAGGGATTCACCCGATGCTTCCGCCATCGCTCCAGGCGGAGGATCTTCTCGTGACGAACCCGCCGGCGATCTACCTGCTGGAGGCCTACCGGTCGTCCACGAGCGAGGGGCCGGCGACCCTGGTGGACCTACGCGCGGCCCTCGACGGCTCGGTCGGCATCCGGGTTCTCGGCATGCTCGACGTCCCCATCGATGAGGCCGTGCTCTGCCTCGTGGCGGCCGAGACGGCGAGCGCTGCGGCGAGCATCCGGGAGATCGCGGGTCGACTCGGGTCGACCGCGCGACTTCTCGAGGTCAGCTGGTCACCGGGTCAACAGCCCGCGGAATGGGTATCGACCGAATCCTAGCCGGCTCGGATGGCGCGCCACAGGGTTCGCGGCGAGGGCGGCTGCCCATACAGCAGCACCCCGGAGCGGTAGAGCCGGGCCGCGATCCACAGCGCGAGCGGCACGGTCAGCGCGAGGATCACCATCGCGACCACGCCCTCCCAGGGCGCCGCCGCCCCGAGCGAGAGCCTCGTGAGCATCAGGTAGGGCGAGAACAGCGGCACGAAGGACAGGGCCACCACGACCGGCGAGTCGAGCGGAATGAGCCCCGTCCCGGCGTACGTCGAGACGAGGTAGCCGATGACGGACACGAACGTCAGCGGCGCCACGATCTGGTTGATGTCCTCCTGGCGCGAGACCAGGGAGGCGGCGCCCGCGTAGAGCGAGGCGTAGACGGCGAACCCCAGCAGCAGCATCACGCCGAACGTCGCCACGATCCCGATCGACAGGCTCGACGTCACGGAGCCACCGGCGGCCGCGGCCGGCGCGGCGTCCGCACCGAGGACCAGCGACGCGATCTGGTTCTGGAACGCCAGCGCCAGGATCATCGGCAGCGACACGATCACGTACTGCAGCAGCGCCAGTGCGCCGACCCCGATCACCTTCCCGGCGAGCAGCTGGAAGGGTGTGGCCGCCGCCAGCACGATCTCCATGACCCGGGAGCTCTTCTCCTCGGCCACGCTGTAGGCGATCCACTGGCCGTACAGGATGATGGCCATGAAGATCGCGATCGAGAGGCCGAACCCGGTCAGGAACCCGCCCGTGTCCTCGGCCGGGTTGAGCGGGCCGCGACCGGTGTCGTTCGGGTCCGGCGGGAGGAGCTCGAACGAGGGCGGCGTGAAGAGCGTGGCCTGGTCGACCGGCGGAACGCCGGCCCGCGAGAGGCGATCCTGGATGGCGATCGACGTTGCCGACTGGCGAATGAGCTGGGTCGAGCGCGAGAGCACGCCGTCCTTGGTGATGAGCTGGAACGTGAGATCGCCGTTCGAGTCGCGGGCGAGCACGAGCGCCGCGGACGCCGTCCCGGCGACCACGTCCTTGCGAGCGGTCTCGAGATCCGGAGCGGCCGCGACCACGTACTTCGGCGGCGGCTGCTGGCCGCCAACGGGGATCGTCGGCGTCCCGGCCGACGCGTTCAGGAGCTGCTGGAAGGCGACGGTCGGGTCGTAGTCCGGCAGCACCTCGCCCCCGACGAGCTCAACTCGGCTGCCCGTGGAGCCGCGGTCGATGAACGCCACGATCGTCGGCGCGAGCGCGAGCGCCGTGCCCGCGAGCACGAGGAAGACGGTCGTGAAGCGGTAGGCCCGCGTCCGGATGCGGGCCGTGATCTCGCGGCGGGCGACGGCCGTGATGTTCGGGAGCGTGCGACGGCCGAAGCCGGTCTTGGCGGGCTGCGCCGTCATCGCGGAGGCTCCGACGCGGCGCGCACCGGAGCGGCCGAACCGGCGGCCGCGGGCGCGGACACGGAACCCGCGAGGTGTTTCTCCTCCGCCGACGCGGGCGGTCGACCGACCCGCTCGATGAAGATCTCCTCGATCGACGGGTCGGCGATCAGGAAGTTGGTGACCCGCTCACCGTGCTCGAGCGCGGTCCGGAGGACCAGCTCCGGATCGACATCGCGCGGGACCTCGAGCTCTGCGTAGTCCTGCCCCGCGCGCGAGACGCGCACGCCGGGGATCGAGTCGAGCCACGGGATCGACGTCGCGCCTCCGTCGGGTGTCCCCGCCTCGATCGTCTTCCCATCGAGGGCGAGGCGCACGACCCGCCGGCCGGTCGAGCGCTTGACCTCGCGGATCGGACCCGCGAGGACGAGCTTCCCGCGATCGATGAGCGCCACCGCCTCGCAGAGCTCCTCGACCATCTCCATCTGGTGGGTCGAGAAGATGAGCGTCGAGCCTCGCTCCCGCATCTCCCCGAAGGCCTCCTTGAGGAGCGCGACGTTGACCGGATCGAGCCCGACGAACGGCTCGTCCATGAGCAGGACCGCGGGCTCGTGGAGGATCGCGGCGATGAGCTGGACCTTCTGCTGGTTGCCCTTCGAGAGCTCCTCGGCGCGGCGCGTCGCGTAGTCCGGGATGCGGAGGCGGGCAAGCCACTCCCGCGCGCGCGTGGCCGCGACGTCGCGCGGGATCCCGTACAGCGACGCGAAGAACACCAGCTGGTCGAGGACCTGGAGGCGGGGGTAGAGGCCGCGCTCCTCGGGCAGGTAGCCCCACGTCTCGCGCGGAACGTGGGTCGTCGGCGTTCCCTCCCAGGTCGCGATGCCGGAATCCGGCCGAAGGATGTCGAGAACGATCCGCATCGTGGTCGTCTTGCCGGCGCCGTTGGCACCGAGGAACCCGAAGACCTCGCCCTTCGGCACTTCGAACGAGATGCCGTCGAGCGCGGTGACCGCCCCGAAGCGCTTGACCAACCCATCCAGGACGAGGCTCATCGCGGGCCACGGTAGGACAACTGTCGAATCGCGCGGGAGTGCCGTTCGGCCCGCACCCGGTTCGTCAAGAGACTTGACAAAGCACGGCCGGTTTGTCCAGACTCCGGACGAAGTTCGGGCCGGCGAGCGCGCGAATGCCTGCAGGGCAGGGTGCGCGGGAGGAGCGCCGGCGGGTGCCAGAGGAGGCGGTCGACCGCCCGTGACCCTACCGACGAAGACGGTCCTGAGCAAGGCGACCCACCAGCAGACGCGCGCTTTCAACGCCGCCCTGGTGCTGCGAGCGCTGTACGACCACGGACCGATCAGCCGGGCTGACGTCGCACGCATGACGAGCCTGACCCGGACCACGGTCGGCGAGATCACCGCCGAGCTGATCGGCGATGGGCTGGCGCAGGAGATCGGGCGCGGGCCGTCCACCGGCGGCAAGGCCCCGATCCTGCTCGAGCTGGTCGACGACTCGCGGCACGTCATCGGCCTGGACCTCGGTGAGGTCCGCTTCCGCGGGGCCCTGGTCGACCTGCGCGGGAACGTCGAGCGGACGGCGGAGCGGGAGCTCGGCGATGCCGACGGCGACGAGGCCCTGCAGCTGGTCCACGAGCTGATCGAGGAGCTCGGATCGGGGCATGGCGGCGCGCTCCTCGGGATCGGCGTCGGGACGCCGGGCATCGTGGACGCCGACACCGGCACCATTCGGCGGGCATTCAACCTCGCCTGGCAGGACCTGCCGCTCGGCGAGATCCTCCGCGACCGCTACGGCGTGCCCGTGGAGGTCGCGAACGACAGCCGGGCCGCGGCGCTCGCGATCCAGCTCTTCGGCGACCCCGCGCGACGAACGCAGAACCTCGTCGCGATCACCGTCGGCCGCGGCATCGGC
>JAICVI010000056.1 GCA_025935415.1 Chloroflexota bacterium
CAGCGGCCTGGTCAGGTTGGCGTCCCCGGCAGGATTTGAACCTGCGACCCGCTGCTTAGAAGGCAGCCGCTCTGTCCACTGAGCTACGGGGACGTAGGCGTGCCATGGTAGAACTGGCCCGAGCGCCTCTCCGTCCAACCGACGTGCGCCGCCGATGAGGGACACCGCCGGGAATGCGAGCTCGCTGGCACCTCGCCCCTCTCGTGTTCGCCGTTCTTGCGGCATGCGGGCCGGCGCTTCCAGACATGACGGCGGCGGAAGCGACGTGGTGTCGCGGCGCCGATGGCGACCCTGACCGGCTCGGCGACGTTGTCCAGGCGGCGATCGACCTCGACTTCGATGAGATGACCTTTGTCCGGGAATGGACGGACTGGGCGGTCGACCGCAGCGCCCCAGGCAGCGAGGTGATACGCGCATGCCGGCTTGGCTATGCGAGGTCGATCGATCCACAGGCGAGTGCCGCAACCTCTGCGGCCACGGGATCTTCAGCCGTCGAGGATCAGCCGTAGCTTCCGGCGACCGTGCCGTTCGGTGCCCATCAGTGCGTCTGCACGGCCCACGAGCGGAAGCCGGCGTCGGGCTGGTCGAACGTGACGCCGGAGGCCGCGGGGGGTGTGGCGGCTGCGGACACGGCATCTTCCGTACTTGGAGGCGCGATTCGCCCGTGCTACGCTCCGGCGCCCTCGGGCCGGTGCGGCCCACCTCGGGAGTGCGCATCGCCGGATGACCGCGGGCCCCGAACCCGGACACGCGAACCAGCTGGAGCTCGGCCTTGGCGCGCCCCGACTCGCCATCGAGCCGGAGTGGAAGGACCAGCCACGGCTGTGGGGCCACTCCATGCACCCGATGTGCTCGTACCTCGCGAGCTTCCCGGCGGCCCTCGCGCACGCCTTCGTCGAGCGCTATAGCCGGCCCGGCGACGTGGTCCTCGATCCGTTCTCGGGCCGCGGAACGGCGCCGCTGGAGGCCGTCGTCTCCGGCCGCATCGGGGTCGGCAACGACCTCAACCCGTTCGCGCACCTGCTCACGGCCGCGAAGCTCGACCCGCCGACCCAGGCCGAGGCGCGAACGCGCGCAACCGCGCTCCGCCTGGCGTTCGCGGCAGGTGCGCCCGGCTGGCTCGACCGGGCGCGTGCCCTCCAGCAGGACCCGCTCGCGAGCGCCGAGGTGCGCGTGCCGGCCGAGGTCGCGCTGGCGTTCCACGAGCGGACGTTCGCGCAGCTGCTGTTCCTGCAGGCGTCCCTCGACCTGGCGACACCCGTGGACCGGTTCATCGCCGCGGCCATCGCGGGGATCCTGCACGGCAAGACGCCGTCGTACCTCTCCACCCTCATGCCGAACACCTTCAGCATGGCCCCGCGCTACGTGCGGGATTTCGCGCAGCGCACGGCCTTCCAGTCACCGGACCGAGACGCCTTCGACCGCCTCGAAGCGAAGCTCACGCGCCTCTTCCGCGACCCGCCCCCGCGCACGACGGGCATCGCGCTCCTGGGCGACGCCCGCGACGCCGGAGCGCGCGCCAGCTTGGCCCTGCGCACGCGTCGCCTGCCCGAGCGCGCACGGCTCGTCCTGACCTCGCCGCCCTACCTGCGCGTGCTCAAGTACGGCTACTACAACTGGCTCCGCGCGTGGTTCCTGGGCTTCGACTCCAAGGCGATCGATGCTTCCCTCGACGACGCCCACCGCCGCGCGCCCTACCTCGACTTCCTCCGCGAAGTGCTTCGCGATCTCCGTCCGGCCCTCACCGAGGACGGCATCGCCGTCCTGGTCATCGGCGACGTGGCGACCGATCGGGGCCGCCCGGCGGCCGATGGGCACGGCCTGGCCGAGCAGGTCTGGGAAGCGGCGGCGCAACCCGAGGGCTACCGACTGGCCGGCATCGCCGACGATGATGTCCACGCCCACCGCAAGGTCACCAAGCTGTGGGGTCGCGAGGCCGGTCGGGCGACGCAGGTCGACCGGATGCTCGTGCTGACGACGTCGGAGGCGGGACGTCGCCGCGCCGTGAGCGCCGCCTCGCTCCCGGTCGACTGGACCTGGCCGCCGAGGCGCCTCCGCTCGATCTAGGCCGAGGCGGCGATCTCGGCCCCGCCGCTTGCTAGCATCTTCACCGTGAAGCAGATGTACCACCCGTCGGACCTGGCCGCGATGGATCCGCTCGTCCTGATGAAGAACCTCGATCACGTCCGGATGACCAGCCGGCGGCTCTCGTACATCCTCCAGCAGCAGGTCCACCTCTACGCGCCGGAGGCGAACCAGCTGCGCGAGCAGATCGACACCTACGTCGAGGCCGAGCGCCAGATCGAAGGCGAGATGGCGCGGAGGCGGATCCGCGCCTAGCGGTTGCCCAGGCTGGGCGCGTCGTCGGCGTCCTGGTCGCCGGCGTGGTCGACGAGCTCAGGCGCCCGCGGGTGCCCGCACAGCAGCGGCTACCGGCCGCTCGGACCTGGCACGGGCGCGGTCTTCGGCCACGATCTCCGCGACGGTCGTCGAGAGGTTCGCCATCTCCAGCAGGCCGAACTTGATGCCCTGCGATTCGAGGTCGTCCGGCCCCCAGCCCCTGAAGAGGCCGCGGCTCGCCACCGCGCACATCTCGTCGTACAGCTCCGGCCAGCCCACCCGACGACGGGCGTAGCAGAAGCGGATGAATTCGACGGCATCAGCCGTCACGACGTGCGCAGTCGCGGGGCGCGCGACCATCAATACAGTCCTCCTGTCCCGCCGGCGAGGGCGTGGCGGGTTGGCTCGGCAACCACGGCGTGATGGACCGCGGCCCCGAGATGGGCGTTTCAGGTGTCCGGCTGACCCGCCTCCCGGCAGGGTCGAATGAGTGCTCTCGGATGGTAGGCCGCGGCCCTTTTCGCCGGGAAGGGGGGATGTCCACCTTTTCGTCCACGAACTTATCCACAGGCGCCCGAGCGGGCCCTTGAGCGCCCCTTCGGCAGCCTTCCGCGACGGGTCAGGCCCGCCGCGAGACCCCCAGCCCGGGCCTGTCCGAAAGCCGCCAGCGATGGTCGTCCCCGAGGTCCAGGCCCTCGAAGGGATCCTCGGCGAGCAGGAGGTTGCCATCGAGATCGACCCAGTCCGCCAGCGAGGCCACGGCTGCGGAAGCGGCGATGCCGACCGATGTCTCCTCCATACACCCGAGGAACGTCCGGAACCCCAGCTCACGCGCCCGGGCGAGCATCCGCGCGGCCGGGCCAGGCCCGCCGGCCTTCGCGAGCTTCACGTTCACGCCGGCGGTCACGCCGACGAGCATGTCGAGGTCGTCGATCGTGACGCACGACTCGTCCGCGACGATCGGGATGGAGGAGGCCGCCTGGAGGTCGGCCAGCCATGCGAGCCGCGTGGCGGGAAACGGCTGCTCGATCAGCTCGACCCCGAGGTCGATGAGTGCCGGCAGCAACTGGCGCGCCGTTTCGGGCGTCCAGCCGGTGTTGGCGTCGACGCGGATCGGCTTGTCGTAGACCGCACGCACGGCTTCCAGGGTCGCGAGATCCGCCGGCCCCCCGACCTTGATCTTCAGCGCCGGAAACTCGCCCGCACGCCGTGCCCGTTCCGCGACGACCTTCGGCTCGTCGAGGCCGAGGGTGAAATCGGTCGGCGGGATGTCCGCGGACAGGCCCAGGAGTCGGTGGACCGGCTCGCCCGTCAGCTTGCCCACGAGGTCGTGGAGCGCCGTGTCGACCGCGCACTTGGCGGCGCCGTTCCAGCGGATCGAGGTTTCGATGCGCCGGCTCGCCGCACGGAGCCAGTCCTTCGACGGCTCCACCTCCCCCACCGCGGCCAGGAGCATCGGGAACACCACCGGCAGGGTCTCGACGGTCTCGCCGTAGAACCGGTCTGGATACCCCTCGCCGAGCCCGACGATGGCCGGGAATCGCTCGTCCGCGACCGCCACGACGAGCGTCGTGGTCGACTGGCCGGCGCCGTGCTCGGAGCGGGCGATCCGGAACGGGTCGCGCAGCGGCAGCCGCAGGACCTCGTGCTCGATCGAGAACGTCACCGGGTGCCGACGGCTAGCGAGCGCCGGCCATCGGCAACGCGCCCTTGACCCACGGGAGCGCATCGACCGCCTCGCGCACCGCGGGCCACAGTCGATCGGCGCCGAAGCGCACCGGGTCATCCGTCGGCAGGCCCGTCTCGGCCGCGATCTCCTCGATCACGCGCCGCGCGTCGTCGTCCGAGGGGAACAGCATCGTGTTCAGGGCGATGGCCACGACCTTCGAAGGTGCCACGAGCCCGGCGACCTCCTCGTGGAGCTTGATGAAGCGCGGCAGCTTCGCGATCGGGAAGGAGACGTCCGCGCGATGGTCGAAGTCGTGGGCCGCGAGGCCCGGCTTGTGGACCATGACCATCGCGTGGGGCGTCGCGCCATGGATGAGCCCGAGCGTGACGGACGAGTAGGCCGGGTGGTCGAGCGAGCCCTGGCCCTCGACGATGACGTAGTCGCCGCGCTCCTCGCCCTCCTCGACCATCCATTCGACGGTGCCCTGCGTGAAGTCGCTGATGACCCGATCGACGGCCACGCCCCAGCCATCGATCATCATTCCGGTCTGGCCCGTCGGGACGAAGGCGACGCGGTCGCCCTGCGCGACGGCCGCCTTGCGCAGCTCCAGCGCGACGGACATCTTGCCGATCGCACAGTCCGTGCCGACGGTGAGGATCACCCGCTTGCCGGGCGCGTGTGGCCGCCCGACCGCCGTGTTCATGCGCTCCGGCGGCCGCCGGAAGTCGACGATCCGGACGCCCTTCGCCGCGGCTGCCGCGGAGAATTCCGGGTCGTCACCGAGGAACGTGTGGAGGCCGGAGTGGACCTCCATGCCCGCCCCGATCGCCTCGAGGATCGTCCGCCGCCACGAGTCCGGCAGCCGGCCGCCGGTCGGCGCGATGCCGATCAGCAGCGTATTGGGGGGCTCCGGCAGGGCCAGCGCCTCCGCGAGGGTCGCCACGGCCGGGATGTCCCGTCCCGGGATCCATTCGCTGATGCTGCGACCGGCGATCGTGGAGTCGAGGACGGCCGAGATAGGGTCCGTCCCGTAGCGAATCACGCCCCACGCGGTCTTCGCGTGATGTGGCCCGAACTCCCCCTCGGTCAGGATCACCAGGCGACGCATCAGGCGGCGAGGATACGGGAGTCAGGCTCGCCCGGCGGCGTCTCGGATTGCTTGCGCGACCTCGCTGGCCATCCTGCGCATCCCGTTGGCGCCCGCGAGGGCAGGCGTCCCGAGCGTCACGTGGCCCGCGCCGGCGAGGATGAGGCCCATCGCCTCCTCGCGGGCGCGGCGCAGGCCTTCGGCATCGACGTCGGCGCGCACCTGGCCCGCGAAGGTGAATGACGACGGATCACGACCATCTGCCTCCAGCGCGCGGAGGATCACGTCGCGCCGGCCCCGGAAGTACGCGACGTCGCCAGCATGCGTCCCGGGCAGGATCCAGCCCTCGGCGAATCTCGCGGCGAGGCGGATCCCGCGCGGGCGCTGACCGCCCAGCCATACAGCGGGCCCGGCTGCCCGCATCGGCGGCGGCTCGAGCGTCGCGTGATCCAAGGGGTAGTACGGATCGTCGCGCGTCACGCCCGGCTCCGACCGCGCCGCGGAGGAGAACAGCGCCGCGAGCGTCGCCACCGCGCTCTCGTAGCGCGAGAAGCGCTCGCTCATGGGCGGCAGCGGGATCCCGAAGGCCGCGTGCTCGCCCGCGTGCCAGCCGGCCCCGAGCCCCAGGATGAAGCGGCCGCCCGTCGCGTTGTCGATGACCGTCGCTGCCTTCGCGACGATCGCTGGATGCCGGAACGTGTTCGCGAGCACCGCGATGCCGATCCACTTCCCGCGCACGCGGTGCGCCAGCGCGGCGGCCGTGGTCAGCGCCTCGAAGCCCGGGCCGCCGCGCGGGCGGGTCACGTCCGTGAGGTGGTCGCTGAGCCAGCCGGCGGAGAAGACGTCCAGCTCGCCCGCCACGGCCCAGATGGCATCGAGGCTCGCCCAGTCGATGCCCCGGGCTCCAGTCGCCGCAACTCGAAAGCCGAGCAGGCCCGGCGCGGGATTACGGGCGTCGGCAGGAGGATTGCCGGCATCGGCCGGGGCCGCGGTCATCGGACGAGCCTAGCGGGACGCGTTCGGCGACAATCGCGCCGTGCCACCCGACGGAGGCTCCACCTTCAATGTCGCGGCCGAGTCATACGACCGCTTCATGGGCCGCTACTCCTCGTTGCTCGCCCCACAGATGGCAGATTTTGCGCGCGTCTCGCCTGGGCAGCGGGTGCTGGACGTGGGATGCGGGCCCGGTGCGCTCACCGTCGTGCTCGTTGAGCGTGTCGGCGCGGCGAATGTCGCCGCGGCCGAGCCATCGGCACCCTTCGTAAACGCGGCGCGCCGGCGGCTTCCCGACGTGGACATCCGGCAGGCATCGGCCGAACGGCTACCGTTCGAAGCTGGGGCGTTCGACGTGGCCATCGCGCAGCTCGTCGTCCACTTCATGGCGGACCCGGTACAAGGCCTTCGCGAGATGGCCCGCGTGACGCGGCCGGGCGGCGTGGTCGCGGCATCCGTCTGGGATCACACGGGCGGGCGCGGGCCCGTGAGCCTGTTCTGGGCGGCCGCACGAAGCCTCGACCCGGGAGCCGTCGATGAGGGAGACCTGCCGGGAGCGCGTCGCGGTCATCTCGCCGAGCTGTTCCGGCAAGCCGGCATCGAGCACGTCGAGGACGGCGAGCTCGCCGTCCGGCGGGACCACGCAACATTCGAATACTGGTGGGAGCCCTACATGGCGGGTGTCGGCCCGGCGGGCGCCTACGTGGCGCGCCTCGAGCCCGCGGCCCGCGACCGACTGCGCGAGCGCTGCCGCGAGCTCCTGCCCGAGGCTCCCTTCACCCTCGCCTCCATCGCCTGGACGGCGCGCGGGCTGGCCTGACCCGACGCTACGCTGCAGCCGCCTTGGAGACCACCTGGCGGGACCGCCTGCGCTACCGGATCGATGAGTTCTTCGGTCGCGGCACGATCGCCCTGATCCTCGGGCTCTTCGCGGTCTCCCTGCTCATCGTCCTCGTCATCGCGCTCATCGCCACGGTGGCGGGCATCGACGAGGGCCATGCCTTTCCCGAGCTGCTGTGGATGGCCCTCCTCCGGACGCTCGACCCCGGAACGATGGGCAGCGATGCCGGCTCGCTCGGCTTCCTGGGCGCGATGCTCGCCGTCACGCTGGGCGGAATCTTCGTGATCAGCGCCCTGATCGGCATCATCAACACCGGCATCCAGGGCCGCCTCGCCGAGCTCCGCAAGGGCCGCTCGCGGGTCATCGAGTCCGGCCATACCGTCCTCCTCGGCTGGAGCCAGCAGGTCTTCACGATCCTGTCCGAGCTGATCGTCGCGAACGCGAATCGCGGCGGCGCGACGATCGTGGTCCTTGCGGACCGCGACAAGGTCGAGATGGAGGACGAGATCCGGACACGGATCACCGACACGCGGGGCACCCGGATCGTGTGCCGCTCGGGCAGCCCGGTCGACCTCGACGAG
Source organism: Chloroflexota bacterium (assembly GCA_025935415.1). Lineage (GTDB taxonomy): Bacteria > Chloroflexota > Limnocylindria > Limnocylindrales > CSP1-4 > UBA5189. The sequence goes on from JAICVI010000056.1 coordinate 7,512, forward strand.
ATCGACATCGCCAACGTCCAGCGATCTCGCTCCATCATCGTTCTCGCGCCCGAGGTCGACGAGCCCGACATCGAGGTGATCAAGACGATCCTCGCGATCACCAACGACCCGAACCGCCGTCCGGAGCCGTACCACGTCGTCGCCGAGCTCCACGACCTCTCGAACGTCGAGGCCACAAGGCTCGTCGGCAAGGACGAGGTCGAGCTCATCGTCGTCGGCGACGTCGTCTCGAGGATCATCGCCCAGACCTGCCGGCAGCCGGGCCTCTCGATCGTCTACGGCGAGCTCCTGGACTTCGACGGCGACGAGATCTACGTCAGCCACCAGCCGGCGCTTGCGGGGCAGACGTTCGATCAGGCGCTCTTCGCCTTCGAGGATGCGACGCTGCTGGGCATCGCCTCGGAGAACGGCGAGGTGCGGCTCCGCCCGCCCGGCTCCACCGTCATCGGGCCGGGCGATCGGGTCATCGTGATCGCGGAGGACGACGATCGGATCACGCTGCGCTCCGGGCCGGCCCCGGAGGTCGACGAGGCGGCGGTCGTGAGCTGCGATCCGACGCTGGTGCCGCCCGAGGCGACGCTCGTTCTCGGCTGGAACCAGCGCGTCCTCCAGATCGCCGGCGAGCTGGACGGCTACGTGACCAGGGGATCGCGGCTCACGCTCGTCTCCGAGGACCCGGAAGCCGCCCAGGCGATCGATGCGCTGCGCGCGAGCATCTCGAACCAGGAGCTCACCTTCATCGCGCGCTCGCCGACGGATCGGAGAACGCTCGACAGCCTCGGTGTCGAGGACTACCAGCACATCCTCGCGGTGAGCCCGACCGATCGCTACGACCCCCAGCGCGCTGACGCTCGCACCCTGGTGACCCTGCTCCACCTGCGCGACATCGCCTCGACCGCAGGCCATCCGTTCTCGATCACCTCCGAGATGGCGGACGTGCGAAACCGCTCGCTCGCCGAGGTCACCCGGGCTGACGACTTCATCGTGTCCGATCGGCTGATCAGCCTCCTGCTCACGCAGGTGTCGGAGAACAAGGACCTGAACCCGGTGTTCACCGACCTCTTCGACTCGGAGGGCTCGGAGATCTACCTTCGACCCGCCAGCGACTACGTGCGTCCCGGAGCGGCGGTCACCTATGCGACGGTCGTCGAGGCAGCGCGGCGGTACGAGGAGGTCGCGATCGGCTACAGGGTCCGCGCGGAATGGAACGACGCGGCGCGTTCGTACGGCGTCCATCTCAACCCTCGTCTCGGCGCGAGCGTGGAACTGGAAGCCTCGGACAAGGTCATCGCGCTGGCGGCCGGTTGAACGTGATGCCTGCCACGTTTGGCCTCGCCGCATTGCGCTCGACTTCGCGGGTCGCCGCCGCCTTGCTCCTCACGGGAGTGGCCGCGGCGTGTGGCTCCGTCGCGGGGAGCGCCGCGCCGACGGCGGTGCCGATCCAGGCCGGCCCCGCGACCACCGTCTGGCCGGCGCCGCCGGACCCGATGGCCAGGGCTAAGGCCGCCGGGCTCGTCCCGGAGACAGTCGAGCACCTCACGTACCACGTCCACGCGCACCTGGACGTATTCCTCGACGCCAGGCGAGTGCTCGTCCCGGCGGGGATCGGCATCGACACGGCCAACCCGGACGTCCACAGGTTCGACGAGGCCGATGGCTCCGTCTCGTGGGGCGGGATCCAGGGCTGCGCGCAGCCATGCATCTCGCCACTCCACACCCACGCGGACTACGGGATCCTCCACACCGAGTCGGCGACGACGACGCCCAACAGGCTGGGGCAGCTGTTCACCGAGTGGGGCGTCACCCTGAGCGCGAGCTGCGTCGGTGACTTCTGCGCGCCTGCGACGACCATCGCCATCTATGTCGATGGAACCGCCTGGACCGGCGACCCGACCGCGATCGAGCTCTCCGACCACCGGGAGATCGCGATCGTCATCGGCACCCCGCCAGCCACGATCCCGAGCACCGCGGACTTCTCCCTGCCCTAGGCTGGCAGGTCGCCGTCGAACAGCGCCGCCTGCAGCGGCGGTGCGACCACGGCCGCGCCCTCCAGCTCGAGGAGCCGGCGCTTGGTCGAGGTCCCGCCCGGCGCCGAGTAGCCGCCGAGCCGCCCGCCCGCGGCCACGATCCGATGGCAGGGCACGATCGGCGCATACGGATTCCGCGCCAGCGCGACACCGACGTCGCGCGCTCGCATCGGCTCCTCGCCCAGGGCCTTGGCGACCGCGCCATAGGTCATCGTCTCGCCGGGTGGGATCGCTCGGGCCACCTCGTAGACCCGGCGGTCGAAGGCCGGGATGGCACGGGTGTCCAGCCCGACGTCGGTCGACCGCCGCTCGCCCGCTAGCAGCGCCGCCACATCCGCCATCGCGGCGGCGACCTCGGCCGGGGGCGACTGCTCCCGGGCCGCCGGAAGCGCGCGGAGGATCTGCTGCCGTGTCGCCTCGATCGTCCGGTCGTGCATCCAGGTGCGAACGATGCCGGCATCGCCCCAGGCGACGCCGAAGGCGCCGATGGCCGTCGGAACGATGGCGAAGGCGAGCATGGGCATCACGTTCCAGAACACGGCCTTACGCCGGGTGGTTGCATCGGGGTTGGTACCGCATACCGGATTCGAACCGGTGATCTTCGCCTTGAGAGGGCGATGTCCTGGGCCACTAGACGAATGCGGCGTGGGCGCACGGCGGACAGGCCGCCGGGACGGGCGGCATTCTACCAGCCGCCGCGCGATCGACGGCTAGAGGCGGTGGACCTCGAGGAAGCCACGGATCGCGTCGGCGACCTGTGCGTAGCCCTCCTCGCCGAGGATCAGCCCGTAGTGCGAGTGCGCTCCGAACGGCTCGTACTCGGCGCCGAGCCATTCGGCCAGGCGCTCCGAGTCATCCAGCGGCACGACGCGATCCAGGCCCCCGCCAACGACCAGCTTCGGGACGTCGCCGAGCTTCGCGGGATCGACCTTGACTCCGCGCAGCATCGTCCGGCGGGCCCTCCCCGACTCGTGCGGCTTCTGGCCCATGAGGTGCTGGATGCGCAGCACGTCGGCGAGATTCAGGTCGCGATGGTCGCGCTGCAGCTTCTCCGGGAGCGTCGCCCAGCCGAGCAGCGCTGGCCCGAACAGCTCGGGCACCTCGCGGATGCGATGCGGCTCGGTCGGCTCCCGCACGTCGCCCGGCAGCTCCGACGCGACGAGCACGAGGGCGCTCACGGGGTGGCGCTCGGCGGCCTTGAGCACGAGCAGGCCGCCCATCCCATGGCCCACCGCGACCACCCCCGGTCCCAACCGGTCCATCGCAGCGCCAACGTCCTCGACGAACGACTCGAACGACAGCTCCGCCGGGTCCGCCGTCTGGCTCCAGTGGTGGTTCCGGAGGTTCAATGCGTGGCCTTCCCAGCCGCGTCCGGCGAAGTAGCCGAGGAACCGCTCCCAGGCCCACGAGCCGCCCAGCTCGCCGTGCACGAAGAGCAGCGGGCGCCGGCGCGACCGCCGCTCGGGCAGCCACGACTCGATGTACAGCCCGCGATCCTGGATCTCGATCTCGTCCTTGCGGACCGGGCGACCGTGCGGTGGCAGCGTGACGTCGGCGGGCGTGGTCATCGGGTCTCCGTGCGGCAGCTCGAGCGGGCTACTCGAGGGGGTTGATGACGAGGCCGGTGAGGGCCTTCGGGTAGATGTAGGTGCTCTTCTGCGGCATCACGTCGCCATCGGCGGCGACGGCGATGATCTCGGAGGCCGGCGTGGGGTCGAGGAGCAGCGCTGCCGAGGCCGGCGCGCCGCCGGTCGGAGCGACCGACTCGTCCACCCAGCGGACGGCCTCCGCAGCGGACATCGTAAAGGCGAGCTGGCCCTTCGCGACAGCCGCGGGGTCGATTCCGGCGAGGCGTTCGATCGCCACCGAGGCCAGCGTCACGTCGAGGCGCCGCACCGCGGCCCCGCCGGCCGGGAGGTACGGCACGAACGCGGCTCGCCTGGCTCGGAGGATCGCGCCACCTTGGCGCGTCCACAGCCCGAAGCGGCCCTCACCCCCAGCAGCCTCCCGCGACCCGTCGAACGCCGCGACGAGCTCGTCCCGGGCCACCGGCTGCACGTCGAACAGCGCCTCCGCCCCCCGCGGCAGCCGGTCGGCAGCCGCATCGTCGAGACCGAGCAGCAC
>JAICVI010000183.1 GCA_025935415.1 Chloroflexota bacterium
ATCGACCGAGGCTACCGAATGCTGTCGAACAGCACCCAGCCATTGCCCGCCGGCACGAGCGCAACGTCCTGGAGCGTGTCGCCACTCTGGATCGTGACGATGATGTCCGAAGGCCCGCAGGGATGGATCGGATTCCCCGCGCACGGATCATTAGCACGGGGCCGGCGAAGCGTGGCGCGAGCGATTGGCGGCGCATTGATCTGCTCCGTCGCCGCGACGGCGACCGCTGCCTGACAGCTGGCCAAGTCCGCGATCGGCCCGCAGTCGATCGGCGCGTTCATCGCGGTTGGGTCACCCGTTCGAGGGACGGACGGGCTGCCGCACGCTCCGAGCAGGAGCAACGCGATGAATACCGCGACCGTCCGCGCCACGATGATCAGTCTCGAATGTCGATCTGGTCGGGCGAGATCGGGTCCGTGAGGCGGATCCGGACCGCTCGGTACAGCAGGATCCCCACGCATGTACCCGACGACTCGCGCGGGTCGACGCGAAGTGCGAACCGGTCGCCAGACCTCGAGAACGTGATGGCAGGGTGGTCGCAGGCACCGTTGGCCCACCGGAAGATCAGCGCCATTGGGTCCTGCGCATCGATCACGACCGTGGGTGGATCGTAGACAGTCCGCCCGTCCCACATGGACGGGTCGACGCCCACAACGAGGCCGGTCTGGTCACCGAGGACGACCTCCTGCGCGTAGGAGCCATTGGGATTCTGGACGGTAGTTCGATACAGCTTTCCAGGTGGTTCCCCACCACACGCTGACACCGCAATGGAGATGAGCAGCGCTCTGGAAACCAGCTGCAGCACCGTGTGACGCTGCTGGTCAGCGGGATGGCACGAGACGAGCGCCGGTCGCTTTCGGTTTGATCGCCTGGAGGCGGCCCGGCTGGCCCAGTGACGCGGCGGTGCTGCGGAACGCGGCGCCGACGCGGTCGGCGGCAGATTCGTCGGTCGCGACCACGAACGCCGCCACCGTGGAGCCGGCGCCAGCGAGGAACGCGCCCAGCGCGCCGGCTTCGCGCGCGGCCGCGACCAGTCGAGGCAGCTCGGGATAGACCGACGCGCGGTAGGGCTCGTGGAGGCGATCCTCCGCGAGGAGGCCCAGGACGTCGGTGCGGCCTGCGGCGAGGCCCGCCACGCCGACCGCCACGCGAGCGAGATTCGCCACGGCATCGGCGCGCGGCACCGAGTCGGGCAGGACGCGCCGCATCTCCGACGTCGCGAGCTTTCGCTCGGGAATCCATGCCACGACGAGCAGGTCCCGTGGTGGCTCGATGCGCACGGCCTCGACGCGGCCGCCGAGCGCGATGCTGGCGACGAGGCCGCCGAGAAGCGCCGGAGCGACGTTGTCCGGGTGTCCCTCGATGCGCGTGGCGAGGACGAGGGCAGCTGCCTGGTCGACCGGCCGCGCAGCAAGACCCCACGCGGCAACGAGCCCCGCCACCGTCGCGGCGGCGCTCGAGCCGAGCCCGCGAGCGAGCGGGATCGGGTTCGACATCCGAACGCGCCAACCGACGCGGTCGAGCCCCTGGTATCCGAGCTCGGCCAATCCGGCCTCGAGCGCCACGATGAACCGGTTCGATCGATCCTCGGGCAGCTCGCCGATGCAGTCGCCATCGACGGTCAGGTCGATCGACGCGGAATCCGCCGTGGTGCCGGCGGGCGGCTCCGTTGCCTCGACGGTGACCCGAAGCGGGAGATCGACCGCGAGGCCGAGGCAGTCGTAGCCGGCCCCGAGGTTCGCGATCGTCGCCGGCGCTTCGACAGCAACCGAACGTCCGATCAGCGAAGCGCCGATTCCCCGCGTGTCGGCTGATGCACCCACTGGCATCACCAGCCGAGGGCTCGCACGACGCCCGCCTCGGAGGCATCGGATTCCACGATCCGCCCCGCGACGATCCTCTCGGCCGTGTCCGGATCCTTCAGCCCGTTGCCGGTCAACACCGCCACGACCAGCTCGTCGGCCGCGATCGAGCCGGCGGCGGCGGCCTTCGCCACTCCCGCCACGGAGGCGGCAGAGGAAGGCTCGCAGAACACGCCCTCCAGCTCGGCGAGGGAGCGGTACGCAGCCAGGATCTCGTCGTCGCTGACCGCGTCGATGCTCCCGCGAGATTCGTCACGCGCCGCGACCGCGCCCTTCCAGGTCGCCGGATTGCCGATCCTGATCGCCGTCGCGATCGTCTCGGGCTTCTCGATGGGCTCGCCGCGCACGATCGGCGCCGCGCCTGCCGCCTGGAAGCCGTGCATCCGAGGCCGCCGCTCCACGATCCCGCCCATTGCGTAGTCGGTGAACCCGGCCCAATAGGCCGTGATGTTCCCGGCATTCCCGACCGGGATCGCGAGCACGTCCGGCGCGCGACCAAGGTCGTCGCAGATCTCGAACGCCGCGGTCTTCTGCCCCGCGATCCGGTTCGGGTTCACGGAGTTCACGAGGGTTGCGCGCGAGCCTGCTTCCGCCGTCATCGACCGCACCACGCGCAGCGCGTCGTCGAAGCTCCCATCGATCGCGACGACCTTCGCACCGGCGATCAGCGCCTGAAGCAGCTTTCCGACCGCGATCGCGCCCTTCGGCAGCACGACCGCGACCTCGATACCCGCAGCCGCACCGTACGCGGCCGCGCTCGCCGAGGTGTTCCCGGTCGAGGCACAGATGATCGAGGTCGCGCCCTCCTGGAGCGCCTTCGCGACCGCGACGACCATCCCGCGATCCTTGAACGAGCCGGTCGGGTTCATGCCCTCGAGCTTCAGGTGCAGGTTCGGAAGGCCGATCTTCGCGCCGAGCCGCGACGCCGCGACCAGCGGCGTGAAGCCCTCGCCCAGCGTCAGCGCCGGCGTGGCGTCGCTCACGGGCAGGTACTGCCGGTATCGGTCGACGAGCCGCGGCCGCGCGAGCCGGATGTCGATGTCGAAGGCCATCTCAGTCGACCTCGGGATAGCGAGCGCCCGATGGATACCGCGTCGGCGTCGCGAGGTCCATGGCGCCGGGGCGCACCAGACCTCCCGCCGGCTTGAGCACACCCCACGTGGAGCCGGCCCCACGCGCCAGCGCGAGGACGTCCGCCAGCACCGCGGACGACGTTGCTCGACCGCCTGCCCCGGGACCCTCGAAGGCCACGCGCCCGATCGGCTCGCCCTCGAGCTCGATCCGATTGTTGCCACCGCCCACGCGCCCCAGGCTGCCGGTCGCCGGCACCGCGGTGGGAGCGACCACCGCGCCGATCTCGGCCGCGCCGCCATCGACCTGCGCCTGCGCCTGCGCCTGCGCGACGAGCTTGAGCACCCTGCCCGCGCCCGCCGCCCCGCCGATGTCCTCGGCACTGATCCCGGTGATCCCGACCCGCTCGATCGAGTCAGGGTCGAGCCACGCGCCGAACGCAAGCCGCGCCAGGATCGCGAGCTTGTTCGCGGCATCGATGCCCTCGACATCCGCCGTCGGGTCGGCCTCCGCGTAGCCTGCGGCCTGCGCGTCGGCGAGCGCCCCTGCGTAGCCCTGGTTGCGCTCGTGCATGGCGGACAGCATGAAGTTCGTCGTGCCGTTGACGATGCCGCGAACGTGCGTAAACCGGTTTGCGGCGAGATCGGTCGCGAGCGGACCCAGGACAGGGATGCCACCGCCGACCGCGGCCTCGAAGCGGAGCGCTGCGCCCGTTCGCCGGGCGATCGCCTCGAGCTCCGGGCCGTAGTGCGCGATCACGTGCTTGTTGGCGGTCACGACGGCCTTGCCGGCGCTGAGCGCGGCGGCGATCAGCGTGTGCGCGGGCTCGTCGCCGCCCATGAGCTCCACGATCATGTCGGACTCCGGGCTCGCCACCAGGTGGGCCGGACCGTCGGTCAGGAGCGATTCGGCGATGCCGCTGGCCATCGCCTTGCCCAGGTCGCGCGCGGCGACACCCACGAGCTCGATGCCGGGCGCTCGATCGACGAGGTCGCCCTGCGGCTCGAGCAGCCCACGGACGACCTCCCGCCCGACCGTGCCGGCTCCGAGCACCGCAACGCGCAGCGGCCGATCGCGCGCGCTCACGCCGCGCTGCCGCGTGCGCTCATGCGGTTCGCTCGCAGCTTCGCGGCGAGCGCTCGGGGCCTCCCAGGCGCGCGCTCGCGCCCTCGGCCGAGCGACCGCAGCCCCGTGCCGAGCGCGATCGCCCCAACCTGCGAGCTTGTGCCTCCTGCCCGGCCATCGGGGCATCGTAGCCGGGGCGGGTGACTGAGCGGGGCGGGTGGCGCAGCGGGGCGGGTGACGCAGCGGCTCGTGCCTCCTTCGTATGCGCGGAATTGCCCGCCACCCGGCGAGCATGCCCGTAGGCCATGCGGATCGCGAACATATGAGTCCGCCCAGGCGGCAGTGGCCGACCCGACCGACCCGCCAGACCCCCTGATCGGTCCATTTCGGCGAGTCGTC
>JAICVI010000107.1 GCA_025935415.1 Chloroflexota bacterium
CTACACGCCATCCGAGCGGACCGTCGGGGAAGCTTTCAAGGAGATCATCGAGCCGCTCTCCGGCCGGGTGATCATCGCCACGTTCGCCAGCAACATCGCGCGAATCCAGCAGGTCCTCGACGCGGCCGCCCAGTTCGACCGCAAGGTCGCCGTCGTGGGCCGCTCGATGGAGCAGAACTTCCGGATCGCGTCCGACCTCGACTACCTCCGCTACGACACTGACCGGATCATCCCGAAGGACCGGATCGGCGACACCCCGGCCGACAAGCTGGTGGTGGCGACCACCGGGTCGCAGGGCGAGCCGATGTCCGGGCTCGCGCGCATGGCCAACCGCGACCACCGCTTCGTGGAGATCGAGACGGGGGACACGGTCATCCTGAGCGCCAGCCCGATCCCCGGCAACGAGGAGTACGTCGCCCGAACGATCGACAACCTCTTCAAGGCCGGCGCGAACGTCATCTACCACGCGATCCGGCACGCCCATGTCTCCGGCCACGCCAGCCAGGAAGAGCTGAAGCTGATGCTCAACCTGGTCCGCCCGCAGTACTTCATCCCGATGCACGGCGAGTTCCGGATGCAGGTCCATCACGGCCGCCTCGCCGTGGAGACCGGCGTCGCGCCGGAGAACGTCTTCATCATCGAGAACGGCACCCCGATCGAGTTCTGGGCCGACGGCACGGCCCGGCGCGGCCAGCCCGTGCCCGCGGGCTACGTCTTCGTGGACGGGCTCAGCGTGGGCGACGTCGGCGAGATCGTGCTCCGCGACCGCCGGGCGCTCGCGAACGACGGGATGTTCATGATCGTCGTCACGGTGGACAAGCAGACCGGCAAGGTCGTCGGGAAGCCCGAGATCATCACCCGTGGCTTCGTCCATGGCAACGAGCAGGACCCGATCATCGACGAGGCGATCCTGCGGGTCATGCAGGCGGTCGAGAACCCGGGCGAGCACATCAGCGAGATCGCGCTGCTCAAGAGCCAGATCAAGGACGCCGTCTCGCGCTTCCTGTTCGAGCAGACGAAGCGGCGCCCGATGGTCTTCCCGGTGGTGGTGGAGATCTAGGTGGCGACTCGGCAGCGGCGCCGGCGCCCGGCTCGAAGGCGGCGCAGCGGCTTCAACCTCGGGTCGTTCCAGCTGCCCGACGTCGGAAAGGACGTCGCCCGGTCCCTGGTCGGGATGACACTCCTCGTCCTGGGCGCCGTCACGCTGATCGCGTTCCTCCCGGGCGACGGCTCCCTGACGACCTGGTTCCGCGAGGTCGTGGGGCCGTGGTTCGGGACGCTCCGATGGGCCCTGCCGTTCGTGCTGCTGGCGGCCGGCTGGTACCTCGAGTGGGGGCCCGGCAAGACCCCCGGCTCCGGCTGGGGGCTGACCCTGCTCGGCATCGTGATCGCCTACCTGGGCCTGCTCGGCGCGGCGTCGCGCCTCATCCCGGCGACCGCCACCCGCGGCGCCGGCGGCGGGCTCGTCGGCTCGTTCATGGAGGACGGGCTGTCGACCCTGGTGACCCCGGCCGGCGCCTTCGTGCTGCTCATCGCGCTCGCCGTCGCCGGCTTCCTCGTCGCCTTCAACCTCCGCCTGAGCCAGCTCCTCCGCCCGATGACCTCGACGGCGCGCTGGGTCGGTGGCGCGGCGGCGGGCAGCATGCGGCGCGAGGTTCCGCCGCCGGGCGCACCCGAGCGGCCGGCCCGCGGCGCGAATGGCGCGAACACCGCCACCCCCGATGCCGCATCGCTCCGCGGCGGCGCCCGTCCCCGTGGCGGCAAGGTCGTCGCCGGCGCCGGTGATGTCGCCGGGCAGACGGGCATCTGGGGCGAGGAGCATCCGCCCGGCATGTCGACCCCGCCGCCGACCTCGGCGACGTTCGCACCGCCACGCAGCGCGACCGCCCTCGACGAGCGCCCGGACGGCGGCAACGGGTTGCCGCCGGACCTCAATGCGGCGACGGCAACGGCTCTCGCCCGGCGGTCAGAGGCCGCGGAGGAGCCGGAAGCGCCGTGGAGCCCCAACCGCTTCACGCCGCCCGGTCGCGAGCTGCTCGACGACAACCCTGAGCCAGTCGCGATGGGTGGCGAGGAGGCCGCGCACCGCTGGATCGAGGACCAGATCGTCAAGAAGCTCAAGAGCTTCGACATCGAGGCCAAGATCGTCGGCCGCAACGCCGGCCCCGTGGTCACGCAGTACGAGGTCCAGCCCGCCCCGCACGTCAAGGTCAGCCGGATCGAGGGCCTCGCCGACGACCTCGCGATGGCGCTGTCGGCACGCTCGCTCCGGATCGAGGCGCCCATCCCCGGCAAGGCCGCCGTCGGGATCGAGATCCCGAATCGCGACTTCAACGTCGTGTCGCTGCGGGGCATCCTCGAATCGGTCGACTTCGCGGCATCCGGCTCGAAGCTGACCTTCGCCCTGGGCCGGGACGTCGCCGGCCGCGCCCAGGCCGTGGATCTGGCGAAGATGCCGCACCTGCTGATCGCGGGCGCCACGGGCTCCGGCAAGAGCGTCATGGTCAATGCGCTGATCACGAGCCTGCTCTGCAACGCCACGCCCGACGACGTCCGGATGATCCTGATCGACCTCAAGCGGATCGAGCTCGCGTCCTACAACGGCCTGCCGCACCTCAAGGAGCGGATCCTGACCGAGCCGCACGAGGCCAAGTCCGCGCTGAAGTGGGCCGTCCACGAGATGGAGGACCGCTACAAGCTCTTCGCCAAGGCCACGGCTCGCAACATCCGGTCGTACAACGAGAACCGCGACCCGACGACGCCGCCGCTGCCCTACATCGTGATCGTCATCGACGAGCTGGCCGACCTGATGATGCGCGAGGGCAAGCACGTCGAGGACCCGATCGTGCGGCTTGCCCAGAAGGCCCGCGCCACCGGGATCCACATGGTCCTCGCGACGCAGAGGCCCTCGGTGAACGTCGTCACCGGGCTGATCAAGGCGAACTTCCCGTCACGGATCGCCTTCGCGATGGCGTCCCAGATCGACTCGCGCACGATCCTCGACGCGCCCGGCGCCGAGGACCTCATCGGAAGGGGCGACATGCTCTACCAGCCGTCCGACCTGCCGCGGCCGATGCGCCTTCAGGGCGTGTTCGTGACCGATGCCGAGATCGGACGCATCGTCGACGCATGGAAGGCCCAGACGGGCGGCCAGACCGACTACGACGACGACGTCCTCGCCTACGCCGAAGCGACACCGGACGAGGACGGCGGCGATGGCAACGGCCAGTTCGCCTGGCTCCGGCAGGTCGGTGCGGATCCCAAGACGCTCGAGGCCGCGGAGCTGGTCACCCGCCTCGGGACGGCCAGCACGTCCAAGCTCCAGACGAAGCTCGGCCTCGGCTTCGCCCGCGCCGCGCGGGTCATGGAGGAGCTGGAGCGGTACGGCATCGTCTCGCAGCAGGACCCGGCCCGTCCGGCCGCGCCGCGCCACGTCTACGGCCCGGACAACTGGGTCACGACCCGCAACGGCAATGCGCTCGATGACTGATTGGCCGCGGGCGGCCGAAAGCCCGATGATTCGCGCATGACCGCCCGCGACCACGCCCGCCGCGCCGCGCAGCGCTTCGGCAACGAGCGCGACATCGCCGATCCCGGCCCCGGGCTGCCGGACCGCCTGGCCGCGGCGCGAGAGCGCAAGGGCGTCGATCTCATCCGGGCGGAGCGGGACACCAAGATCCGGGTCCGGTACCTGAGCGCGCTGGAGCGTGGCGACTACCGCGACCTGCCCGGAGCGGTCTACACGAAGGGCTTCCTGCGGAACTACGCGATCTACCTCGGGCTGGATCCGGAGGACGTCCTGCGGCAATGGCGGCGGGAGCGCGGCGAGCAGACCGCGCCGGAGCCGGCCATCGTGCCGCCACGACCCCTGGAGGAGCCGGCGCGGCCGCTGCATTTCTCGCCATCGGTGGTGGTGGCCGCGCTGCTGACGGCGGGCGTCGTGCTGTTCTTCGTCTACCTCGGCTCGCAGCTCCTCCGCTACTCACGGCCGCCGGAGCTGACCGTGACGAACCCCGCGACGGCCCTGCTCACCGTGGAGGATGACGTCACCTCGTACGTCCTCTCCGGGACGACCAGCGCGGGCTCGATCGTCACGGTGACGGCGCCCGGTCGCGCCGAGCTGACGGCGACCGCGCAGTCGACCGGCGAGTGGAGCCTCCAGGTCGACCTGCGACGCGGGCAGAACCGCTTCCAGATCAGCGCCCGCAACCCCGAGACGGGCAAGGAGGCGGAGACGCCGCGCGAGGTGGTCATCACGGTGCCGTTCCTGGAGTTCCAGGCGCCGACCCTTGCGATCTCCAACCCGGTCGAGGGCACGACCTATGGCAATGGCGCGATCGCCGTGGAGGGCACGACCACCAATGCCGTCTCGGTGACCGTCACCTCGACCTTCCTGGGCGCCGCGGCGGGCGCGCCAGGTCCCTCGCCAAGCGCCAAGCCCTCGCCGAAGCCCAGTGGCAGCCCGGGTGCGACTGCCGGGACGACCGTGAAGGTCGCGGACGACGGCTCCTACTCGTTCCCGCCGCTCGACCTCACCGCGGGCCGCTGGTCGATCACGGTGACCGCCACCTCGCAGGAGGGCAAGACCGCTTCGCTCACGAGGACCGTCACGGTCGCCTACGAGGGCGTGAACCTCGTGGTCAGCATTCGAGGGGGGCCGGCCTGGATCAAGGTCTGGGTCGACGGCAAGCTCGTCGGCTCGCAGGCCGGCCAGGTCTACCAGGCCGGCAAGTCGCTGACGTTCAGCGGCAAGACTTCGGTCGAGGTCCGCACCGGCTCCTCGGGGAGCACGCGCTTCACGCTCAATGGCGTGAACCTCGGGTCGCTCGGGAAGGCCGGGATCCCGGAGACGTGGTTGTTCGCGCCGCCGGCGAACCCGGTCAAGACGCAGCGGGCGTAGCGCCACGGGGAGCGGCCTTGGCGGCGACCTGATCGCGGTCGCCGAGCACCTCCAGGCGACGTGCCTCGAGCGCGGGCTGGCCGTGGCGGTCGCTGAGTCCTGCACGGGCGGGCTGGTCTCCGCCGCCATCACGGAGGTCGCGGGCTCCTCGGGCTATTTCCTCGGTGGCGTGGTGTCCTATTCGAACGAGGCCAAGGAGGCCTTCCTCGACGTTTCCGACAGGCTGCTGGCACGGCACGGCGCAGTGAGCGCGGAAGTCGCCGCCGCGATGGCGGCCGGGGCGCGGGCGAGGTTCGGCGCGGACCTGGCCGTGAGCGTGACAGGCATCGCCGGCCCGGACGGCGGTTCGCTCGAGAAACCCGTCGGCCTCGTCTATCTGGGGCTCACCTCCGCGTCCGACGTCACCACGGTCCGCGAGCTGTTCAGGGGCGACAGGGCCTCGATCCGCCGCGCCGCAGCGCGGAGGGCCCTCGAGCTGCTGCAGGCGGCGGCGACCACGATCGCGGCAACGGCGACCCGGGCCGGGCGATGACGCGCGACCTCCGCGAGCTCGGCGGGCGCCTGGCCCCGGCGCGACCTTCTCGCCCCATCCCGCCTGGCGAGCGCATCCATGTCCTGGGGATCGCGGGCGCGGGCGCGTCCGCGGCGGCCCTGCACGCCCGGGCGGCAGGCGCGATCGTGACCGGCTGCGATCCGGGCGGGCACTCGCCCTACACGGCAGCCCTCGAAGCCATCGGCATTCCGATGGCCTGGCTCCACGATCCGGCGCACATCGCCGCGGCCCGGCCGGATCGGCTCGCGATCACGAAGGCCCTCACCGCGATCAACCCCGACCACCCGGAGCTGCTCGCCGCGGCCCGTGCCGGGATCCCACTGGAACCGTGGCAGCAGGTCGTCGCCGACGCCGCGCACGGCCGCCAGCTGATTGCCATCGCCGGCACCCATGGCAAGAGCACGACCGCGGGCTGGCTCGCCTGGATCCTCGCCGAAGCGGGTCTCGATCCCTCGGCGTTCGTCGGGGCGCTGCTGCCCGCGGCGCTGTCGGGCGGCATTCCGGCGACAGGTCGCATCGGACGCGGGCGGCCCTTCGTGGTGGAGGCGGACGAGTACGCCGGCAACTTCGATGCCTACCGTCCCGATGTCGTCGCCCTGACGACGGTCGAGTGGGACCACCCGGATGTGTTCGCCGATCGAGCGGCGGTGATCGAGGCCTTCGCGGGCTGGGTCGCGCAGGCGCCCGGCGCGACGATCGTCGCCAACCTCGGCGACCCCGGCGTCGTGGAGCTCCTCGCTGCGATGGACCGCGGCGAGCGCCGCCGCGTCGTCGGCACCTCGCTCACCGGCTTCGGGTCGGAGGGGAGCGGCGCCACCCAGCCGACCGACCTCCTCGTCGATCGCCTCCTCACCGCGACCATCAGCGGTCGCTCGCCCGATGGGACCGTGCTCGACATCGATGGCCTCGACGGCGCCACGCACCGGGCCCACCTGGCGATCTCCGGCGACCACAACGCGGCCAATGCACTCGTCGCCCTGGCGGCAGCCTGGCTCGTGGCGGGCGGCACGTCCGGGGGCGCGTCCGGGACAAGGCCTCGCGCTGGCGAAACGGACCGCCTCCTGTGGGGGCTGACCAGCTTTCCCGGCATCGGCCGGCGCCTGGAGCGCAAGGGCGAGGCTCGCGGCGTCGTCGTATACGACGACTACGGCCACCACCCGACCGCGATTCGCGCGACCCTCGCCGCACTTCGCCAGCGCGAGCCCGAGCGGCGGCTCTGGGCGGTCTATGAGCCGCTGACATTCCACCGGACCGCGGCCATGCTCGAGGAGTTCGCCGGCGCCCTCGCTGAGGCCGACGCCGTCGCGGTCGCGAAGATCTGGGCGAGCCGCGACCCGGACACGACGATCACCTCCGCGGCGGCCCTCGCGAGCGCCGTCCGGCGGCGACGCCCCGGCATCGAGGCTCACGCGCCCGGGACGGTCGAGGAAACCGCCGCGTGGCTGGCGAGGAACGTCGCCGAGGGCGACGCCGTGCTCGTGATGGGCGGCGGGCAGAGCTATCGGATCGCGGAGCTGCTGCTGGAGGCCCTCCAGGGCGATCGGTAAACGTCCGGATTGCCGTGCCGGCGCGAACAGGCATACTGGCGCCTCACATCACGCAGCTCCGGTGTGGGCGAATGCCGCGCCGGCCCAGGAGGCGACAGGTATGAGTGGCGAGGTCTCGTTCGACGTCGTCAGCGAGTTCGACGCCCAGGAGCTCCGCAACGCGCTGGACCAGGTCCGGCGCGAGACCCAGCAGCGGTATGACTTCCGGGGCGCGACGGTCGACCTCCAGCAGGGCAAGGATGAGCTGACTCTCGTTACGGACGACGAGTTCCGCGCGACCGCCGTGAAGGACATGATCGAGTCGAAGGCGGTCCGGCGCGGGCTGTCGCTCAAGATCTTCGATTGGGGGGCGGTCGAGCCGGCGGGCGGGAACAAGGTTCGCCAGCGCATCGGCCTTCGGTCCGGGCTGCCCGAGGACCTCGCCAAGAAGCTCCAGAAGCTGATCCGCGACGAGTTTCCGAAGGTCAAGTCGCAGATCCAGGGGGATGCCGTCCGCGTCTCGGGCAAGAGCAAGGACGAGCTCCAGCGGGTCATCACGCGGCTCCGAGGGCTCGACGAGGTCGTCGAGCTGCAGTTCCAGAACTACCGCTGAGTGCATCCCATGCTGTCCCAGCTCGTCGCCCGGGTGCTCGTCCTCTTCGTGGTCGTCCTGCTGGTCCTGAGCCTGGTGCTCACGTCCATTCCCGGGCCGGCCCCACTGTGAACGAGGAGCTGGCCGACGCGGTCGACATGACCGCCGCCGAGCTGGTCGAGGACGGGCCCGTGGCGGAGCGGCCGGAGTCGACGGGTCCGGTTCCGGTTCCGGCGGCCGAGCCTGAAACGGCGCTTCCCGAGGCCGCCATCGCCGACGCGCCAGACGCCGAGCCCGAATCGGACGCCGAGCCCGAAACAGACGCCGAGCCCGAATCGGACGCCGAGCCGGAGGGAGTGGCGGAGGCGGATTCCGGACCGCAGGCCGAGCCCTCGGCGCCGCCGCAGGCGATGTCGGTCGGGCGGATGTTCGGGGACGCCGTTCGGCGCGCCGGCGTCCGGTGGGCCTTCACCGTTCCCGGCGAGAGCTTCCTGGGCCTGCTGGAGGGCCTCGAGGCCGTCGGCATCAACATCGTGGCGACGCGCCACGAGGGCGCGGCGGCGTTCATGGCCGAGGCGCACGCCCAGCTGACCGGGAGGCCGGCGGTCTGCATCGGCACACGCGCCGTCGGCGGCTCGAACCTGGCGATCGGCATCCACACGGCCTTCGCCGACTCGAGCCCGATGTTCGCGTTCGTGGGCCAGGTGGAGCGGGCCGCGCGCGGTCGCGAGGGCTTCCAGGAGATCGACGTCACCGAGACGATCGGGCGGTTGGCGAAATGGTCTGCCGAGCCGACGGATGTCACCTCGGCGCTCGAGGCCGCCAC
>JAICVI010000215.1 GCA_025935415.1 Chloroflexota bacterium
GGCGGTCGCGGGGCTCGCCGCAGCTCTGCCGGAGACAGCCCTCGGGCATGGGCCTGTCCCCGCTGAACCGCCAACGCTGCTGACGCTGGCGCTCGGCTGGCACGTCGACCCGGCGGTCGTGGCGGGCCTGCTCGCGGCGGGCGTCGGCTGGGTGCTGCTTTCGCGCCGGGTCGCGCGCCTGCACCCGACCCACCCGATCCCTGTCTCCCGAACCGCGGCCTGGTTCGGCGGCCTGGCGGCGATCGCCGCCGCGCTGCTCTCGGGAATCGAGCGCTACGACACGACGCTGTTCTCGATCCACATGGTCCAGCACCTCCTGCTGCTGCTGGTCGCGCCGCCGCTCCTCGCACTCGCCGCGCCGGTCACCCAGCTCCTCCGGGCCGCCTCGCCCACGTGGCGAGCGCGGCTCCTGCGCGTGCTCCATTCCGGGGGCGTCGCCGCGCTCGGCCACCCGATCGTCGCGTGGGTGACCTTCACGGTCGTCATGTGGGTCAGCCACTTCTCGCCGCTGTTCGATGCGTCGCTGGAGAACCCGCTCATCCACGACGCCGAGCACCTTGGCTTCCTCCTGGCGGGCCTGCTGTTCTGGTGGCCCGCCGTCGCCGCTGACCCCGCTCGCCGCCGCCTCAGCCATCCGGTCCGGGCGCTGTACCTGTTGCTCCAGATGCCGCCGAGCTCGTTCCTCGGGATGCTCATCACGTTCGCGAACGAGCCGCTGTATCCGCACTATGCGACGCTCGGGTCGCCCTACGGCATCGACGCCCTGGCCGACCAGCAGCTCGCCGGCGGCGTGATGTGGATCGCCGGCGACGTGGTCTTCATCCTCGGGATCCTGTGCATCGTCGCCGCCTGGATGCGGCACGAGGAGCGGGACACGACCGCGGCCGACCGGCGGGTCGACGTGCAGCGAGCCGCGCTCCGGGAGCGGGCCGACCGGCTCGCGCTCGCGCGCGAGGCGGCGGGCCAGGCCCCTGCCGGTCAGCCGCCGGCGACGTCCGGCACGGGAGACCGCAGCAGCTCCTCGTAGCGGGCCGGGTCGACGTTCCCGCCGCTGACGATGGCGACGACGCTCCCCCGGAGCCCGGTCAGCCCCGCCTCGCGGGCACGGAAGCGGGCGGCGGCGGGTGCGAGCGCGCCCGACGGTTCCACCACGAGGCGTGCCTCCTCCGCGATCTGCCGCACCGCGGCTGCGATCTCCCCCTCGGGAACCGTCACCACGGCGTCGAGCAGCCGCGAGAGATGGGCGAAGTTCCGCTTGCCGATCGCCTGCGACCGGACGCCGTCGGCGATCGTCCTGCCGGTTCGAGCCGCGTCCCAGCGGACGATCCGGCCAGCCCGCAGCGACTCCTGGGCGTCGGCCGCGAGCTCCGGCTCGACGCCGATGATCCGTGCGCCCGGCACGACGGCGCGGATCGCGACGGCGATCCCGCTCGCGAGCCCGCCGCCGCCGATCGGCACCAGCACGGCGGCGAGATCCGGGACGTCCTCGGCGATCTCCAGGCCGACGGTGCCCTGGCCGGCGATGACGCGATCGTCGTCGTAGGGCGGCACGAAGACGAGGCCGCGCTCGCGGATCAGCTCGTCCGCCCTGGCCTCGCGCTCGCCGCTGCCGGGACCGACGGTGACGATCTCCGCGCCATCCGCCTCGACCCTCCGGCGCTTCACGACCGGCGCGTCCGACGGCATCACCACCACGGCATGGGCACCGAGGAGCCGCGCGGCGCGGGCCACTCCCTGGGCGTGGTTCCCGGAGGAGTGGGTGACGACGCCGCGGGCACGTTCCTCCGGCGTCAGGGAGGCAATCGCGTGGTAGGCGCCGCGGATCTTGAAGGCGCCGATGGGTTGCAGCGACTCGGCCTTGAGCAGGACCGGCGGTCCGTCGATCCCGGCCGTGCCGAACTGGAGCAGCGGCGTTCGAATGGCCACGCCCGCGAGATTCGCCGCGGCGCGGCGGACGTCCTCGATCGACACCAGGGCCTCGACCGGCGCGGCACCCCCCGCTGCGGATCCCCCTGCTGCAACGCCAGCCGCGTCGTCCTCCCCCACGCGAAGGTCCGCGGCGCTCACCGCGAGCCCTTCCGGGCGCAGTCGATGCAGAGCGCCGCCCACGGGATGGCTTCGAGCCGCTCGGCTGCGATCGGTTTGCCGCAGCTCGTGCAGCTCCCGTAGGTTCCGTCGTCGAGCCGTCGCAGCGCCGCCTCGACCAAACCGAGCTCGATCCTCGAGCGATCTCGCAGCGCCAGGTCGCGCTGCTGCTCGAAGACGTGGCTCGCTGCGGCCGCCTGGGAGCCGTAGGTCACCTGGCCGGGCGCCTCGATCGGCTCGCCGAGCTCGGCGAGGAGTCGCGCTCGCTCCGCATCGAGGGCCGCGCGCGCGCGAACGGGATCGGCGCCGGCGAGAGGCATGCGCGGATGCTATGCCCGGCGATCAGCGCGCGCTGGCGACGCTCTCCGCGCCCGCGAGCCGGGCGGAAACGTACACCGGGATGAGGCTGAGCAGGATCATCGCCAGGGCCACGACGTTGACGATGGGGCGTGCGTTCGGCAGGCGGAAGTTCGCGAAGATCCAGATCGGGAGGGTCTGCTCCGTGCCGGCCGTGAAGGTCGTGACGATGATCTCGTCGAACGACAGGGCGAAGGCCAGGAGGGCGCCGGCGAAGAGTGCCGTGGCGAGGGCCGGCAGGGTGATCCGCCGGAACGTCTGCCACGTGTCGGCGCCGAGGTCCATCGAGGCTTCCTCCAGGGATCGCCCCAGCCGCCGCAGCCGCGCGACGACGTTGTTGTACACGACGACCACGCAGAACGTGGCGTGCCCGACGACGATCGTCGCGATCCCGAAGTCCGGCGTGGTGATGTGCAGCGGCCCGATGTCGAAGCCGTCGATGCCGGCGTTCATGGCGGCGTTCAGGGCCATGCCGGTGACGATGCCCGGGAGCGCGATCGGCAGCACCAGGATGAAGCTGATCCCGTCGCGCCCGAAGAAGCGGTGGCGGTGCACGGCGAACGCGGCCGCGGAGCCGAGGATGAGCGCGACGACGGTCGCGCCGAGCGCCGCCTGGACCGACAGGAGGAACGACTCGCGGACCTGGTCATTCTGGATCGCGGCCTCGAACCAGCGGAACGAGAACGTCTGGGCGAAACCGTTGAGGCCCAGCCGGTCGATCAGGCCGCTCCAGCTCTGGTTCTTCGAATCGTTGAAGGCGTAGATGACGACGATCAGGATCGGGACGTAGAGGAAGACGAGCGTCGCCGCGGCGGTCAGCCGCAGCGCCACCCGGCTCAGCCGGCTGCCCACCGTCACAGGGCCTCGAACGCGCCGAGCCGGCGCGCGACGACGAGATACAGCGCGATGACGGCCACCGGCACGAGCGCATACGCGGCGGCCAGCGGGACGTTGCCGGCGACGCCGACGTTGCTGTAGATGACGTTGCCGATGAACTGCTCGCCGGAGAACAGGGTCGGCGTGATGTAGTCGCCGAGGGTCAGGGAGAAGGTGAAGATCGAGCCGGCCACGAGGCCCGGGAACGCCA
>JAICVI010000108.1 GCA_025935415.1 Chloroflexota bacterium
CCTGCACGAGCAGCCGCGAGCCGGCGCAGCAGACCTCGCCCTGGTTGAAGTAGATGCCATTGACGATGCCCTCGACGGCCTGGTCGAGCGCGGCGTCCTCGAAGACGATGTTCGCGGCCTTGCCGCCGAGCTCGAGGGTGAGCGCCTTGTCGGTGCCGGCCGTGGCCTTGTGGATCAGCTTCCCGACCCCCGTCGAGCCGGTGAACGCGACCTTGTCGACGTCGGGGCTCGAGACGAGATGCATCCCGATGTCGGACGGCCCCGGGACGATGTTGACGACGCCCGCGGGAAGGTCGGCCTGCTGGCAGACCTCGGCGAAGAGCAGGGCGCTCAGCGGCGTGGTCGAGGCCGGCTTGAGGACGACCGTGTTGCCGGCCGCCAGCGCCGGCGCGATCTTCCACGCCAGCATCAGCAGGGGGAAGTTCCACGGGATGACCTGCGCCGCGACACCGAGCGGCTTTGCGACGCGACCTGGGAAGGCGTACTCGAGCTTGTCCGCCCAGCCGGCGTAGTACCAGAAGTGGTTCGCGACGAGCGGGACGTCGACGTCGCGTGACTCCTTGATGGGCTTGCCCGAGTCCATCGATTCGAGGACCGCGAACTCGCGGGCCCGCTCCTGCAGGATCCGGGCGATCCGGAACAGGTACTTGGCGCGCTCGCGGCCCGGCAGGTTGCCCCAGCGCGTCTTCTGGGCGCGACGGGCGGCGCGGATCGCGCGGTCGACATCGGCGCTCGTGGCCTTGGCGACCTCGGCGATGACCTCCTCCGTGGCCGGGTTGACGCTCTTGAACCAGCCGCCGTCGGAGGCATTGACCTCGCGGCCGTCGATGAACAGCCCGTAGCGGGGCTTGAGCGCGACGATGTCCTTCGATTCGGGCGCCGGCGCGTACTCCCACGGGACGGCCTGGCCGTCGCCCAGCCCCCAGTCCGCCGGGGCCCGATCGCCTGACCAGGGCCGCAGCGCCTTCGTGTCGGTCACGTGGGGCATCATACCCGCCGTGTCCGGCCCGACCGACCCGACCGTGATCCCGCGCGAGCTCGAGGCGCTGTACCGGGAGCGCGGCTGGCCCGGCGATGGCGGCCCGCCCCGCATCACCCGGCTCGCCGCCTGCGGGCTGCTGTGGCGCGACGGCCGCGTCCTCCTCTGCCGCACGTCGCCTGGCCACCTCGGCGTCGGGCGCTGGACGCTGCCCGGCGGCGGCATCGTGTTCGGCGAAGCGCCGGACGCCGGCGCCGTTCGCGAGGTCGAGGAGGAGACGGGCCTCATCGCCGAGATCACCGGTGCCCCCGTCATCCTCTCGGACACCGGGACCTGGCCCTTCGACGAGCCGCCGATTCCGTACCACCAGGTCCGCTTCGTCTACCCGATGACGGTGGTCGGTGGCACGGAGCGGGTCGAGGTCGGCGGGTCCACGGACGCGTTCGAGTGGTTTGCGCCCGACGAGCTGTCCGGCGTCCCCATCGTCGGGCTCGTGGCCGTGTCGCTCGGACTGCCGGTCCCGCCAGACGAGTACGAGGCCGTGTCCGAGGGCTAGAGCCCGAGCAGGCCCGAGGCCAGCTCGGCGTACCCGGCGAGCGCGGGATCCGCTGACGATTCCGCGCGCAGCTGCACGCAGACGTGGTCCGCGCCGGCGTCGAGGTGGGTCTTCACACGGGACACGATGGCGTCGACGTCGCCCCAGGCGATGACGGCGTCGATCAGCCGGTCGCTCCCGTCGTTCGCGATGTCGTCGTCCGACCACCCGAGGCGCCGCAGGTTGTTGGCGTAGTTCGGGAGGGCGAGGTAGTTGCGCGCGAAGCCTCGGCCGATCCGCCGCGCGGCATCGGGGTCGGTCGAGAGGACGGCCGTTTGCTCGACGGCGAGACAGGTGCTCGCTCCGACCCGCTCCCGCGCGATCGGCGTGTGCTCAACGGGCACGAAGTAGGGGTGCGCCCCATCGGCCCGCTCGGCCGCCAGCTCCAGCATCCGCGGACCCAGCGCGGCCAGGACCAGGGGAACGGGTTCCGCGGCCAGCGGTCCCGCGTACTGCGCGGCGTCCATCGCGTCGAGGTAGGCGCGCATGGACTCCACGGGCCTGCCGTAGTCGTGGCCGCGCGTCTCCACGGATGGCGCGTGACTCACGCCGATCCCCAGGACGAAGCGGCCCGGGTAGGCCTCGCCCAGCGCTTTTGCGCCACCGGCCATGGCCATCGGGTCGCGGGCGTAGATGCTCGCGATCCCCGGCGCGACGATCGCGCGCTCGCTCCCGGCGAGCAGGATCGCGGCATGCGTGAAGACCTCCTTGGAGCCGATGCTCTCCGGCATCCAGACGCTGGGATAGCCGAGGCGCTCCAGCTCGCGCACTGCGGCACCTTCGTCTGCGGCGGTCAGCCGCTGGAGCGCAAAGCTCCACACGCCAACGCGCCCGAGCCTGGCCGCGAGCGCGCGACCGCCGATCCCGCCGATGCCTGCCACGGCCTCACGGTAGAGCGCGCCGGGCAGCGGCGCTTGCCGCAGCGACCCCGGCGGACCTCGTGTCGCTCAGAGCTTGCTTGCCGGGCCCAGCACGAGGATGTAGCTGCCGCCCGGGTAGCGGAGGAGCGACACCCGAAGGTCGCCGAAGAGGATCTGCACGTTGTCGCCGGCCGGGAGGACCCGCAGCTCTGGCAGGGCCCGCTGGACGAATGCGCCGGCATCGGCGGCACGGCCCGGATCGGCGATCGACTCGGTCGTCAGGCTGCCCATGACCGTGGCGAGCTCGGCGCGCGAGGTCAGCGTCTCCGTGCCCCAGAGGCTGCCCTTGATCGTGACCTGGACGACCTGCCCGTCGCCATTCTCGATCGGGATGATCGAGGCGTTGGCGTTCTCGATCTCCTTCGGCGTCAGGCAGATGCCGCCCTCGCGTTCGCCGGGTTGGGCGCTGGGACCGCTGGTGGGGAGCGAGTGACCGGGAATGCACGAGTAGTCCTTCGCCCGGACGCTGCGGAAGATGTCCGCGGATGGCCGGAACAGCGGCCCTGCAACCTGCTGCGAGGCAGGCGGATGCGTCCCGCCGCCCAGGCTGCCGGGGGCGAGGGCGACGGTCATGGCGACCACCACGATCGCGATCGCCGCGAAGAGGCTCGCGAGGCCGGGCGCGGCGCGCCGGACGGTCGGGAGATCGGCGGCGAGCCGCGGCGCCAGCGCCGGGTCCAGCACGCCGTAGGGCATCCGCTCCGCGACCATGCCTTCCGCCGTTCGGCGCAGCTCGTCGTCGAAGCGAATGGCCCGCAGCAGCAGCGGACCGCAGCTGGGGCAGGTCGACGCGTGGCTCCGGTCGTCGGCCGTCACGCGCTCGGCGACGAGCCGATCGATGAGGCTGCGCGTCCGCGGGCAAGGCGGCTGCGCTCGCTCGTCGGTCCGCTGGTCGCTCACGCCTCGGCCTCCAGCCACGCTCGCAGCAGGCGCGCGCGCGTCCGCGACGAGATCTTCCTGGCGTTTGCATGACTGATTCCCACGAGCTCCGCAACCTCCGCGAGTGAATAGCCGTAGCCATGCTGGAGGACCACCACGGCTCGCTCCCGAGCCGGCAGCGCCTCCACGAGCTCGTGCAGCTCCAGGCGCCCTACCGGTGGCGGCGTCCAGCGCGGCAGGGGCACCGCCTGGAGCAGCTCCTGCAGCCGCTTGCCGCGGCGCTTGATCCGGAAGCTCCGGTGCACCGCGATCCGCGCCAGCCAGGCCTCGATCGCGGCCGGGTCCCGGAGCTGTCCGATCCGCGCCCGTGCCGTGATGTAGGTGTCCTGGACCACGTCTTCCGCCCCGTCGACCCCTACCAGCGATGCGGCGATCCGGATGAGCCTCGGACGTGCCGAAGCGAACGCCGAATCAAGGTCGACGTCCGAGCGGCGCGTGACCTGGACGAGTCCCGGTTCGATCGCCTCCACCTGCCACACCTGACAGCCGCTTGAGCCCGGCGGTCGCGCGACTGTGACAGATCGCCGGTAGACTGCCGCGGATGCGCGACCCCCAGCCCGACGCGCCCCTCTGGCAGGCGCGCTTCCGCGCGCCGATCGTCGGCTTCCCGACGTGGGCCGCGGATCGACCCGATCGAATCATCTACGCCTCGTCGGAGAGCGGCGTCTACCAGCTGCACGCCTGGGACCGGGCGACCGGCGAGCGCCGCCAGATCACCAGCGAGCCGGTCGGGCTGATCGCCGGCGAGCTCACCCCGGACGGCGAGTGGGTCGTCTGGCACCGCGACACCACCGGTGACGAGTCGGGCGTGTGGGTCGCCGCGCCCTTCGCCGGCGGCACGGCGGAGCCGTTCGTCGAGGGCCTGCCCGAGGCCTGGGACCAGGGATTCGCCATCGGTCGCAAGGTCACCGTCGCCGGGACCAGCGACCGAGAGGGCTTCGACGTCTACGTCTCCGAGAACGGCGGCCCCGCGAAGCTGCTCGCGCACAGCCCCGAGTCGATCGACCTCGGCGGGTCGAACGCGATGATGGCCGGCCCCGACCAGGGCGCCCTGTCCGCCGACGAGACGCTGCTCGCGGTGGAGCATTCCGAGCACGGCGACGTCATCCACCCGTCCCTGCGCGTCATCGATGCCCGCACCGGAACCGTGGTCGCGGACCTGCGCGACGAAGGCCTGGCGCTGTGTGCGTTCGCGTGGTCGCCCATCGCGGGCGACAAGCGGCTCGCGATCGGGCACGAGCGGCGCGGCGAGCGCGCGCCCGCGATCTGGAACATCGAGACTGGCGAGGTCGCCGACATCGCCGTCCCCTGGGACCGCCTGACCGAGGTCGCCGACTGGTGGCCGGACGCGTCCGCCTTGTTGCTGTTCGAGCTTCGCGACGGCCGCAACTACCTGCATCGCTACGACCTCGCCACGGGCGAGATCACGCCGCTCCCGATGGAGGAGGGCAGCCTCACGGGCGCGCGGGTGCGACCCGACGGCACGGTCTGGTACCGCCTGCAGCGAGGCGAGCACCCCGGGCTGGTCTTCGAGACGGGTCGCTCCGAGCCCGTCCTCGAGCCCCCGCTTCCGGCCCCGGCCGGTCGACCGTTCGTGCCCTGGGAGTACCGCAACCCGAAGGGCCAGCGGGTGCACGGTTGGATCGTTGAGCCGGACGGGCCGAAGCCCTGGCCGACGCTGCTCTTCATCCATGGCGGCCCCACGTCCGTCGACCTCGACCGCTGGACGCCCGAGGTGCAGGCGTACGTCGACATGGGCTTCTGCGTCGCGATGCTCAACTACCGCGGCTCCATCGGGTTCGGCGCCGCGTGGCGCGACGAGCTCATCGGCAACATCGGCTGGCCCGAGGTCGAGGATGCCGTCGCGGGGCACGACGACCTGATCGCCCGAGGCATCGCCGACCCGGCGCGCTCGGCGGTGGCCGGCTGGTCGTGGGGCGGCTACATCACGCTCCTGATGCACGGGATGCATCCCGAGCGCTTTGTCGCCGGCGTCGCGGGCGTGCCGGTCGCGGACTACCCGGCGGCGTACCGCGACGAGTCACCGCTCCTCCAGGCCTACGACCGGGCGCTCCTCGGCGGCGCTCCGGAGGACGTGCCGCAGCTGATGAAGGAGCGCTCACCGCTCGAGTACGTGGATCGCGTCCAGGCGCCCCTGCTGCTGCTCGCGGGCGAGCACGACAGCCGCTGTCCCCTGCCCCAGATCCTCAACTACGTCGAACGCCTGAAGGGCCGAAACCACCCGCACGAGCTGTATCTGTTCGGGACAGGGCACTCCTCGTTCGACATCGACGAGCGGATCCGCCAGCTCGGCGTGGTCCTGGACTACCTGTCCAAGACGGTCCCGGGCGTCACGCGACTCCAGGCCGTGCGCGGAGACGAGGCCAACGGCGCGAGTGGCCCGAACGGCACGGGCTCCATGGCCGCGCCCGCAGGAGTGGCCGACCCGGCGTAGGGCCGAGCGTCCCTAGGGCCGCGGGTCGATCGTCGATCGCAGCGGGATGCCGCCCGCGAGATAGATGCCGGTCTCCCCGGAGACCACGAGGTCGTACGTCGACGCGGCCTCGTAGGCGAGAATCGCCACTCCCGTCGCGTGGCTGCCATCGACGACATCCCCGATGGCGAGGTCGCCGAGCCGCCGGCCATCGGCGAGCGGGTGTCCGGGCGAGGCGGTGACCGTGCGGCCGTCGGCGAGGGTCAGCTGGATGACCACGTGGCCCGGGGGTGCGGCGGCCGAGCCCAGGGCGACGACGGTCCCCGCGACGCGCTCGCCCTGCCGGTCCAGCGTCCAGATCGGGTCGCCGATCCGCAGCTGATCGACCGGAATCGCGACCCCGGGCGCCTCGATCGGTGTGCCGAGGCTCAGGCAGATCGGGCACATCGGCGCGTCTGCCGCGACCTGCTGCTCGATGGTCACGGCGCCGTGCGCATCGACGATTCCGGCGCTCCGGGTGCCCTGGCTCGCGCCGCCGACCGGCTGGGCGAGGTAGTCGAACCGGTAGCGATCGTTGCCGATGGGGTCGAGCACCACGGCCGAGGCGGCTTTCCACAGCCGGTACAACGCGAGCTTCTGAGCGTCTGTCGGTTTTGCCGGGGGATCGAGGCCGAGCTTCACCGCGACGGCCGGGAAGACCTCTGCGTCCGCGACCATCGCGTCGTAGCTGGCGATCGCGGCGTCCTGCTCGTCGCGCCCCACCGGGTACGAGTCGCGATCGCAGTACCAGGGCGGTCCGAGCTGGTCGATCAGGAGGAGGCGCAGCTCGCCGGAGCTCAGCGGCGCGCCGCTGCAGCCGCCCTTCGGTGGCGATGCCGGCGCCGCCGTCGCGAGGACGCTGCACGTGGATGGCTGCGGCTGCGGCGGGTTCGATCCGCCACCGGTCCCACCGGCGCAGCCGGCCAGCGCGAGGACCACGCAGGCGAGCAGCCACGCCGTCCGGCTGTGCCGATCGACCGAGCGGCTGCGCGAGTTAGGCATCGCCCGGGAGACGCCGGCGCCGGAATCCGAGTTCCGCATGCGCGCGCATCATGCACCGATGCGCCGCCTGGTCGACGTCCCGGAACACCTCGACGGCGATCTCGCGGACACGGCAACGCTCGGTGGGAACCTCCGCGACCTGCGCCGGATCAACCGGCTGCTCGGCGGCACCGCGCTCTCGGTCGAGGCGGTGCGCCGGCTCGTCGCAGCACGGCCAGCGGTCCTGGATGACCCCGGAGGACTCCGTGTCCTCGACGTCGGGACCGGCGCTGCGGACATCCCGATGGCCCTGCTTCGCGTGAAGGGCACGTGGCCCCGGGCGACGGTGATCGCGGTCGATTCGCGACGTGAGGTCCTCGACGCAGCGGTCCGCCTCGAGCCGAGGCTGGCGACGCAGCCGGGCCTCACGCTGGAGGTTGCCGACGGTCGCGCGCTTCCGTATCCGGATGGCGCGTTCCACGTGGCGCACGCGTCGATGGTCCTGCATCACCTCGATCGCCTCGACGCGGTGGCCCTCCTCCGCGAGCTCGCTCGGGTGGCGAGGCTCGGCGTCGTCGTGAACGACCTCGATCGGAAC
This sequence comes from Chloroflexota bacterium, assembly GCA_025935415.1. GTDB lineage: Bacteria > Chloroflexota > Limnocylindria > Limnocylindrales > CSP1-4 > UBA5189. Next base: position 7,486 of record JAICVI010000108.1, read on the forward strand.
CGTCGCTCGCTCGCCGGCGCGTGGCTGGTCCTCCACGCGCTGACCCGGAATCCCTGGACGCTCCATGACGGCGTGCTGTCCGTCCGCCGTGCCTGGACGCACGCCGAGGCGGTGGGCCTCCTCGCGGAGGCGGGTCTCCGGCCGTTGGGCACGGCGCACGGAGTGGCGGGCCATCGCTGGGCCATCGCGGCGGTCCGGGCGTGAGGATCCACTCCGTCGAGGTCGCGATCGTCGGGGGCGGGCCTGCGGGAGCCTGCACGGCGCTCCTGCTCGCGGGCCTCGGCCACGACGTGGTGCTGCTCGAGCGGGCGCCAAGATGGCGCTGGCGCGCCTGCGGCGTGTTCGCCGGTCCCGCGGCCGTCCAGGCACTGCGGCGAATGGGCCTCTCCGACGAGGACCTCCGGCCGCTCGCCCAGCCCGTGTCGGCAATGCGTGTCGAATCCCGCCGGGGCGCGGTGTTCCGGCTGAGCTACGACGGGACCGGCGTGCTGGAAGATTCCGCGGTCGGCTTTGATCGGGAACGCCTGGACGAGACGCTGCTCGAGCGGGCCGCAGACGCGGGCGCCCAGGTCCGGCGCGGGGTGCGTGTGGAGGCGGTCCTGCTCGACGGGGGACGGCCGCGGCTCCGGGTCCTGACGGGCGCGGACAGCGAGCCAGCCGACGGCGTGATCGAGGCTCGGGTCCTCGTGGGCGCCGACGGGCTCCGATCCATCGTCGCCGGCGCCGTGGGCGCGGCAGCCCGCGCTCCGTTCGGGAACCGGACGGCGCTGACCTTCCACGTCCCGGCGCAGGACGTGAGCGTCCAACC
>JAICVI010000100.1 GCA_025935415.1 Chloroflexota bacterium
AGCTTGGCGTCGCGGTAGGCCTCGAAGGTCTTGTGGAAGTCGAGGTGCTCGTGCGAGAGGTTCGTGAAGATCGCGGCGTCGTAGGCGACGCTGCCGACACGATCGGCGGCCAGCCCGTGCGAGCTGGTCTCGATGACGACGGCCTGCTCGCCGGCGTCGACCATCTCGCGCAGGATCCGCTGGAGGTCCAGCGCCGCTGGGGTGGTGTTGGGCTCCTCGTTTCGGCGGAGCTCGCCGCCCACCCGGATGCCGATGGTCCCGATGAGGCCCGTCCTGATGCCTGCACCCTCGAGCAGGGCCTGCGTCAGGAACGATGTCGTCGTCTTCCCGTTCGTGCCCGTGATGCCGACGGTCAGGAGCTCGTGGCTGGGGTCGCCGTGCTGCCACGCGGCCGCGGAGGCGAGAGCCGCCGATCCCTTTCGCACCACGACCTGTGGGGCCGCAAGGTCGCGAAAGGGCTCCTCCACCACGACCGCGACGGCGCCGTGGTCGATCGCCTCCGCCACGTAGTCATGGCCGTCGACGCGCAGCCCGCGGATGGCCACGAACAGGTCGCCCGGCTCGACGGCGCGGGAGTCGTCGCGGATCGTGCCGATGACCAGGTCCTCGGCACCGACGTGGCCCGGCGATGCCTCGGCGACCGGCACAAGCGCGACCAGCCGGTCCTCCTCCCGCCAGCGCTCGAGCAGCTCGGCGAGCGGGCGTCGTGCGCCCGCACCTTCAGGCATCCGCGCCCGGCCCCGTCGGCAGCGCGAGGTGCTCGCCCCTGAGACGCCGGCGCGCCGCGCGATACAGCTGGCGACCGCGCTCGGCCGCCCGGAACGCCGCCGCGCCGGCCGGCGAGAGCGCGTAATCCCAGGCGCCGATGTACTCGACCTCGCGGCCGCCGAAGCCAGCCTTGAAATGATCGATCCCGCTGCCGATCAGCCCCCACATGTCGTACGAGGTGGCGCCCTGCTCGCGCGAGCTGCGGATCGCCTCCCACTTGAGGAGGTAGTTCGCGCGGGAGTCCGCCCCGGCGGAGGTCATGCCGCCGTACGGCTCCACGACCCGAGTGCCGCATCGCACGGTCAGCAGCACGGCCTGGACCTCGCCCGCGGCCTCGGCGAAGAGGAGCCGGCTCTCGCCCTGCGGCGCGTAGGCCTCCCAGACCGCCCGGAAGGTCGCGGCGGAGCGAAGCGGCAGCGCGGTTCGCTTCGAGACCTCGCGCATCACGGCGTAGAACGTGTCGAAGGCGTCCGGCTCGGCGCGCGGATCGACGTCGCGGACCACCACACCGCCCGTTCGAGCCTTGTTCACGTACTGGCGCCACTTCTTGCGGAGGTCGGACCAGAGCGCGTCCTCGTCGGCGCTCAGATCGACGATCCGCGTCCGGCGCGGCTGCATGTCGTGCGCCGGGTGCCAGCCGGTCTCCTCGAGCAGATCCTCGATCGCGACCGTGGCGGACGTTCCAGCATCGCCTACGTCCGGCGGCAGGCGGTGGCCGGCCTCGATCTCCGGGTCCATTCGGACGATCGCCGTGCGCGCAAGCGGACCGGCGGCGGCAGCAAGCCGAAGACGCATGGACCACTCGACGAGGGACTTCGCGGTCCATCGCTCGGCAATCGGGCCGCGCGGCGCATAGGCGAAACGCCATGGCAGGACGGGCATCGGGCGCGTCAGGACGCGTGCGCCCTGCCCCGCGTTCTCGCCCGCGTTTCGCGCGGCATCGCCCAGCAGGACCGACGACCAGCCCGTCGCTGCCTTCACCCGCGCCCAGGAGGCCATCTGGAGGTAGGTCGCATGCTGGTTGGATCGGACGAAGTCGTCGAAGGAATCGTCGGTCCACGACGACGCCGGGACCCCGACCGGATCGCCCTCGACGCCGAAGGTCTTGATTCTCGAGGTCAACGCCTGAGCCTCGCCGCGATCCGCCCTGCCGCGTACCGCCACGGCCGCAGGACCCGCTCGTGCGCGCCCGGCAGCTCGAGCCACTCCGCCCCGAAGCCGCGCTTGTGCTGGTAGAGCCCGAACATCGGCTCGCCCTCCCTGGGCTCGTGCCGGGCGCCGGCGACGTCGACGCCGCCGAGGTCCATCTCGGTGGCGCCCTCCCGAACCGCCGCCTGGATCGCCCGCCAGCGGAGCAGGTGAAACGCGCCGGGATGCTCCTTCCGAGCGTCCTCGCGGTCGCCCGAGAGCGCGGTCGACAGCCTGCCGCCGTGCCTGTACAGCATCAGCCCGGCGATCGAGCGGGCGGCGTCATCGACGGCCTCCAGCAGCACGACGAACCCCGAAGCGTACGCACGCGTCGTCCAGTCGAGGAAGCTCGCCCGGCTCCCGAGGACGAAGTGCCGCCGATCCGCGGTCTGCGAGGCCAGGTCGTGGAAGCGCTCGAAGGCCATCACGGGCTCGTCGCTCGGATCGGCGAACTCGAGATCCGCGATCGACGGCGAGACGCCGGGCAAGGGTGACGGTGGCGCCGCGTCGTACCGGACCACGGTCAGGCCGCCGCGCTCCGCCTGGCGGATGCGCTGTCTGGTCGACTTGGAGGCGTTCTCGAGGAGCTTGTCCTCGTCGGCCTGCTCGTCGAGGCGGACGGTCAGCCGGTGGCGCGATGGCTGGATCTCTTCGATCGGCTGGTAGCCGATGGTGCCGAGGCGCTGGCGGTAGCCGTCGGCCACGACCTCCGCGTCCGAGGCGACGACATCGACCCCCTGCTCGCCGAGCCAGCGCGTCACGCCGTCGAGCCGGGCGATCGCGTCGTCGAGCCCACCGCTGGGGACCGGGCCGCGTGGAAGGTAGGCGCTCGCGCCGCTGATGAGCGGCCAGGGGCGCGTCAGAGCCAGGACCGCCGAGCCGTCCTCGCCGGCGAGATAGCGCGGCTGCCAGCCGCGGGTCGCGCGGTGCTCCGCCCAGGCCCTCGATTGCAGGACGTGGCCGCCCGGCACGCGGACGGTCAGGTCATCCCAGCGCTCGAGGATCTCGGGCGGCGCCTCATGGAAGACGACAGCGTCGGGCTTCGTGGTCACGCGCGGCACCGTACCGGTTTCGATGCCTGTGGGTGCATCACGATCGGCCGCGTCTTCGGATCAGGTCCGCGAGGATCGAGACGATCGTGCGCAGCTCCCGAACGCCGAGGAGGAGGGTCACGGCCGCATAGGCGGCGCTGCCGGCGAGCGTGGCGACGATGGCCTGGACGAGCACCACCGCCTTGCCGGCGACGTCCTCGAGATCCGCGCCGGCGGGCAAGGCTCCCTCGATCGCGCCAAGGACGAGCCACGCGACCGCGCCCGCGACGACGGCCCCGGTCGCGATGCGGAGCAACACAGAGGCGAGCGCCCCGAGATCCAGCGCCGCGCCCTCGCGGCGCCGCAGCACGAGGAGCAGGAGCCCCGCCTCGCTCCACGCCGCGGCGGCGATGGACAGCCCGATCGCCGGCAGGCCGAGCGAGCCGACGAGGGCGGTCGCGAGGGTCGTGTTGATCACGACCGCCAGCACGGCTGCGATGGTCGGGGTGCGCGTGTCCTGGCGGGCGTAGAACGCGCGGGTGAGGACGGCGATGACGCTGTGGGCCGTGAGCCCGAGCAGGAACAGCAGCAGCGTGTCCGCGGTGAGCTGGACCGCGGCCCGGTCGAACTTCCCGTACCCGAGCAGCAGCTCGACGATCTGGACCCGCAGGACCATCCCCAGCGCGGTCAGGGGCAGCATCACGAACGCGAGGATCCGCAGGGAGCGCGTCAGGATCTCGAGGTAGTGGCCCGTCCGCCCGACGGCGAGCTCCCTCGCGAGCGACGGGAAGATGACGATCCCCAGCGGGATCCCGATTACGCCGAGCGGGATCTGCAGCAGCGAGAAGGCGATCGTGTAGGCGGTCACGGCGCCGGTCCCGAGGTTCGATGCCAGCGCGGTCATCACCACGAACGTGATCTGCGTGACCCCCTGGCCGATGACGCGGGGACCCATCAGGAACAGGGCCAGCCGCGCCTGGTCGTCGCCGAGATCGATCCGGGGCAGATGCCGATAGCCCGCACGGACGAGGGGTGGCAGCTGGACCAGGAGGTGCCCGAGCGACCCGGCGACGACCCCGATCGCCAGGCCCGTCACGCCGAGGCTCGGCGCGAGGATCAGCGCCGCGCCGATGATCGCGAGGTTGTAGACGACCGGCGCGATCGCCGAGGCGGCGAAGCGCTGCGCGCCGTTGAGCGCAGCTGTTGCGACGGCGCCCAGGGCCAGGAACATCGGTGCCAGGAGCATCAGCCGGGTCAGCCCGATGATCGTCTCGAGCTTCTGGCCCGCGTAGCCGGGCGCGATGATCGGCACAAGCGCCGGTGCCGCGAGGAAGGCCACCACGGCGAAGGCGAGCAGCCCGGCGACCATGAGGTTCGCGATCGTCGAGACGATCCGCCAGGCCCTCGCCTCGTCGCCCGTGGCCCTGAGGCTCGCGACCATCGGGACGAGTGCGGACGCGACCGCGCCCGCGGCGACGAGCTGGAAGATGAGGTCGGGGATCCGGAAGGCCGTGTAGAAGGAGTCGAGGTCGTCGCTGGCGCCGAACGTGGTGCCCAGCACGAGGACCTGGATGTAGCCGAGGATGCGCGCGGCGAGGTAGGTGCCCGAGACGGTCAGCCCGGCGCGCGCCAGCGAACGAGCGGTGGTTGGCTCCGGGGGCTCGCTCACCTGGCGCGGGCGCGCGGGTGGGCGTCGACGTAGGCGGCACGGAGGCGAGCCGCCGACACGTGCGTGTAGACCTGGGTCGTGGCCAGGCTCTCATGCCCGAGCAGCTCCTGGACGACGCGCAGGTCCGCGCCGCCATCGAGCAGGTGGGTCGCAAAGGAATGTCGCAAGGTGTGCGGAGAGACGCCCTCGGGCAGCCCGGCGATTCGGCACAGCCGATCGATCCGGAACCGCAGCCCGCGAACGCCGATGGGTACGCCCTCGTGGTTCAGGAACAGCTGCTCCGGCTCGGGGCCCTCGACCCGACGCCGCGCAAGGAGCGCCGGGCGTGCATCCTCGAGGTAGGCCTCGACCGCGGCGATCGCCGGCCGACCCAACAGCCCGACGCGCTCCTTGCGGCCCTTGCCGAGGACGCGGATCTCGCCGCGGCCCAGCTCCAGCTGCGACAGCGTCGCGCCCGCCAGCTCGCTGATGCGCAGGCCTGCGGCATAGGCCACCTCGACGATCGCCCGGTCGCGCGAGGCGATGGCGGCCGCGAGGTCGGGGTCGCGCCGCCGCCCGGTCGCGGCAGCGTCCTCGTCGCGGTCGATCGCGGCGAGGAGCCGCTCGATCTGGTCGACCTCGAGGACCTTCGGCAGGCGCCGCGGCAGGCGCGGCGTCGCGATCGAGCCCCAGGGATCACCCGCGGCCAGGCCGGAGCGGGCCGCGAAGCGATGAAAGGAACGGATTGCGGCCAGCCGCTGGCTCACGGACGTCCGCGCCCCCGAACCGACGAGCTTGGCGAGGTAGGCCCGCAGGTCGGCCCGCGACGGCGCTCGCCAGTCGGCGCCGCGCTCGCCGAGCCACTCGAGATAGCCGCCCACGCCCGTCTCGTAGGAGCGCAGCGTGTGCTCGGAGGCGTCCTTCGCGCGAAGGCTCAGCAGGAACGCGTCCAGGGCCGAGCGGGATGGCAGCGGCGGCGCGGATGCCGGGCTTGGCGTGGCAGCTGTCGTCCCCACGCGCAGAGGCTACGCGCTGCGCGCGGTGTCGATCACGTCGCCGAGGTGGTTCGCGTGCTCCGTGTCGTGCGGCGGCGTCCACCGCTCGCGGCCGATCCCCGAGCGCCTGCCGCCCTGCGACCGCTGCCCGCGCGACCACCGCCGCCGCCCCGCCGCTTCGGGGCGATGGCCTCGGGATTGGGCGGCCCGCCCGGGAGTCGCCGCCCGACGAGCCCCGCACCCTCGACGCCGATCGGCACCTCGATGTCGGCGCCGCACGCGAGGCAGAGGTAGCCCTCGTCCTTGCCCGACTTCCGGGCGACGGGGCCGTCCTCGAGCTCGTGGAGCGCACCGACCGGCTCGTTGTTGGTCGTGTAGTCGCACTTCGGGTAGTTGGAGCAGCCCCAGAACACATTGCCGGTGCGACGCGCCCGCCGCGCCACGAGATTGCCGTCCTTGTTCTTCGGGCAGGTGACCTCGAAGGGCAGCGGCGGTGGAGGCGGCGGCCCCTCCCGCTTGATGTACCCGCACTCGGGGTAGCGATCGCAGCCGACGAACGGCCCGAATCGCCCGCGCTTGCCGACGAGGGTCCCGATCTTGCACTCCGGGCAGGTTTCGCCCGTGCCCTCGAGGACCGGCGCCTCGGGCTCCTCGCCGGGCACGGGTCGCGACTCCTTGTGCTCCGGGTAGAGGGAGCAAGCCAGGAATCGCCCGTTGCGGCCGAGCCTGATGACCATCGGGTGGCCCAGCGAGCAGACCTCGTCGGTCGCCTCCGTGGTGAAGTCCTTGCGGCGGGTGTTCTTGCGCACCTCCGCGACCCGATCGCGAAGGGGCGGGTAGAAGGCCTGCAGCAGCGGCACCCAGGCGCGCTCACCCCTGGCGACCGCGTCGAGGTCCTCCTCCATCTTCGCCGTGAACGCGAGGTCGACGTAGTCCTTGAAATGCTCGACGAGCAGGTCCGTGACGATTCCCGCCACCAGCTCGGGATGCAGGCGCCGCTCCTCGACGCGGACGTAGCCGCGGTCGAGGATCGTCGAGATCGTCGCCGCGTAGGTCGAGGGGCGGCCGATGCCGTGCTCCTCGAGCGCCTTGATCAGGCTCGCCTCCGTGAACCGCGGCGGCGGCTCGGTGAAGTGCTGGGTGCTCGTGACGTCGCGCACGTCCGTGGTGTCGCCCTCGGCGAGTGCCGGCAGCCGCCCCTCCGCTTCGTCGTCGGCAGGCTCGCCCTCGACGACATCGGCGGCGTTGCGATCATCGCGGCCCTCGGTGTAGACGCGAGAGAAGCCGTCGAACAGGACCCGGGTCGCGGACGCACGGAGCTCGTACGGACCGGCGGCGAGCTCGGCGGTCGTCGTCTCGAGCTCCTTCGCCTCCATCTGGCTCGCGATGGCGCGCTGCCAGATCAGGCGGTAGAGCCGGAGCTCCTCGGGCTTGAGGAAGCTCGCCATCGAATCGGGGTCGCGGTGGAACGCGGTCGGGCGGATGGACTCGTGGGCCTCCTGCGCGCCCTTCGACTTCGTCTTGTAGACCCGGCCCTTCGGCATCGTGTACTCGTCGCCGAAGCGGGCGCGGATGACATCCCGGGCCTCGCCCATGGCGACGCCGGCCATGGCCACCGAGTCCGTTCGCATGTAGGTGATCAGGCCGACGTGGCCGTCCGGCGTGTCGACGCCCTCGTAGAGCCGCTGCGCGATCGACATCGTCCGCTTGGGGCTGAAGGAGAGCTTCCGGCTGGCCTCCTGCTGGAGCGTCGAGGTGGTGAACGGCGGCGCCGGGCTGCGCTTCTGCTTCCTGGTCGCGATCGACGTGACGCGCGGATGCAGGTCCTTGAGCGTGTTGGCATGGTGTTCCGCGGTGTCGCCATCGGCGACCTCGAGGGGCTGGCCATCGATGCGGACGAGCTCCGCTTCGAACTCCTCGCCCTTGTCCGTTGCGAGGAGGGCGCGGAGCGTCCAGTACTCCCGCGCGACGAAGGCATCGATCTCGCGCTCCCGCTCGACCACGAGGCGGACGGCCACGGACTGCACGCGGCCGGCCGAGAGGCCGCTCCGGACCTTGCGGGAGATGAGCGGGCTGAGCGTGTAGCCCACGAGCCGATCGACGATCCGGCGAGCCTGCTGCGCGTCGACGAGGTTGTCGTCGATGGCCCGGGGATGCTCGAAAGCGTCCTTGATCGCGCGCTCGGTGATCTCGGAGAAGGTGACGCGGCGCGTCTTGGACTTCGCGACGTGGGCGGCCTCCGTCACGTGCCAGGCGATCGCCTCGCCCTCGCGGTCGAGGTCGGTGGCGAGGTAGACGGTATCGGCAGCCTTCGCGGCCTTCTCGATGTCGGAGACCTGCTTGCGCCGATCGTCCGAGACGACGTACTCGGGCTCGAAGCCGTGGTCGACGTCGACGCCGAACTTGCCCTTGCCGGGGTTGTCGGGAAGGTCGCGGACGTGGCCGTACGAGGCCAGGACACGGTACTCAGAGCCGAGGTAACGCTCGATCGTCCGCGCCTTGGCCGGCGACTCGACGATCACCAGGTGCTTCGGCATGCGGCGGGAGTATAGGCACAGGTGCCTGCATTCCCGATCAACGCCTGGTTCGCTGCCGCTCACCGTCGGCCTCGGGCCCGAAGGGCCCGCGCGAGAGCGGCCGTCAGGCCTCGCGGACGCGGCGGAGGAAATCCTCGTCGATGTCGAGGTCCTCGGGCTCGGTGTTCTCGGACACCGGCATCAGCCCGGCGTTGCGCTCGGCCTCGGCGCCCGCCTGCGGCACCTCGACGAAACGGACCATCGCCATGGGAAAGACGAACGTCGAGTTGGAGAAGTCGATGAAGACCGGGCGCTTGCCGTCGATCGTGCGGACGTTGGTGCAGACGACGGCGAGGTCCGAGGCCTTCGGCTCCTCGAGGAGCTCGACGGACAGCGGCTGGTCGTTCATGAGGTGGAGGATGGCCCGGGTCACGCTCCGACGGTACGCGGCGCGGCGGGCCACCCGGATGGCCCGATGGTCCGGTCCGTGGTGGTCCGGTCGGGTCGGGGCGGGTCGACGGCCTGGCCTGCGAGCTCAGGCGGCGCGCCGCTTTCGCGGGCTCGGATTCGAGCCTGCCAGGGCCCCGAGTGGCGCGTAGCGGCCATGGCTGGCGTGCGCGAGCCCGCCACTCTCCAGGCGCGTGAGGGCGCGCAGCACGTCCGCGAGCGATCGACGCGTCACCGCCACGAGCTCGTCGACGGTGACGGCGCCGTGGACCAGCGCCTCGCCGACGTCCTGCTCGGCCTCGCTCCTGCCAGACAGCACGGACCTGACCGACGGCAGCTGGATCCGCGCCGAGATGACAACGCCGCC
>JAICVI010000198.1 GCA_025935415.1 Chloroflexota bacterium
GCGAGATCCGGCTGGGCCCGCGGCGGCGTCGTCGACCGGATCGGCAACGGGCTCAGCTTGATCTTCTACTCGATGCCGTACTTCGTCATCGGCATGCCCCTGATCATCATCTTCGCCAGCGGCCTGCACTGGTTCCCGACGTCCGGCATCACCTCGCCCAGCGGCAACCGGGACCTCATCTCGACCTTGTGGGACCTCGGCCGGCACCTCGTACTGCCGCTCACCGCCGTGTCGCTTGGGCTCATCGGCGCGTATTCGATCCTGATGCGCGCCTCGATCATCGAGACGCGGGCGGAGGACTACATCACCACGGCCCGGGCGAAAGGCCTCCGTGATGCGCGCATCCTGCGCGCCCACGCGTTCCCGAACGCGCTGCTGCCGATGGTCACGCTCATCGCCATCAACCTCGGCTACGTCGTCGCGGGCGCGATCACGGCCGAGATCGTGTTCACCTGGCCGGGCCTCGGGACGCTGACCGTGCAGGCCCTCGCCGCCCGCGACTATCCGCTCCTCCAGGCGATCTTCCTGATCATCGCGGTCTCTGTGGTCATCGCGAACCTGGTCGCGGACATCGTCTACGGCTACCTCGACCCGAGGGTCAGGACGTGACCGTCACCGGGATCCTGGGCCCCGAGGCCGATCTCGAGCAGCTCTCCCGCCGCGGGCGCCGTGTTCGCGACTTCCTCGGCCGCGCCCTGCGGCGCAAGGACGGCGTCGTCGGGGTGGCGATCCTCGCCGTCTTCGCGGTCCTGGCAATCGCTCCAGAGCTGTTCGTGGGGCAGCTGGAGACGGTCGTCAGCGCGACCGGCAAGGCTCTCGACCCGCCGAGCCTCCAGCATCTCTTCGGGACGGACGAGACCGGGCGGGACATGCTGAACCTCACCATTCACGGCGCCCGGATCTCGATGGCGATCGGGCTGATGGCGACGCTGATCACGATCGTCATCGGCACGCTCGTCGGGATCCTCTCGGGCTACGCCGGCGGCGTCCTCGACAACGTCCTGATGCGCATCTCGGATTTCTTCCTCGTGCTCCCGACGATCGTCCTCGCGCTGATCCTCGCCCCGATCATCCTCGACATCATCGGGCCGCAGGCGGAGTTCCTCGGGATCCGCGCGACGCTGCTGGTGATCGTCGTCGTCATCGGCCTCACCAGCTGGGCGACGACGGCGCGCGTCATCCGGAGCCAGGTCCTTTCGGTCAAGGAGCGGATGTTCGTCGACCGCGCCCGGGTGATCGGCTCCAGCTCGCTCCGGATCATGTGGCGCCACATCCTGCCGAACGTCATGAACCTCATCGTTGCCCAGGCGGTGCTGACCTTCGCCACCGCGGTCTTCACGGAGACCACGCTCGCGTTCATCGGCCTCGGCGACCCATCCGCGCCGTCCTGGGGCGAGCTGCTGAACAGCGCGCAGTCGTCGGGCGCACCCGGGCTCGGGGCGTGGTGGTACATCGCGCCGCCGGCCGTCGCGGTCGTGCTCGTCGTGCTGTCGTTCACCCTGGTCGGCAACGCGCTCGACGACCTCCTGAACCCGAAGTCCGGGGCGCGTCGATGACCTCGGCCGGATCGCCAGGGATCCCCGAAGCCGTCGCCATCCCCGAGGAGGCGACCATCGGGCCCGCGCGCGCCGCGGAGATTCGCGGGCGGCGCCAGTGGCCGCTCCCGAAGCTCGCCGTGCCCGGCGCGCCGCTGCTGGAGGTCCGGGACCTGAAAACGCACTTCAAGCTCCCGCAGGGCTGGGTCAAGGCGGTCGATGGCGTGTCCTTCGGGCTCGCCGACGGCGAGGCCCTGGGCCTTGCGGGCGAGTCGGCGTGCGGAAAGACCACGACCGCGCTGTCGCTGGTGCAGCTGCTCCCGAGCAACGGGAAAATCCGTGGCGGGTCGGTGGAGCTGTTCGGGATCGACCTCGTCGGGAAGTCGGAACGGGCGATGGAGCGCTACCGCTGGCGCGAGATCAGCATCGTCTTCCAGGGCGCGATGAACGCGCTGAACCCGGTCATCCGCGTCCGGGACCAGATCGCCGAGCCACTTCGCTACCGCCTCGGCCAGTCGGAGAGCGTCTCGCGAGCCCGGGCGGTGGAGCTCCTGGACCTCGTCGGGATCCCGAAGAAGCGCTCCGACGCCTACCCGCACGAGCTCTCGGGCGGCATGCGCCAGCGCGCCATGATCGCGATGGCCCTCGCCTGCGACCCGGCGATCGTGATCGGGGACGAGCCGACCACGGCGCTGGACGTCATGGTCCAGGCGCAGATCCTGGAGCTGCTCGAGCGGCTCCGCCGCGACCTTGGGCTGTCCCTGATCCTCATCACGCACGACCTGTCCGTGCTGGCCGAGACCTGCGATCGCGTGCTCGTGATGTATGCCGGCAAGGTGGCCGAGGAGGGCCCGGTCCGCCGCGTCTTCACGGCGCCTCGGCATCCGTACACCCGGAAGCTCGTCGGCTCGTTCCCGAACCTGCGCGGCGATCGCCGCACGCTCGAGGTGATCACCGGCCAGCCGCCGGATCTCCTGGCGCCGCCGCCGGGCTGCCGCTTTGCGCCGCGCTGCGAGTTCGCGATGCCGGTCTGCACGGAGGTCGTGCCGCCGGAGGTGCGGTTCTCCGATGGCGTGCGCGTCGCCTGCCACCTGTATCCGACGTCGGACATCGCCGAGGTTGCGGCCGCGGTTGCTCCGTCCCCGCCGGTCGCCGCGCCCGCGATGCCCGGAACGGCAGCGCCGACACCGCCGCTCCAGCCGCCGACATGATGGCTCGTCGCCGGCGCGTGACTGGTCGCCCGCAATGACCGATCGCGACCTCCTGCGGCTCGAGGGCCTGCAGGTCCATTTCCCGATTCGCCGCTCCCTCGGCGACGTCGTTCGTCGCCAGAAGGGCCTCGCGGTTCACGCGGTGGACGGCATCGACCTCTCGATTCGGAAGGGCGAGGTGCTCGCGCTCGTCGGTGAATCGGGCTCCGGCAAGACGACGACCGGGCGCGTGATCGTCAAGCTCACGAAGCAGACGGCGGGCCGGATCACCTTCGATGGGCAGGATGTGAGCACCTTGTGGGGCACGGGCGCCCTGCGCGCCTACCGGAAGCGGGTCCAGCTCATCTTCCAGGACCCGTACGAGACGCTCGATCCGAAACAGACGATCCATGACTTCGTGGCAGAGCCGCTCGAGGTCAACGGCATCGGCAAGTCGGGCGCCGAGCGCGAGGCGATGATCACCTCGTCCCTGGAGGCGGCGGGCCTCCGGCCGGCGTCGCGGTTCGCGCGTCGATACCCGCACGAGCTGTCCGGGGGCCAGCGGCAGCGCGTCGTCATCGCCGGGGCGCTGGCGGTCGGGCCGGAGCTGGTCGTTGCGGACGAGCCGGTCTCGATGCTCGACGTCTCGATCCGCACGGAGCTCCTGCGGCTGATGCTCGACCTGCGGGCGGAGCGGGGCCTGACCTACCTGTTCATCACCCACGACCTGTCGCTCGCCTGGGTCATCGCCGACCGGATCGCGGTGATGTACCTGGGGCGGATCATGGAGATCGGGCCGGCGGACGAGGTCATCTCGAGCCCCCGGCACCCGTACACGGCTGCGCTCGTGTCGGTCGCGCCATCCCCCGAGCCGCCTCCCGAAGGCGAGCGCCCGAAGCGGACGATCCTCGTCGGCGAGACGCCGGACGCAGCCGCGATTCCCTCCGGATGCCGGTTCAGGACACGTTGTCCGCTGGCCTTCGAGAAGTGCCTCGAGGAGCCGCCGCTGATCGAGGTATCGGCGGGCCACGAGGCCGCCTGCTGGCTGGCGGACACGGAGGCCCCGACCGCCCTCGCGAGCGGCGACGGCGCCGGCGCCGCCGCGATGGACGAGGTCACGATCGCGACCGGCGAGGTCGAAGAGGGCGAGGCTGCGCCGGCGACGTAGGCGCCCAGGCGACGTAGGCGCCCAGGCGACGTAGGCGCCCAGGCGACGTAGGCGCCCAGGCGACGTAGGCGCCCAGGCGACGTAGGCGCCCAGGCGACGTAGGCGCC
>JAICVI010000189.1 GCA_025935415.1 Chloroflexota bacterium
CGCGTCGTGCTCCGGCACGAGATCCGCTCCATCCAGCGCCAGCTCGGCATCACGACCGTCTACGTGACCCACGACCAGGAGGAGGCCCTGTCGCTCTCCGACCGCGTGGTCGTCATGAGCGAGGGCCGAATGGAGCAGGTCGGCACCCCGTTCGAGATCTACAACTTCCCGACGACCGCCTTCGTCGCGTCCTTCGTGGGGACGCTCAACGTGCTGCCCGGGATCGTCGTCAATGCCTCCGCCGGCGACCTCACCATCGAGGGCCAGCCGGTCAAGCTCGCGGGGGTCGGCGCGTTCGAGGGCGACGTCGGCCGCGAGGTCAAGGTCGCCCTCCGACCCGAGATGGTCAAGCTGGGCCTTGGACCCGGGAACTGCAACATCCTCAGCGGCACGCTCAGCGACATCAGCTTCCTCGGCTCGATCGTGCGGATGCGCGTTGGCATCGGCGGTGCCGGAAACGGCGTTGCGGACTCGACCGTCGTGCTCGACGAGTTCAACGAGCCGACGCTGAAGCTCCCGCAGCTCGGCGAGAGGGTCACGATCAACTTCCCGATCGAGGGCCCCCTGGTGCTCGATGCCAAGGCGCCGGTCGAGTCGGTCGAAGCGCTCATCGCGGAGGCGTGAGGGACGCAGCGCCGGTCGATGTCCTCGACGGCATCGACCTGGTCATCTTCGACAAGGACGGCACCCTGATCGAGTTCCACCGGATGTGGGGCGGCTGGGTCGACGAGCTCGCGGGACGGCTGGAAGCGGCGACCGGGCTCACGCTTCGGGCCGGCCTCTACGACATCCTGGGGGTCGATCCTGAGACGGGCGTCGTCTACTGGCACGGCCTCCTCGCGGCCACACCGATGGCCCGCATCCGCGAGGCGATCGAAGCGTTCGTGGCCGTGGCCGGAGCCGGGGCGGACGGCGCCCGCGCGGCCGTCCACGCCGCGTGGCAGGCGCCCGATCCCGTCCTCCTCGCCCACCCGGTCACGGACCTGCGCGCGCTGTTCGACCGGCTCCGCGCCCGGGTCCCGCGGTTCGCCGTGGCAACGAGCGACGATCGCGAGCCGACCGAGCGAACCCTCGCTTCGCTCGGGATCGCCGGTGACATGGCCGCGACCGCGTGTGCCGACGACGGCTTCCCGAACAAGCCGGCGCCGGATCCCGTGCTGCGCATCTGCGAGCGACTCTCTGTCGCGCCGGCCCGCACCGCCGTCGTCGGTGACTCGCCCGCGGACCTTCGCATGGGGCGCGCGGCCGGCGCGGGGCGGGTGATCGCGGTGCTCACCGGCGTCGGTGACGAGGCGACCCTCACGCCGCTGGCCGACATCGTCCTCCGCTCGATCGAGGACCTGGCTCCGGCGTGACCGCGGGGGATGGGACCCCGTACTCCCGTCCTATCGCCCCGGACCGACCTGCACCGTACGGTTCCGCTCGACGCGGGGTGCTTGCCCGCACCACTGGAGCCCACAGAGCCAACATGGCCCTCGCTGCGCGGCCCGGACCGGCCGCAGAGCTGCTCACGCTTTCCGAGGCTGCGCGCCTGGCGGGCGTTGACCGCGAGACCGTTCGCGCCTGGTGCAACCAGGGCGAGCTGATGGCCGTTCGAACCACCGGGCGCCAGATGCGACTCCGGCGGCGCGAGCTGGAGCGGTTCCTCGACGCGAGGACCAGGTCGAAGCCCGCCAACCGCGGCCACGCCGGGGATCGTCGGGCGCGGGCGGCAGAGGCTGCCGATGCCCACGGCGCATCGGTGTCCAGCCAGACTCTGGCGACCGCCGGCCGGCGCGTGCTCGGTCCCGGCACGGATGCCCTTCGGCGGCTCGCGTCGGAGCTCAGCGGCTCGGAGGACCTCCAGCCCGTCTTCGAGGAAGTCCTCGAGAACACGGTCCGGCTGTTCCACGCGGATCGCGTCGGGCTGTGGCTGTGGCAGCCGAACCGCGAGCATCCGCTGGAGCTCGTCGCCGGCCGCGACCATCCCGAGCCGATCCGGGTGCGCGTCGAGAAGGCCACCGGCGACAGCAAGCTCGCCGGCTTCGAATCCCTCCGGCGCGGCGAGGTCATCGTCTTCCACGACATCAACGACCCGCGGATCACCCCGGAGATGCGCGAGGTCTACGTGGAGAGCGGCGTCGGGTCGCTGTGCTTCGTACCCGCCATCTTCCGCGGCGCCCCGCTCGCGCTCCTGGTCGTCTACCACAACACCGCCTACGACTGGTCCGCGGACGAGATGGCCCTGGCCCGGAGCTTCGGGGATACGACCGCGACAGCGATCGGCAACGCCCGGCTCATGGCCTCCGTGGAGGATCTCGCCGCACGCCTCCGGGCGATCCAGGACCTGTCGTCGCGCCTCTCGGGCATCCAGGACGTCCGCGGAATCGGCGACACGATCGTCGCGGAGGCCCGCAGCCTCATCCAGTACGACACCGTCCGCGTCTATCGCGTCGATCACGAGACCGGCTGGTGCGAGCCGATCGCGTTCCAGGGCGTGTTCATGGGCCGTGCCGACCCCGGGCCGGAGCTGCTCCGGGTCCGGATCGGCGAGGGCCTGACCGGCTGGGTCGCGGAGCACGGCGAATCCATCCTCCTGGGCAACGCCCATGAGGATCCGCGGAGCATGATCGTCGGCGAGACGACGGGTCCGGAATCGATGCTCGTGGTCCCGATGACCTACGAGGGCAACGTTCGCGGCATCGTCGTCGCGTCGCGGCTCGGTCGGGATCGCTTCGGCATCGACGACGAGACGACGCTCTCGATCTTCGCGGGCACGGCCGCCCAGGCCCTGGTCAACGCCGAGCGGCTGGAACAGCTTCGGAAGCAGCAGGCGGAGCTCGAGCACCAGCTCGTCAGCCAGCGGCGCCTCATGGCGGTCAACGAGCAGCTCCTGTCGACCCTCGATCCCTCCGGCGTCCTCGAGATGATCGCGGACTCCCTGAAGTCGGTCGTGACGTACGACTCGCTCACGATCTACAAGATCGACAAGGAGCGGGGCGTCCGCCGCCCGATGATCGCGCGCGATCGCTTCGCGGAGCTGATCCTCGACTACGACGCGCCCCTCGGCACCGGGCTGACCGGCTGGGCCGTCGACCACCACGAGCCCGTCCTCGCCAACGACGCCCACCTCGACCCGCGCTCCATCCAGATCCCGGGAACGCCATTCGAGCCGGAGTCGATGGTCATCGTTCCGCTCATGGCCGAGGGCGAGGTGCTGGGCACGCTGAACATCGGGCGGATGGGCGGCCCGGAGGCCCACTACGGGCAGAACGAGTTCGAGCTGACGAAGCTGTTCGCCGCCCAGGCGGCCATCGCCCTGCGCAACGCCGAGGCCCACGACGAGGTGAAGGTCCAGGCGGAGCGGGACGCGCTCACCGGCCTGCGCAACCACGGCGCCTTCCAGCGCGAGCTGGCCGGCTTCCTCTCCGGCGGGCCCGCCCGGCAGGTCGGCGTCCTGATGATGGATCTCGACCGGTTCAAGGGCTACAACGACCGCAACGGCCACCCCGCCGGCGACGTGCTGCTTGTGGCCGTGAGCCGTGCCATCGAGGCCTGCATCCGCCAGGGCGACCGGGCCTACCGCTACGGCGGCGACGAGTTCGCCGTGATCCTGCCCGACTGCGGCCGCCAGGCGGCGGAAGAGGTCGCTCGCCGCATCCGGGCTGCGATCGATGCCATCCCGGACGAGTCGGGGCCGCACGTCTCGATGTCGGTCGGCATCGCCTGCCACCCGGACGACGCGCAGACCAAGGAGGCGCTCGTCGAGACGGCGGACCAGGCGCTGTTCGTCGCCAAGGGCGCGCCGTTCCGGAGCTCACGTGACCAGTTCGTGGCGGCTCTCGACGAGATGACCCTCGGCCTCCTGGACGGCAGCAACACCGACAAGCTGCTCGACTCGATCCTCGTCCGGGCGACCCGCCTCATGGGCGTTCAGCAGGGCTACGTGTACCTGGCGGACCACGGCGACGAGACGCTCGTCTGCCGGACCGCGATCGGGCCGATGAGCGAGTACGTGGGCTTCCGGATCCCGATCACGCAGGGCATCGGCGGCCAGGTCGTTCGGACGGGCAAGCCCGTCGTGATCGACGACTACGACGCGTTCGAGGGCCGCATCCCGGCGTTCGAGGGCCGCATCGGCGCGGCGATCGGCGTGCCCCTGACGGTCGGGGGTCGCGTGGTCGGCATGCTCGGCCTCGCCAGCGGGACCAGCGGCCGGGTCTTTCGCGAGGCCGAGGCCGACGCGC
>JAICVI010000003.1 GCA_025935415.1 Chloroflexota bacterium
ATCGAGCCGCCGATGACGATCCGATGGGGGTTGAACGTGTTGACGTAGCCGACGCACGCCGCGGCGAGCGCGCGGCGGGCTCGCCCCATGACCTGGATGCAGGCGGCATCACCGGCGAGCGCGCCCTCGGCCACCTCCTTTGCCGAGAGCTCGTCCACGCCGCCGAGCCGTGCCGCCTCGGCGGTGAGGTACGGCGAGCGGCCGGCCGCGACGAGGGCGCGGGCCTCGCGGGCGAGCGAGACCCCGGCGGCGATCGCTTCGACGTGGCCCGTGCCACCACAGCCGCAGCGAGGCCCGTCCATCTCGACGACCACGTGGCCGAGCTCGCCGGCGAAGCCGTCGGGACCATGGAGGATCTCGCCGCCGGTGACGATCGACCCGCCGATGCCCGTCGACACGGTCAGGTAGATGAAGTCGTGGAAGCCGCGCGCCGCCCCGAACTCGTGCTCGCCGAGGGCCGCGACGTTGGTGTCCCGGTCAAGGAAGGCCGGGAGCCGCTCGGCGGTCTGGAGCGCCTCGGCGAGGGCGATGTCGCGAAACTGCGGGCCGAGGTTCGGGGGTTCGACGACGAGGCCGCGCACCGGGTCGACCGGACCGGGCGACGAGATTCCGATCCCCGCGAGCTCCGTCGCGACGGCTGCCGGGGCACCCTCACGCGCCTGCCGTGCCACGGCGCGACAGGCCTCGACGACCGCCTGGGGGCCGGCATCGGACGGTGTCGGGCGTTCCGTGCGCGCGATCCGGGTACCGTCGGGCAGGACGACCGCGGCGCGGATGCGCGTGCCGCCAAGATCGACTGCGATGACGGGTCGGGAGGACAGGGGCGGAACCTCGGAGGGAGGGGACGCTTTTGATCGTGAAAGGCGGCAAAAGTCTACCAGCCGACCTCGCCCAGGCCCTTCGAGGTCGCACGAATAGCGTTACAGGTCCGGAGAATCCAAGACCCCCGCCGGTCGCCCGGCGGGGGTCCAAGGTGCCTGATGAGGAAGGGCTAGCCGCCGATCTTGAACACCTTGGTCCCGCACTTGGGACAGGTGCCCTGGAGGGCCTTCTTGCCGTTCTTCATCGTGATCTGCTGCGGGTTCTGGACTTCGACCTTCATCTTGTCCTTGACGCAGTAGGCCATCGCCATGGGTTCAGGTCCTCCCCAAACTCCCGTGTGCCGCGAGCTCAGTGCTCGAGGTCACGTCGCGCTCAAGAGTCCGAGCGACGGTCGCCAGCGTTCCGTCGCCGCTTCCTGCTTCCGGCGGTCCATGTCCGCGAGGATCCGGAGGCTTTCCAGTCCCGTCGCCACGCAGGCAGCTTCCGCCGCATCCTTGGCGTCCCCGGTCACGAAGTCGCCCGTGGATCGCTGCGCGTAGACCGCACAGACGACCCCCGCCCGACATCGCGCCAGACTCGCCAGCACGAGCAACGCCGAGGCTTCCATCTCGAAGTTCATGACGCGCTGGCGCGCCATGTCCTCGGCGAGGTCAGGGTATCGAATGGGAAGTTGCGGGATCGGGCGTCCCTGCGCTCCGTAGAAGCCGGGTGCCGTGGCCGTCAGACCCACGTGATACCGATGTCCGAGCCGGTCCGCCGCCTCGATGAGCGCGACGACGGCCTCGTAGTCAGCCACGGCGGGATAGCCGTCGTGGACGAACCAGCTGGTGGTGGTTTCGAGCCGCACCGCGCCCGTGGAGATCACGAGATCCCCGAGGCCCATCTCCGGCTGGAGCCCACCACAGGAGCCGACGCGGATGATCGTCGGCCGATTCGTGATGGCGAGGATCTCGGCCATCGCGATCTCGACGTTGTCCGTGCCGATTCCTGTCGACACGATCGACACACGCTGGCCACGGTACGTGCCGGTGACCGACGCGAATTCACGATGCCGGCGCTCGAGCTCGACGTCGTCGAGCATCCGGGCGATGCGGGACGTCCGATCGGGGTCGCCGGGGAGGAGGAGGTACTCGGCCAGCTCGCCGGGGCCGAGATCGATGTGGTACTGCCGCTCCCCTGTCGGGAGCGCGACGCGGTGGTCCGCGTTCGGCAAGAGCCCGTTCTCCTCCTCGTTCGCCCGCGGCTGCGGAACTCGGGCAAGCGTAGGCGTGGCTTCGAACGAGCGTCAAGCGGATTCGTGCTCAGCCCACGCTCAGGCCACGCTCCCGACCCGATCCTTCCGGGAAGCTCGAGGGCGACCCAGGTGACGGCTCTGGTGACGGCCCCGGTGCCGGTCCCGACTCCGTCGCGGCTTCCGTGCTCGCGGTCCGCTCCGCGCTTCGCGAGGCTGGCACGGCGGCGGGCTGCGCCCGCAAGGTCGCCAGGCGACCCACCACGACGGCCCGCAGGCGCCGGCGGAGGAGGCGTCGCCGAAGCAGTGTGACGGCCACGGAGGCGAGGGTCAGCAGGGCCATCGCCAGGACGCTCGTGGGCGCCATCGACGGGCCGAGGAGCGTCGAATCCGCCGTGAGGGCGGCTGCCGCCCCGTTGGGGCTCGAGATCGGTCCCAGGATTGGCGCATCCCCGATGGGCAGCCCCTGGCCAAGGCTGCCGACCCGCAGGAGCGACCCGTCGTCGCCAACGACCACGATCGCGCTTCCGTCGACGAGCTCGACGGTGCCCGTGGCGGCGACCGCCTCACCTTCCCGGAGGTGCCCGAGCAGCGACGTCATGTCTCCCTGGAGCACGACGTGGGCGAGGGCCGTGCCGTCGTCCAGGTCGAAGCCGTCGTCCGTCACGCTCGCAACCAGCCCACCGACGCGCACTCGAGCGCCAACGTGCTCCGAGAGGGTGGCGAGATCGGTATCCGGCGTGATGTCCGCCGCGCCCACCGCGCCGCTGTCTCCCCCAGTCGAGGTGCCCGCCGAACCGCCGTTTGACGCAGCGCCGAGAGCGGCACCGGGCATGCCGTTCCCGGCTGGCCCGATCGCCACGTCGGCAGCGCTGCGCGGCAGGATCGCGAACCGCCGATCGCTGGCCGTCGGATAGGGGCGCTTGACGATGCCGATCACCGTGATCCGGCGCCCCGCGAGGATCGCGGTCGATGGAATCCCCGCCCCCGCCTGACCCTGAACGGCGACCTTCGTGCCATCGGCGATCGTGACGTCCGCGCGCCAGCGATCGCCAAGCCGCTCGACCTTCAGGACCGTGCCCGAAAGGCGCACGAGTGCCCATTCGTCGCGTTCGGCCGGGCCACGGCTCAACGCCTGCGGTGTGACCGACCCCGTCCCGAGGGAGCCGATGCTCGTTGCCCCGAGCCGCGGCGCGCCCCACGCAGTGCCCGTCTTGCCAGTGACCCAGACCCGCGTGCCCGCCGCCGGCGCGTTCGAGCCAGATGGAATAAGGACCTCGATGCCGCCGCTCGGATCCTGCACGACGATCCGCCTGCCGCTCGAGTCGAGCAGTGAGGAGCCCGCAGTCACCGTCGCCTCGATCGTGAGCGTCGTCCCTTCGGGAGCAGCGAGCGCCGTGGAGACCGGCACGACACCCGGGCCGCCACTCGTCCCCGGCGCACCGCTCGATCCCGGCGCCGTGCTGGCGCCCGGCACCGGCGCACCGGCGATCGCGACGACATCGGCGCGATCTCGCAGGTGGAGTCGATAGCCATCCAGGGCGCCCTTTCGCGAGGCACGCTGCCCGACGATGCCGGTCAGGCGATAGGCGTGGCCCTTCACGAGGGCGCTCGCGGCGATGCCGCTCGAGCCGTCCGCGATCACGCGGAACGTCTTGCCGTCCGCGTCGGTGAAATCGATCGACAGGTCGCCGCTCGTGCCCTTCTGTGGATTCGCGACCGCCGTGCCGCCGATCTCGGCCAGCCGGCCCTCCGTCGCCTCACCGAGCTGGGCCGCGGTGAGCTTGCTGGGTGCGGGGAGGCTGCCCTGGCCAGTGACCTTGAAGCCGGCGGCGGCGGGTCGGAGCTCCAGCTGGCCGTACGGGTCTGCGAGCAGGCCGCGCACCAGCAGCGTCGTGCCTCGCGCTGGCGCGGCCACGCCGTCCGGAAGCCGCACGGCGATCCCGCCCGTGCCATCCGCGATCGACAGGACCGGCGGGGAGCCGAGGCGTCCGGCCTCCGCCGTGACCACGCCGGCGACGGAGACGGTGATCCCGACGGGCGCTCCACGCGCCTCCACGATCGAGAGCACCGGCGGTGACGTCGGGCCCGGCATGCTCGTCGGCGCAGGCGTCGGCGTCGGGCCCGGTGTGCGCGTGGGCGTCGGGGTCGCGTTCGGGGTTCGCGTCGGCGAAACCGTGGGAGCGGCGGTGGGCGTTGACGTTGGTGCGGGCGTTGGCGTCGGCGTGACCGACGGGCTCGGGGTGGCCGTCGGCGTCGGGGTCGTCGTCGGCGTCGGCGTCGGCAGGATCCCGAAGTCGCTCTCCTCCGTCGCGTGCAGGCGATAGCCGGACAGCCCCGTTCCGGTGCTGTCACGCTGGCCGATCGGGCCGACGGCCACGACGGAGGTGCCGGACGGCACGGATTGCCCGCCGAGTGCGTCGGGACCGACGATCACGCGAATCGCGCCGGAGCCGTCATCGACCATCAGCCCGAGGCCGTCGGACATGTCGGTCGGTGATCCGACCGTGATTCCCTGCACGATGGCTCGCCAGCCCTCCTGGAGCTCGCCGATGGCCCCGGTCTGGAGCTCCCAGGGCGACGGGCGTTCCTGTTCGCCGAGACCGACGATGTCAGCAGTGGCGACGCGCAGCGTCCGTTCCGCAAAGCGCTCGTCGAGCGTGCCCTGCACGACCACCAGCGTGTCGGCGGGGAGCCCGTCCGTGACTGCGACATCGAGGTACAGCGCGATCCCGCCGGTGCCGTCCTGGATGAAAGCCTTGCGTCCGCTCTCGAGGGCGCCGAGGTGCGTCGTCAGGACCCCGGATACCCGGACGGTCGAGCCGTCGGCAAGGCCGCGGGCCTCGGCGATGGCGCTGATGGGGAGCGGCGTCGCGGTCGGGGCCGGACTGGGCGTCGGTGAAGGTGTTGGAACGGGCGTCGGAGCGAGCGTCGCTACCGGCGTGGCGGTCGGCGTGGGCGACGGCGTCTGCGTCGCCTCGGGCGTGGGCGTAGGCGTGGCCGTTGCGGCAGGCGTCGGTTCGACGGTCGGCATCGCTGTGGGCGCGGGCGGCTCCGTGGACCCAGCAGTCGGTTCCGGCGTCGGGGCCTCGGTCGGCGAGATCGTCGGCGCCGGCGACGCCGACTCGCCCGGGCTCGCGGAGGGTCCAGGCGTGGGCGATGGCACGGCGCTCGCGGACGCGTCGGGCGTCGCCGAAGGGCTCGGCGTGGCCGTCGGGCCAGGAGTGGCACTTGGCGCGGGAACGGGCGGCGCGGCCACCGACTGCGGGTTGGGCGCAGCCTGGGTGAACCAATCCTGGGCATTGTCGTTGGTGTCGATCGTGTTTCCGGCGGCGCCACCCGGCTTCCGCTCGATGCTGGAACCCGCAGCTGGCGCCCCTATGGCCGTGCCCTCGACGAAGGTGTTCGTGGCGTCGCCCCAGCCGACGGCATCGACCGGGGCACCGCCGATCACACGCAGCACGATGGCCCCACCAGTGGCGGCGAAGCCGCCGCTGTACGTCGCGTCCGCGATCGGGGCGTAGATGCCGGCCGCGTTCGCGACGACGAGGTGGCGCCCCGAATCGAGCAGCAGCGTCGAGGCCCAAGACACCTTGCGGGTTACGGTGCTCCCGGTGGAGGTTGCGTAGACCAGCTCGAGCCCTGCGAGGTCGACGGGCGCGGTTCCAACGTTGGCGATCTCCGCGAACTCGTCCGATGCCGATGCGCCGCCGGTCTGGACCTCCGACACCAGCAGTGTCGAGACCGGCCAGCCAACCGGCACCAGGGCCGCATCGACCGCGCCGGTGCGATCGGGCACGGCACCAAGGGCGACCCCGCCCAGCGCAAGCACGAAGAACAGCGCAGCGAGGGGCGCAACGCGTCGCTCCACGATCGACCTCCGGGCGGGAGCCATCGAGGCCGGGCGGGACGGCCCGCGAGTTGTACCCGCCGGCGCTCACCGCCGGCGTAACTCCCGCTTCCGCCGCGCTTACCCGGCGCTTATCCGGCGATGCACTGCCGATCACCGGGCGCGTACGATTCGCCACCCCGGTGCCGAAGACGCCGGTCCAGCCAAGGAGGCAGCGTGGCCCGCGTCAAGCAGACCGATCGTGCCGAGGCGCGCCGGCGGTATCGCCAGGCGACCAGCCAGGAGGCCGCGATCGACGGCGCCGCGGACGACGCGCCTGCCGAGCCCGGCGACGGGAAGGCAGAAGCCGCCAGGGCCGGCCGGCCCACCAAGTCGACCGCAGGCAAGCCGGCCGGCGCGAAGCAGCAGCCGGCGGCGCGCCCGGGCATCACGACCGCGTTCCGTGCCGCCTACCACCCTGCGCATTTCCGCGAGGACTTCGCGGCCCTGCCCGGGCTCCTTCGCCACTACGCGTTCTTCGTCCCCGTGGCGATGATCGTGGTCGGAACCGTCGTCGCCTCGATCTTCTTCAACTACACCGGTGGTCAGTTCGCCTGGCAGATCCTGGTCTCGCCGGGGAGCGGCTTCGGGCTTCCGCAGCTGGTGACGGGGTTCTTCGCGCCGCGGGCCAGCTACATGCTGGGCTTCATCGTGAGCGTCATCCAGGGCATCGCCGCCACGATCTTCCTGCTGGCACTGTCGGATCGCCTCGGTCACCCGTTTCCGAGCGACCAGATCCCGGGCCTCCTGCTCCAGGCCTTCGTCGCCGGCCCGGTCAGCGGCACGCTCTTCGCCGCGGCCGCCGCGTGGTACCGCCGCTTCCTCGCCCTCTCGGGCCCGAAGCGAACCGCCGCGAACACCCGAAGCCAGTCGCGCTCCGCGAGTCGAGGTGGCTCTCGCCGCTAGCCGGGCGCGAGCCCGCTTGATCGCCTACCCCAGGCGCCGCATGCCGGCGTGCCCCAGCTGCCGAACCCCGGTCGGTGATTCGGGGCCTCCGGCGCGCTCGGCGACCGTCGTGAGCGGCACGATCTCGTGTGCCACCACGTTGACCACGTTCGATTCTCGCTGGAGCTCGCCGTCCACGAGCAGCAGTGCATGTCGCCGCACCACCCCGCGCAACCGTGCCCAGGTGTCCGGCCAGAGCGTGACGTTGACCATCCCGGTTTCGTCCTCGAGGGCCAGGAAGACCGTGCCCTTGGCCGTCATCGGGTGCTGGCGCGTCACGACCAGCCCGCCCAGGCGAACCTTTCCCGGCCGTCGATCGGCGAGGGCACCGTTCGGGACCGCCCCCAATCGATCGAGGGCCTCCCGGAACAGCCCGACGACCTGCCGCCTGGCATCCAATCCGACCACCGCGTAGGCGTCGCCGAGCCGTTCCGATTCGGTGATCGCCGGCAGGTTCGGGGCCTCCGTGGCGGGAAGTCGCAGGTCCATCGGCCGGCCCGCGGCGGGTGAGCGCTTGCCGGCAACCGACCGGGTCGCCCGAACGCTCGCTTCGCTCGCGACGCGTCGCGATGTCGTCGTCGACGAGAAGCCGCGTCCGCGCACCGTTCCCGCGACCTCTCGGAGCTGCCACAGGAGCTCGCGCCGGGGCCGTCCCAGCGAGTCCAGCGCGCCGGTCCGGATGAGCCGCTCGATCGTCTCCTCGGGCAGCCCCGTCCGCTCGACCACGTCCGCGAGGGACACGTACGGCCCGCGCTCGAGCTCCCGGTCGAGGAGCTCCTCGTGCTGCTCGCCGATGCCCTTCACCAGCTGCAGCCCGAGTCGCACGCCCCAGCCCGTCGCGCTCTCCGCGGCCCACTGCTCCCGCGAGATTCGGCTCGGGACTACGCACGCGGAGGACGCGACCGGCACGGGCCGCTCGTCGATGCCGCAGCCTTCCGGCAACGGCTCTCCCTCCCCCGAGCCGTCGCCGATCGCCCAGCCCGGTCGCCCGACCCACTCCGTGGTGGTCTTGTAGGTCGAGGCGTTGAGGTCGACCGGCAGCACCGCGACCCCGTGGCGCTTGGCGTCGTTGACGAGCACCTCGACCGGGTAGAAGCCCATCGGCTGCGCGTTGATGAGCCCGACGAGGAACTGCGCCGGGTAGAACAGCTTGAGGAACGAGGACTCGTAGGCCGTCCGCGCGAAGGCCGCCGCGTGGGACTTCGCGAAGCCGAACGACGCGAATGCCGAGACCTGGCGGAACAGCTCCTCGGCGACCTCCGCGGTCATTCCCGGTTGTCGCATGCAGCCATCAAAGAACCGCTGGTGGAGCTTCTCCATCTCGCGGTTCGAGCGCCACGTGCCCATCGCCCGCCGGAACCCGTCCGATTCCGCGGGCGAGAAGCCCGCGACCTCGATCGCGATCCGCATGACCTGCTCCTGGTAGAGGATCACGCCCATCGAGTCGCGCAGCACCGGCTCCAGGCTCGGGTGGAGGTACTCGACCGGCTCGAGGCCCTGCTTCCGCCGCAGGTACGGGTGAACGGCGTTGCCCTGGATCGGTCCCGGCCGGATGATCGCGACCTCCACGACCAGATCGTCGAGCGAGCTCGGCTTCGACTTCGGCAGTGTCTGCATCTGGGCCCGGCTCTCGACCTGGAAGACCCCGACCGTGTCGGCCGCCTGGAGCATCTCGAAGACCTCCGGGACCTGCTCGGGGATCGAGTCGAGGACGACGCAGGCGCCGCAGTCGTGCTCGATCAGCTGGACGGTCTCGTCGATCGCGGCGAGCATCCCGAGCCCGAGGAGGTCCAGCTTGATGAGCTTCAGCTCCTCGACGTCGCGCTTGTCGAACTGGACGACGACGCGGTCCTGCATGGTCGCCCGCTCCAGCGGCGCGATGTCGATCAGCGGCGCCGCGGTCACGAGCATGCCGCCGCTGTGGATGCTGAGGTGGCGGGGAAAGCCGTCGATCCGGGCGCAGAACTCCAGCCAGCGCTCCCAATCGGACATGCCCTTCGTGGAGCCACCGCGGGTCTGGGCCGGCGGCTCCGGCTCGATTCTCGCCACCGAGCTGTGTGGATCTGCTCGCCCGACGCGATCCACGCCAATCCCGCCGCGGATGCTGTCCGGCTGCGGCCAGTAGTACGGCCGCCCGAGCCGGTCGGTCGATTGGTCCGTCCGGCGCGGCTCCGTCTCCGGCATACCGCTCTCGGGGTCGATGCGCCGCCCCTCCACCAGCGCCGGCGCGACCTCGAGATCGGCGACCTGCTGCCCGCTCGTTCCATCAGCCGCGCTCGTTCCATCAGCCGCGCTCGTTCCATCAGCCGCGCTCGTTCCATCAGCCGCGCTCGTTCCTCGCCAGCCGCCGGCACCTCCGCGCTGATACCCGGTCCCGCGGCCCGCCCGCAGCCACGCGACGCTCGCGGGCGTGTCGCCGGGCCCGCCCTCGTCATCCCCGCGGCCTCCGGGCCGGATCGCCGGCGGCGACTCCGGCGCCTCCTCCCACATCCCCGAGCTGCTCGGCCCCACGAGGGCAAGTGGCGCGCGTTCGTGCCAGATGTTCCTGGGGGGAACGTTAGAAGCGGGAGCTGCTTCGCCGGACGCCGTCGTGCTCGATTCGATGACGGGATCCGTCCCGTCACACGCTTGTGCCGGGACGAACGGTGGTTCGGCGTCGGCGTCGAAGCCGCCCGTAGGCCTCCCGCCGGTGGCTGACGTTCCCGCAGGGAACATCTGAAACATTCCGGCGCCCGCGGGGCTCCTCCCCACGACGCTGGCGCCCGCGGGGCTCCTCCCCACGACGCTGGCGTCCGCGGAGCTGCCGTCCGCGGAGCTGGCGTCCGCGGAGCTGGCGTCCGCGGAGCTGCCGTCGGCTGACTCCTTCGCCGTCGCCTCTCCCAGCCACGCGAAGGGGCGTGGCGCATGCGGATCAGGGAGCTTCGGGGCCTGCTTCCAGGGCGGGACCTTGCCAACGAGGGGCATGCGCTTGTTGGCCTGGCCGAGCCCGTCGACGAGCTCGGCACCGACGGGCGCGGGCGACGAGTCGGCGAGCCGCCGAGCGTCCTCCGGGCGCGCGATGCGGCCGTTCCCCGCTTCGTCCGCGCCGGCGGTTCGAACCCGGCCGCCGCGAGCGTGGTTGAGCTGTCCCATGCCGTCGACGAGCCCGCGAGCGGCGGCCTCGGACGCAGCGGCCCGGACCGCGTCCCCGGCGACCGCGGCGGCATCGGCGATCGCGACCCCATCGCCCTCGCCCGGCCGGCGGAAGAACTCGGCGAAGCCGCCGTCGGCCTCGAGGTCGCGCCGAACCATCACGGAGTCATAGGTCTCGAGCGCCTTGGCCACGCGATCCACCAGCGGCCGTGGGAAGCCGAGTGCATAGCCGACCTCCCGGACCGCCGATCGGGCCCGGTAGGTCACGAGGTTGCAGACCATCCCGGTGTGCTCGGGGCCGTAGCGGTTGTAGATGTACTGGATGACCTCCTCGCGGCGCTCGGACGAGAAGTCGATGTCGACGTCCGGGTAGGTCGTGCGGCCCTCGTTGATGAAGCGCTCGAACAGGAGGTTGTGGGCGATCGGCTCCACCCGGCTGATCCCGAGCGTGTACGACACGATCGAGCTCGTCGCGCTGCCACGGCCCTGCGCCGGGATGCCCTGGTCCTTCGCGAATCGCATCAGGTCCCAGCAGATCAGGAAGAACTCGGCGAGCCCCGCCCGCTCGATGACCCCGAGCTCGTGCGCCAGACGCTGCATGACCTCCGCGGTCAAGGGGTGATAGCGGCGCCGGGCGCCCTCCCAGCAGAGCGAGGACAGGTACGAGAACGGCGTCTCGCCGTTCGGGACCGGGAAGCCCGGGAAGCGGTACTGCTCGAACCCGAGGTCGACGGTGCACGATGCGGCGATCTCGCCGGACCTGGCGATGCCCTCGGCCCAGGCGCGAGCCACGCGATTACCGGGGACGGTCGACTCGATCGGGACGGTCGCCTCGATCGGGCCGATCGCGACACCCGGCGGCAGCGCGGCCAGCTCGGCGGCCGACTTCAGGTACGACTCCGAGTCGGGGCGGCGGAGCGAGCCCAGCGTCTCGAGCGTCCGGCCATGGAAGATCCCGGTGAGGACGTCGTGGAGCTCGCGGTCCTCCGGACGGGCGTAGTGGACGTCGTTCGTGACGACGACCGGGAGGCCGAGGTCGTCGGCGAGGGCCACGTGCTCGGCGACGAGCCAGTCGTCGTCGGGGAGCAGGTGGTGGGAGAGCTCGATGTCGAGCGTGCCGTAGGTACGCGCAAGGCGCGTGGCCGCGACCCTCGCCCCCTCGCGATCCCCGACGAGCAGGCGCCGCGCGACCTCGCCTTCGCGGCCGCCCGAGAGGGCGATGAGGCCCTCGCTGTGCTGCTCGAGCAGCGCCTGGGTGAACCGCGGCACGCGCTTGGTCCCGTCGAGATTCGCGCGGGAGACGAGCCGGCACAGGCTCCGGTAGCCACTGGCGTCGCGTGCCAGCAGGACGAGGTGCGGGCCACGCTGCCGCTCCCCGATGCCCCGCAGGTCCTCCTTCACCGTGGCGCGATGGCCCGGCAGGCGGGCACGTTCCGGGCGCGGGCGGGAAGGCAGGCCCTCGCTCGCGAGCGGCAGCTCGAGGCTCGCACCTCCCTGCCCCCGCCGGGTTCGCGGCCGGCGCCGCGCCGGGACCACGATGCCGCCCGGGTCGGGAGCGGCCGCGTCCTGGAGCTCGATCTCGATCCCGATGACAGGACGCACCCCGACCGCCGCCGCGGCGGTGGCAAAGCGCACCACGCCGTAGAGCCCGTCGTGGTCCGTGACGGCCAGCCCGGAGAGGCCCAGCTCGGCCGCCCGCTCGACCATGTCCTCGACCGGCGAGGCCCCGTGCAGGAACGAGAAGTTGGAGTGGCTGTGGAGCTCGGCGTAGGCAGGTGGTGTGGTCGA
This sequence comes from Chloroflexota bacterium, assembly GCA_025935415.1. Taxonomy (GTDB): domain Bacteria; phylum Chloroflexota; class Limnocylindria; order Limnocylindrales; family CSP1-4; genus UBA5189. The sequence continues at coordinate 11,808 of JAICVI010000003.1, forward strand.
TGGCATGGCGCCCGTCCCGCGGATTCCAGGGGCTGAGGGGGTCTGAAAGGGAGCTGGAGGGCTGGTAACTATAGAACAAATGTTCTATCCTGCGACCACGCAACAGATTGCCGGGTCGTGGCGTCTGAAGCGCGTGGAAGTCGACCAGCGCAGTTGGGCCGCCGTCTTGACGAGGACAGTCGTGATGCTGAGCGTCGCGATCCTCCTCATCCTCGTCCTCCTCCCGGCGGCCCTCGCAGCGAGCAGTCGATAGCCACAGGGGAACCGGGGCGTCACCCGGAACCCGGCGAGGGCGGGCGCAAGCCAGCCATCGACCGATCGACTGCCTGGTGAGCGGGCAGCTGATCGAAGGCCAGGGACCCCGTCGCTTCTGGGGGCGACGGGGTCCCGGCATGTCCGGCCCTACCATCGGCCGCGTGGATCGCCTTCGGGCCGGGGTGCTGCTGACGATCGTCCTCGTGGCGGGCTGCTCGTCCCCTGCCACGACCAAGCCGCCAGGCGCGACCTTCGCCGGTGCGACGTCGACCCCGGCTGCCGTCGCCCCGAGCCTCGACATCGAGCAGCCCGGACTCACCCCATCGACCGGCCAGACGGACACCGACTGGGGGTCGATCTGGAACGACCTCCCGCCGGGCTTCCCGCTGCCGCCGGGCGGCGAGCCCCTCGAGTCCGGCGCGGGGCCCGTCACTGCCGCCTGGACGATCGCGTCGGGCGCAGCCGCAGACCCGCTCGCGGTCGCGCAGCGCTACGTCGATGCCTTCTCCGCGGCGGGCTATGGCGGCGGGCGCGACGGCCCGCTCGAGGATGGTTCGTACACCGCGTGGGCATCGAGCGGCTACGGCTGCGACATGCTGGTCACGGCGATGCCGCGTGGCGAGGACACGCTCGTGACCGTGCTCTACGGCGCGGGCTGCCCGTTCAGCTGGCCGGAGCCCTGAGGGGAGCGAGCGCCTCAGTCGTAGAGGCGCTCGAGGTGCCACGAGCCGGTGGTCCGGTCGCAGTAGATGAGGGCCAGCCAACGCTCGCCGACGACCTTGTAGTAATCCCGGGCGATCGGCTCTCGCCACCAGGACTCCTCGACCCGCCAGCGATTGCAGACCTCGACCCGCTCGCGGCGGCCGTTCCAGGCCATCACGAGGTTGCCGTCGTCGAACTCCACGGAGATCTCCGGGTGGGCGCGGAGCAGGCGGGTCACCGCGTGGCTCCGGGGCCCGTGACGGTCGCGGCACGGGAGCGAGATTCGGCGCTCACGTCACGGAAGGCCCAGCGATGCTCGGGCAGGGGCGCCTCGGGATCGAGGACCTCGATCCGCCGGATCTTCTCGTCGCCGTAGGTCAGGGCGAGGCGCGCGAGCTGCCACGCGAGCCGCGCGCCGTGGAGGGCCTGGGGCACGAACAGCGGCAGCTGCTGGCCGACCGCCGGTGTCGCGCCGGAGAGCTCCAGCTCCAGCCGGGTGACGGCGGCAGGCGGCGGGGTTCGCTCGAGCTTGGCGAGGAGCAGGCGCTCGATGGCCTCGGCGTCGGCGGTCGGCTCGGGGAAACGGGTCTCGACGGCGAGCTGGTCCGGCGTGCCCGCGCGCGCGAAGGCGAGGTCCAGCTCCAGCCGGAGGCGGCCCTGCTCCGCCGCAAGGCCCCGTGCGGCGAGGCTCGCACCGAGGGCCACGGCAAGCCGGCGGAGCACGAACCGGATCGCCTCCAGCTCGGCGACGGCGGGCTCGATGGGCAGGCCCAGGACGAGGCGCTCCGGCGCGCGGCGGGGCCGGAATGGCTCCAGCTCCTCGCCACGGGAGCGAGACCCGATCCTCCGGCCCTCCTCGCCGAACCGTGCCACCAGCGCCGAAGCGGCCAGCTCCGCGACCTGGCCGATCTCTCGCAGCCCGAACCGGCGCAGCCGGGCGCGGACGTCCGGCTCGGCCGAGAGCAGCGACGCTGGAAGGGGAGCGAGGAATCTCGCTTCCGCACCCGGCGGCACGGAGATGAGCTCCCCCGGCTTCGCGGCGAGGGCCGCCACGGTCGCCGCGAAGCGGGTGCCGGCGATCCCTGCGCGCGGCCGGCCGGCGAGCGGCTCCTCGAGCGCCGCGCCGATGCGCCCGGCCATGACCGGCTCGGGACCCCAGAGGCCCTCGAGCCCGTCGACCTGGGCCTCCAGCAGCCCGAATGAAACGTCGGTCGGATCGGACGTGCCGGCGACCGCCGGGCTGAACCCGGCGAGCCGCTCGAAGGCCGCCTCGAGCTCGTCCCGATCAGCCTCGGGCTGCGGGTCGAAGAAGGTCGCCTCGGGTGCCAGCCGATGGGCCGACCCGAGCGGCATCCCGCGCCGGACGCCGAGCGCCCGCGCGGCGGGGTCCGCGTCGAGCACGGTCCCGGTCGACCACGGCTTCCCGCCGAGCACCACCGGCCCCGCCGGCCACGAGCCGGAGGGCAGGCGTCGCCGCGCGAGATCGAGGAGGAGATGTTGGCGATGGAGATGAAGGAGTCGCATCGATCGTTTTCCCGGGCACTGGGACAACGGGGGCTGGGGCGGTTGGTTGATCTCGCCGTTTCGCTGCGTTGCGACCGTCGTCGGGCTTGTTCACGTACGCGACGTACGCTCGCGCGCCCGTCTCGGCCGCGCCTTGCGCGCCCGTCTCGCCGCGCCTTGCGCTCCAGCCAGCTGAACCAACCGCGGTTCCGACGTGGCCTCGGCGAGGAGCTCGGGGTGGCGGAGGCAGGCGTCGCGCTCTCCGCCGTCGGCGTAGAGGATCCGCAGCGTCGCCCGCCGCCCTGGTGGGCCGGCGCGATTGCGCGCGACGACCACCTCCGTTCTCTGGCCGACGACGTCTCGACCGAGCCGGATCCACGACCGACGCGAGAGCTCGAGGCGGATCCCGGTCGCCTCGCCGATCGCGCCATCGAGGCTCCCGGAGCGTCCGCTCGGTGGCTCCAGCACGACGAGGCTGATCCCGGCTCGCCGCGCGAGCGCCGCAAGCCGTCCGAGTCGATCGCCGAATCTCGCCCCCGTGACGCTGGTCTCCTTGCCACTGCTCGCCTTGCCGCTGCGCTCCTTGCCGCTGCTCGCCTTGCCGCTGCTCGCCTTGCCGCTGCTCGCCTTGGCGCGACGCGCCTCGATGGGCAGGTCGATGACCAGCAGGTCCACGGCGCGTCCCGCGAGCAGCGCGCCGGCGATGGCGAGCCCTTCCTCCGGGTCCGCCGGCGTCAGCACGACCAGCCACTCCGGCTTGACGCCGCGCGCCACCGCCTCGACCGGATCGAGCGCCGCCGCGAGGTCGAGCCACGCGACGATCGAGCCCGCCGCCTGGGCGGCCGCGACCAACCGCAGCGCCAGCGTGGTCCGCCCGCTCGAGACCTCGCCGCGGACCGCGAGCCCCATGCCGCGAGGCAGGCCACCGGGGCCGAGGATCGCATCGAGCTCGGCGAAGCCGGTCGAATGCACCCGATCGTGATCGATCGACCGGTCGATCGCAGGGCTGCCCGCGGGGCCGCGCTCCGGATCCGCATCCGGGCTTTCAACCGGCACCGTCGCGAGCGCGCCGATCACCTCGCCGGCAAATCGATCGCCCGCGAACCGGCTCGATCCCCGCTCGCCTGTGAACCCGGGCGCCGCCGCACCCCAGCGCGAGCGAAGGGTCGCCAGCGCGGCGGTGAGGTCGGGAGAGGGAGCAGCCATACCTGCAGTATCGAACAGATGTTCGAATGAATCAAGACCCCGGTGCCTTCTCGGAGCGCTGTGCTCTCCTCACCCCGGCCACTCCCGTCCGATTCCGTCAAATCACCACCCCATGACCCTTCGCCACCGAATCGCTGCCAGAACCTTCGCTCCATGACCACATGACAACAACCACGTCCAGCCCCACGCTCAACTCGCCGCGGGAGCGCTGACCAACAGTCACGGGATGGAGATCTGACAGATTCCGCGGGCCAGCCGTCCAGAGGAAGCGTCGCGGGTGGCGCGCCATGACTCTGACGAGACGCGCGCCCCAGCCGGGCCGGAGGCAAGGCCGGGGCCCGGGCCGGAGGCAAGGCCGGGGCCGGAGGCAAGGCCGGGGCCTGGGCCGGAGGCAAGCCAGGGCCAGACGCGACACCCGGATGCAGCCCCCAGAGGTCCGCCGACCCGGTGGTAGACTCCGGAACCGCTCGGGGCCACGCTCCGACGCGCCCGTGGGGATGTAGCTCAGCTGGGAGAGCACCGCGTTCGCATCGCGGGGGTCAGGGGTTCGAGTCCCCTCATCTCCACCACTGCCCCACCCGTGACCTTCGTACCGTTGCCCTGAGGCCCCACGCCGTCGACCCTTCCGGGTGCGGGGACTTCCCGCGCTGTCGGGAGGCCGCCCATGCCCCAGGGCCTCGATCAGGATCTCGTCCTCGTCGCCGAGGACGACGCCTCCAACCGCGCCCTGCTCTCGCGCCTCCTGGAGCGCGCCGGCTACCGCTCCATCTCCGTCGCCGATGGCCGGGACGCGATCAAGGCCGCGGTGGACGAGGCGCCGAACCTGGTCCTCCTCGATGTCGGCCTGCCGGGCCTCAACGGGCTCGATGTCTGTCGCCGCCTCCGCGCCGACCCTCGCACCGTCGCCCTCCCGATCATCCTCGTCACCGGCCAGACCGCGTCACGTGACGTCGTCGCCGGGCTCGATGCCGGCGCCGACGACTTCGTCCGCAAGCCCTACGACGAGGCCGAGCTGATGGCCCGCATCCGCAGCGTCATGCGCCTCGCGCGCGTGACCGCCGAGATGGTCGGTGCGCATGGCGTCATCGCCGCGCTCGCGAATGCCGTCGAGGCAAAGGACGCCTCCACGGAGCTGCACTGCCAGCGCCTTGCCGGGCTCGCCCACCAGCTGGGCATGTCCGCCGGCCTCGAGCCGGCCAGCCTGAAGGGGCTCGTGTTCGGCGCCCTCCTGCACGACATCGGCAAGATCGGCGTTTCGGACGCGATCCTCAACAAGCCCGGGCCGCTGAGCCGCGAGGAGTGGGCCGAGATGCGCCTCCATCCGCTCATCGGCGAGCGCATCTGCGAACCCCTCGCGACCGCGTCGCAGTTCTCATCGATCGTTCGGCACCACCACGAGCGCTGGGACGGCGCCGGCTATCCGGACGGGCTCCGAGGCGAGCGAATCCCCATGGGCGCGCGGATCGTCGGGCTCGTCGATGCGTTCGACGCGATCATCCACGAGCGGCCCTACCGCCCCGCACGATCGGTCGAGGAAGGCGTCGAGGAGCTGAAGCGCGAGGCCGGCTCGCAGTTCGACCCCGACCTGGTCCGGCTGTTCCTGCCGATGGTCGAGCAGGAGCACCAGGAGATCCGCACCCCGGCCGTCCGGGCCCTCGAGGCGCTGCGCGCAGCGGTCTGACGAGATGACCCTCGACACCCTGCTCAGCGCCGCACTCGACCTGGCCTTCTTCGCGGTCTTCGCCCTCAGCCTCGTCGACTGGGTCCGTCACCGCGGCGCGATCCGTCGAGCCGTGGTCCTGGGCTTTGCGAGCACCTCGATCGTGCTCGGTGCGCCGCTGGTCGCACGGGTGCTGCCATCGATGGCCGGCGCCATCAACGCGCTCATCGTGCCGGCGCTGCTCGCACAGCCGCTCCTCGCCCTGTGGCTCGTCAGCTACATGCGCAGGATCCCGCGGGCAGTCCTCGGCGCAACGACGCTCGCGTTCGTGGTGCTCACCGCCGGCCTGTTCCTGCTCGCCTCCGGAGGCGTCGAGCCTCGCTCGCCAGCCGTCGTGGCCTACGCCCTCGCCGCGCTCGCCTATTTCGCCCTCGTCGACGGCGCCGCCGCGATCGGCTTCGCGCTGGCGGCGCGCGGGCGTGCCGGGGCATCGCGATCACGCCTGCTCACGGCGGCCCTGGCGACAGCCCTCCTGGGTCTGGCCGTCGTCCTGCTGCTCGGTGGCGGGGTCCTCACCGCACCCGGCTCGGATGCCGCAATTGCCTCCGGCGTCATGGTCCGCGTCATCGCCCTGCTGGCCGCGCTCGGCTACCTCGCCGCGTTCGCGCCGCCGCGGGCGCTCCGGCGGTTCAGCCAGCAGGTCATCGCCTATGACTTCATCCGGAACCTGAACGCGATGCCGTCCGGGGCGGACGTGGAGAGCATCTGGCGCCTCCTCGAGTCGACGGTCGAGCGCGCCTCGGGCGCCACCCGTGTCGCCGTGGTCGAGCATCCGGCCGTGACCTCGGAGGTCGCCGCGTCGGTTCCCACGGTCGCGGCCGCCCGAACGGTCTCGGTGCCATTCGACTCCGCGCGCTGGCCCGACGCCCGACTCGAGCTCGACCTGCCCCGCCATTCGCTCTTCGTCGAGGACGACCTCGAGCTCACCGGGCTGCTCCTCGATCGCAGCGTGCGGGCCGCCGAACGTGAGGCCTTCCTGGTCGAGCGCGAGCACCTCATCACCGAGCTCCGCGCGGCGAGCGCCGCCAAGAGCGACTTCCTCGCCGCCATGAGCCACGAGCTCCGCACGCCGCTCAACGCGATCATCGGCTTCTCGGAGCTCCTCACCGAGGACGGACCCGATGCCGCCGACCCGGAGACGGTCGTGAGCTACGCCGGCCACATCCACGGCTCCGGGCTGCACCTGCTCGAGCTCGTCAACGACGTCCTCGACCTCGCCCGGGTGGAGGCTGGCCGCCTCGACCTCAAGCCGGTCCCCGTGGACCTCGGGGCGCTCATCGCCCAGACGGTCGCCGCGGTGCGGCCGCTCGCCGACGAGAAGCACCTCAGCGTCGTCCAGGACCTGGAGGACGTCACGATCGACGCGGACCCACCGCGGGTGCGCCAGATCGTGCTGAACCTGCTCTCCAACGCCATAAAGTTCACGGGCGACGGGGGTGAGATTCGAATCTCGCTCGCGACCGACGACAACGGCGCCGCGCAGCTCCGCGTGGCCGACACGGGACGCGGCATCGCCGCGGGGGACCTTGACCGCATCTTCGAGGCCTTTCAGCAGGGCAGCGAGGACGCGATGACGCCGCACCACGAGGGCACGGGCCTGGGGCTCGCGCTCACCCGACAGCTCGTCGAGGCGCACGGCGGCACCGTCAGGGTCACCTCGGAGATCGGCGTGGGCAGCGAGTTCAGCGTCACCCTGCCCGCGCAGGGTCTCGCCGAGGTGACCGACGCCGCGCGGCCGCCTGCGATCCCGACCGATCGGCCCAGCGTGCTCGTCATCGAGGACGACCATGCCGCGCAGGAGCTGCTGCGCCGGCACCTCGAGGGCGCGGGCTACGCCGTCGTCACCACGTCGAGCGGCAAGCAGGGCCTCGCCTGGATGGCGGAGATCCGCCCCGACGCGGTGCTGCTGGACATCCTGCTGCCCGACCTGGATGGCTGGGAGATCCTGCAGCGCGCCAAGAGCGACCCGACGACGCGGTCGATCCCGATCATGGTCGTCTCGATCGTCGACGATCGACAGCTTGGCCTCGCCCTCGGCGCGGTCGACTACTTCGTCAAGCCCGTCTCCCGCGAGCTGCTGCTCGAGGCGCTCGGTCGCCTGACCTTCACGACGAAGGTCCAGACGCGAACGGTCACGGCGCTCGTCATCGATGCCGACCCCGAGGCGGCTGCCCGCTACCGGGAGATCCTCGAGCCGGATGGCTTCCGGGTCATCGACGCCGTCACCGGCGCCGATGGGCGACGTCGCGCCGCCGATGAGCAGCCCGACCTGATCCTGCTCGACGCGCTGCTGCCGGACATCCATGGCTTCGAGCTGGCCAACGAGCTCCACCACGACCCGGCGACCGCCACGATCCCGATCTGGCTCACGACGCCGGCGGGCCTCGAGCCCGAGGCGAAGCTCCAGCTCAACGGCACCGTACAGGGCATCCTCGAGCGGGGCGACGAAGCCCTCGCGGCCCTCCGCAAGTGGCTGGAGACGCCGACGCGCGTCCCCGGGCTGAACAAGGTTCGGGCATGACCGCGCTGCCGCGGGGCCACGGGCCGCTGCTCCTGGCCGTCGAGGACGAGCCGCGGAACGCCGCGCTCCTCGAGGCGATCCTCGGGCGGGCCGGGTATCGCCTGTACGTCGCGACCGGGGTCGAAGAGGCCCGGGCGTTTCTTGCCCAGGAGACGCCCGCGATGGTCCTTCTCGATCGCCATCTCCCGGACGGCGACGGTCTCGACCTCATCCCCGAGATCCGCGGCGACGATCGACTGGGGGACGTTCCGATCCTGCTCGTGAGCGCAAGCGTGCTTCCGCGCGACGTCCAGGTCGCGATGGATGCGGGCGCCGACGGCTTCCTCGCCAAGCCGGTCCGCGTGAAGCCCCTGGTCGAGGAGGTCCGGCGGCTGCTGGACGCGGGCGCGGTGGCGCCGAAACTGGCAGACTAGCCGCCGCCCCGGCTCGGCCATGCCGGCCGGGAGTGAAGCCACGTGGGTCGGTTGGGCAGGTGGTGAGCCCAAGGGTCTGTAAAACCCTCGTCTTCGACTGTGGCAGTTCGATTCTGCCCCGGCCCACCAACCGCTTCCGCCGCGCAGCGTCCTTCCCCTTGGACCGAGACGGTCCTTCCCCGGCGCGATCTGGCGATGCGGTCGGGTGCGATTTTGTGTGATCTGGTGCGGTCGGGTGCGGTACGGTGATGTCGCAAGGAGTACCTGTCGAGGTGGGACCTCCGGGTTGACGACACGCACCGGCCCGGCGGCGACAGTCTCTTCACCTTGCGCGCACGTGCCCGCTCGCAGGGAGGGACTCATAACCGGCCCGTTCGGGCCGCGCAGCGGAAGGACAGAAGCAAGAGATGAACGCGCGCAACCGGCTGGCAGCGCTGCTGGCCGCAGGATCCCTGGTGATGGCGGTCGCCGCCGTGGCATCGGCTGGCTCCCCGACCTACAGCGTCACGGTGACGAAGTCGGCGACCCCGGCGAACGTCCCGAGCGGCGGCGGCACCGTGGTCTACACGGTCGCGGTGCAGGCGACGGGCTCAGGCTTCTTCGGCACCGTTTCCGTCGACGACGGGATGGCCGGTTGCACCCTCGGCGCGCCGAGCGGCGATACCGACTCCGATGGCAACCTGGACCCCGGCGAGACCTGGTCGTACAGCTGCTCGGTCAACGGCGTGATGCCCGGTGCCCAGAACACGGCCTCCGTGAACGCCTGCCACAACAGCAGTGGCGCCTGCAACCAGAGCACCCATGACGCCACCGCCACCAGCAACACGGTCACGATCGGCCAGGGTCCGGACATCACCGCGGCCCCGACAACGGAGCCGTCTGCGGTGCCCACGGCGGTTCCCACCGCGGTCCCCACGGCCGTCCCGACCGCCGTCCCGACCGCCGTCCCGACCGCGGTTCCCTCCGCCCCCGTCGTGACGGAGCCGCCGACTTCCGCGGCCGTTCCGACGCCGTCCGCCAACCCGACTGCCGACGTCGGGGACGACGTGGACGCGACGCTGCCCAGCAGCGACACGGCCATCGGTGGCGGCGCCACGCAGCCGCCGGATCGCAGCTGGATGCTGGTCATCGCGCTCGGCATGCTGCTCGCGAGCATCATCGTGATGAACCCGTCACGGACCGTCCGCGAGGACGAGCGCCGGTAACGTCCCTTCCGCGAGCACCGAAAGGCCCGGGTTGAACCCGGGCCTTTCGCCGTTTCAGCCGCTGGCGGGCACGTCGAGCGCGGCGTGGAGGGCGAACGAGTTCCTGCGGAGCCAGGCCCGATCCGCGAGGTGGGTGGGGCGGCGTGACGCCACCATCTCCCAGAACGCGGGCCCGTGGCCGAAGACCCGAAGGTGCGCCAGCTCGTGGACCACGACGGTTTCCAGCGATGCCGGCGGCGCGAGCACGAGCCGCCACGACAACATCAGCCGGCCCTTCCGCGACGCGCTCCCCCAGCGGCTCCTGGGGTCGCGGATGTCGACCTTCACCGCGTGCACCCCGATGGCCGCGGCATGCGCAACCACGGATGCGTCGATCGCCTCGCGTGCCCGCTCCCGGAACCAGGCCGTCAGGATCCGGTCGACGCCGCGGCGTTCTCGCGCGGTGATGCGGACGAGCAGCTCCGGCTCGCCCGCGGTCGCGACCGCCTCGACCGTCGTTCGGACCGGTGCCAGCGCCGTCGGGGCGGCAGCAATCACCCGGACACGATGCAGCTCGCCGCGGTAGGGCACCAGCCCGCCCTCGCGAGCGCCGCCGCGGGCCGTGGCGGCGGCTTGATCCCGCTCGAGGGCCTCCAGGTGCCGGACGAGCCAGGCCTCCCGCTCGCGCAGGAACGCCTCGATGCGAGGCTCGGGGTTTGCCCAACCACGACGCGTCGCGGGCGGAACCGAGACGACCACACCGTCGCGCGGATCGATCGTGACCCGGAGGCCGCGAGAGCGCGCCGAGCGACGTAGGCGATACTCGACCGATCGTCGGGCTAGCCGGATGGCGCGCGCCGGCTCCGGCTGGAGGGGTTGGACATCCGGATGTCGCATCTGGAGACATCGTGACAGGGCAGCGGCCCTCGCGGCACGCCGAGGAGGACCCGCGGCGAGGCGCACTGCCCGTCGCGGAGCGACGCACCGACGGCGGCGCAGACCGCGGCGCGCAGCTTGAGGAGCTGTCCGTCCACGCGGTGATCCGGCCTCGCGGCGGCCGTCTCGGCGGGTCGAGCGTGGTGGCGATCCTTGCCCTGGTCGCGCTGCTGGCAGCCGGATTCGGCGTCCTCGGAGGCCGTCCCCAGCCGTCCCTGCCCGGCATCGCGGCGTCCCTGCTGCCCAGCCTGCTCGCCAACGGAACCAACGCGCCAGCCGCGTCGCCGGCGCGAACGCCGTCGGTAACCCCCGCGTCGGCCTGCGGAGCGCTTCCCCGAGACGGGCCACCCGGGGTCATGCTCACCGTCGGCGATCACCTCATGGCCGGCCAGGTCTCGGCCATCGACGACCCGAACGCGACGCCCGGGCCGCATCGCGAGCCCATCGAGATCCCGGCGGACGCAACGGCCGATCTGCGGATTGCGGCAGGCGCCTGCGCAACCAGCTGGCACATCGCCGTCTGGTCTCCATCCGACGGCCAGCTCTACCCGGTCGACGTCGTGTCGAATCCGGACCGGGACCCGGCGGTCGCCCTGCAGAACGAGTTCTCCCTGGTCCTCGCGCCGTTCCGCACCATCATCGCCGAACAGCTCGAGCTGCATGCCGAGCTCCAGGTTGGGGACCGGGACATCCTGGCCCGCTGGCCGATCCGGGTCCTGCCATTCGATCGACCCCAGCCGCGCCTCCGGATCAGCCGGAACCAGGTCATCCCGCTGGTCGAGGGCTGCGACGTCGTGCTGACCTTCGGCAACGGCTACGAGGAGCCGATGGCCTGCAGCGACGACCTCAGCGCGGAGCTGCCGCCGGCGACGCGGGTGGCGCCCGGAACCGAGATGTCGCTGGACTTCGACGGCTGGTCGATCGGTGACACGATCGCCTACTGCGGGTCGAGCCTGGAGCTCGCATTCGTCCTGCGGTCGGCTCCGGGCTGCGAGCAGCATCCGCCACACGGGCGCTTCTTCCACGCGCCCGAGGCGGGCGATTGGACGATCGCCCTGGGCGCCTGCGCGATCAACGCCGGCAACAGGATCTGCGGGACCTGGTTCGTCGACCTCGACACCCGCTAGCGCCGACGCAGCGGCGCGCCGCCGGGACCTCAGCCCTCGGCGATGACCCCGATCGAGACGCGGAAACCGGCCCGCCGCTGGAGCGGCGGCATGGCCGTCGACTGCCCGACAGGGCCGGAGGCGTCGAAGACCTTGCTCCACTCCTCGTTGAAGATGTCGAAGTCGGCCGAGTCCCGCAGCGACCAGTTCGCCCAGACGACCTTGTCGATCGAGGAGCCGGCCTCCTCCAGGCGCGCCTTGAGGTTCTCGAGGCACTGCCGGGCGTGCTCCTTGACGCCACCGGGCACGACGCGCTTGCCGTCCGCATCGACCGGCCCGACCGCCGAGATGTAGACCATGCCACCCGCCCGCGTGGCCTTGCCGCGACCCATCGCGAGGACAGACGGCGGCACCGCGTCCGCGTCCTTGAGCCCGAAGCGGCCCTTGAGCGTCCGGGTGGGCTTGTCCGGGTCTTCCGGCGGAATCCCGAACTCGCCCTTGGGGAGCTCCACCCCCGCCCGCGCGAACTGGCCCATGAACGTGGGCCGGACGCCGGTGGGGGCCAGATCGCCCTGGATCTTGCCGTCGACGACCGCGGTCTGCTGGTAGGTGAAGATGTCCTGGGTCAGGATCTCGTCGTCCTCGATCCCGTAGACCTCGGTGATGTTCGTGACCTTGCGCGAGCCGTCCTTGAGCCGCGCGGTGTGGACGATGAGGTCGACCGCCGACGCGATCTGCTCGCGGATCGCGCGGAGCGGCAGCTCGTAGCCGGTCATGAGGACCATCGTCTCGAGGCGTCGGAGCATGTCCTTCGGCGTGTTCGCGTGGCCCGTTGAGAGCGAGCCGTCCTGGCCGGTGGTCATCGCCTGGAGCATGTCCAGGGCCTCGCCCGAGCGACACTCGCCGACGATGATCCGGTCGGGGCGCATGTGCATGGCGTTGCGCAGGAGGTCGCGGATCGTGATCTCGCCCTGGCCCTCGATGTTGGCCGGGCGCGCCTCCAGCGTGATCACGTGCTCCTGGCGCAGCTGCAGCTCGGCCGCGTCCTCGATGGTGACGATCCGCTCGTCGTTCGGGATGAACGACGAGACGACGTTCAGGAAGGTCGTCTTGCCGGAGCCCGTGCCACCGGACACGAAGATGTTCAGCCGCGCCGCCACGCACGACCGCAGGAACTCGAACATCTCCGGGGTCGCCGTCCCGAAGGAAATCAGGTTGTCGACCGTGTAGGGCGTCTTCGAGAACTTCCGGACGGTGATGACCGGGCCGATCAGCGAGAGCGGCGCGATGATCGCGTTGACGCGCGAGCCGTCGGGCAGGCGGGCGTCGACGCGCGGGCTCGTCTCGTCGATGCGCCGCCCCAGCGGGGTGATGATCCGGTCGATGATCCGGAGGACGTGCTCCTCGTTCAGGAACGCGGTGTCGACCTTCAGGATCTTGCCCTTGCGCTCGATGTAGATGTGATCGGGGCCATTGACCATGACCTCGGTGATGGTCGGGTCGTTGAGGAGCGGCTCGAGGGGCCCGAAGCCCGTGATCTCGTGGATCATCTCCTCGACGAGGCGGACGCGCTCGTCCCGGGTGACGGCGAAGTTGTTCGCCTCGATGACCCGGTCGACGATGCCCTCGATCTTCGTCCTGGTGTCGGTCGCCGTGCCGTCGAGGAGCGTGTCGAAGGCGTTGATGACCTCGCCCTGCATCTTGATGCGGAGGTCGTGGATCATCTCCTCGCGAGCGACGGTCCTCGGGCCCGAGGGCTTGACGGGCTTGGCCTCGGGGATGATCGCGGGGAGATTCGAGCCTGGCGGCGCGTCGGGAAGCGCCGCCGCCCCATTGCCGGACGCATTGGCCGAGGCATTGGCCGACACATTGGCCGACTCGGCGGGTCGGGTGGCGGTGCCGGCCGCGGCGGCCTCAGCCTCCTGGGCCGCCTTGAGCTGCCGTTCGAGCAGCGACATCGACTCTTTCGACTCCCCCGCCTGCGGAGCGCCTCGACGCGAGCTTTGATCCGTCTGATCTTCGCGCTCGGTCCCGATCGGGATCAACCGTCCGAAGAACGCGCTGAGAATACATGCCGCCGCCCGGGCTCCCGTTCCAATCGGAAGTACTACGGGCGATGCGCCGCGGCGGCGGCTTCGCGGGACGGCACGCACCGGCGTGCTCGTTGGGGTGTCGATCAGGGGCGGCGTGCATCCGCCTCGCGAGCGCTTCCGTCATCTACCAGCCCCCGCGGTATTGGACTGGCCGAAGGACCTCGTGGCGGGCTTCGCGGGCGGCGCCGGCGTCGGGTCGAGCGTGGGCGGATGCCCGGAACGCCCTCGGCGCCCCGCGCAGTCTCGTCCTGTACCGCGCCCGGCGGTAGACGGAGGAGACCGGCCGCCCAAAGGCCCGCTGTACGGCCAGGGCCGATATTCGGAGGCAAGTGCCCCGCCGGTCGGAGCCACATGTGGCCACGGAATGCCATCCGGCATGCCCGCACCACGATTGCCGGCCGCCGTGGAGCGAGGAACGGGCCTTTGCTATGCTCCGCGCTCCGGCATGGGGCTATAGCTCAGCTGGGAGAGCGTCTGAATGGCATTCAGAAGGTCAGGGGTTCGAATCCCCTTAGCTCCACCAACTTCCAGCGCCGGCACAGAAGAGGCGGAACCGACGAAGGTGCAGAACCAGATCGCGGCCCTCGCGCTTACCACCGGGTAGCCCGGCGCACGAAGGTGCGTCAGAGCTGCCCTTGCAACCCCTTGCCGATCGGCGAGGGGTTTTTGGTTGGGCGCGAGCCCCGGCGGCGGCGCCAATGGGGCGCACCCGAGCGGCGCACTCGACGGCGCACCCGAGCAGCGCACCCGAGCAGCGGCGTTGGCGGAGCCCGCAGCCGCCGTCACACTTGCACCACGCGACGATAGGAGCCACGACCGTGACCCAGACCGAAGACCCGAAGGAGCGGACCAGGATCGAGCGGTATGACGCCGCCGCGATCGAGCCGCGCTGGCAGGCGCGCTGGGACGAGCTCGGGCTCTACAAGACCGACCTGACCGACACCCGCAAGCGCTACTACCTGCTGACGATGTACCCGTACCCGTCGGGCGACCTGCACATCGGCCATTGGTACATCAAGACCCCGACGGACGCGATCGCGCGGTTCCACCGGATGCACGGCGAGAACGTCTTCCTGCCGATCGGGTTCGACGCCTTCGGGCTGCCGGCCGAGAACGCGGCCATCAAGAACAAGATCAACCCGCGCGACTGGACGATGAAGAACATCGAGAACATGCGCCGCCAGCTGCGGAGCATGGGCGCGACGTTCGACTGGGATTCCGAGGTCGTGACCGCCGACCCCGACTACTACAAGTGGAACCAGTGGTTCTTCCTGCAGTTTTACAAGGCCGGCCTCGCCTACCGCACGAAGTCCGCGGTCGACTGGTGCCCGAACGACGGGACGCTGGCGCGCGAGCAGGTCGAAGGCACGGAGCGGCGCTGCTGGCGCTGCGGCGCCAAGGTCGAGAAACGCGACCTGGACCAGTGGTACCTGCGCGTGACGAAGTACGCCGACGAGCTGCTCGACTTCAGCGAGATCCGCTTCCCGGATCCGATCCGGATCCAGCAGACGAACTGGATCGGGCGGTCGGAGGGCGCGGAGGTGGTGTTCGAGGTCGCCCGTGATGGCGGTGGCGAGGACATCCGCGTCTTCACGACCCGGCCGGACACGCTCTTCGGCGCGACGTTCATGGTCCTGGCGCCCGAGCACCCGCTGGTCGGCTCGCTGACGGCCCCGGAGCGGAAGGCCGAGGTCGAGGCCTACGTCGCCCGAGCCCAGGAGCAGACCGAGATCGAGCGGATGTCGACCGACCGCGAGAAGACCGGTGTGGCGATCGGTGCCGACGCGATCAACCCGGTCAACGGCGAGCGGATCCCGATCTTCGTCGCGGACTACGTCCTGGGCGGCTACGGGACCGGCGCGATCATGGCCGTGCCCGCGCACGACGAGCGCGACTTCGCGTTCGCGAAGCGGTTCGGCCTGCCCATCCGCCAGGTCGTCGCATCTGCGGCGGCCTCGGCTGCCGGCGCCGCTTCGGGCACCGCGGGCGAGCCCATCGAGGCGGCCTACGTCGCGCACTCCGATGGCGAGGTCCTGGTCAACAGCGGTGAGTACTCGGGGCTGCCCGCAGACGAGGGTGGCCGGCGGATCGTCGCCTGGCTGGCGGAGCGCGGGAAGGGCAAGAAGGCGGTGACGTACCGGTTACGCGACTGGCTGATCAGCCGCCAGCGCTACTGGGGCACGCCCATCCCGATCATCTACTGCGATGTCCACGGGGTCGTGCCGGTGCCGGAGGAAGACCTGCCGGTTCGATTGCCCGACACGGTCGACTACGCGGGCAGCGGCGTGAACCCGCTGACCCGCGACGAGGCCTTCCTGAACGTCACCTGTCCGATCGGCGGCGAGCCGGCGCGACGCGAGACGGACACGATGGACACGTTCATGGACTCGTCCTGGTACTGGTATCGCTACCTGTCGCCGGACAAGCCCGACGGCCCCATCGACCTCGACCTGACCGAGGGCTGGACCCCCGTCGAGCAGTACACGGGTGGCGCCGAACACGCGGTCATGCACCTGCTCTATGCGCGCGAGTTCACGAAGATGATTCGCGACCTCGGGATGATCCAGCAGAACGAGCCGTGGCGGCGCGTGTTCAACCAGGGCCAGATCCTGGGCATGGACGGCGAACGGATGTCCAAGTCGCGGGGCAACACGCAGGACCCGGACGAGCTCGTCTCGAAGTACGGGGCGGACACCGTTCGCCTGTTCCTGATGTTCATGGGCCCGTGGGACCAGGGCGGGCCGTGGAGCCCGACCGGAATCGGTGGCGTGCATCGCTTCCTGAGCCGTGTCTGGGCTCTGGCGCTGGACCCGCACTTCCGCGAGCCGGGTGATCCATCGTCCGGCACGTTGCCCGACGGGCAGGACGAGGGCACGGCCCGAGCTGCGCTGCGAGCGGCCGCGCACAAGACGCTGCGCGACGTGACGGTCGACTACGAGCACTTCCACTTCAACACGATGGTCGCGAAGCTCATGGAGCTCACGAACACGCTGTTCCGATATCGAGGCTCCCCGATCGCGGGCGGCTCCGAGTGGGACGAAGCCGTCGGGATGCTGCTGCAGATGCTGGCGCCGGCGGCGCCGCACATCACCGAGGAGCTGTGGGCACGAAGGCTCGCCGCTCGCGGCGAGGAATGGTCATCGATTCACGCGTCGCGCTGGCCCGAGGTCGATCAGTCGGCGGTCGTCGAGTCGACGCGCGAGATTCCGGTGCAGATCAACGGCAAGGTCCGCGACCGGGTCACGGTGCCGGCGGACGCCTCCGCGGCCGCGGTCCAGACGGCGGTGCTGGCGTCACCGCGGATCAAGGAGCTGCTCGCGGGACGCACGCCGGACCGGGTCATCCAGGCGGGTGGCGGAAAGCTCGTCAATCTGGTCGTCCGCGACGGCTGAGCCCCTGGATGCCCGTGCATTCGATGCAATGTTGCGACCGAACAACGATGGGACGGCGCCGTCGCTGCGCAGCCCAGGCCGGTCTGATGAGTGATCGGAGCAGCCTGTCGAGGGAAGCAACCGTTGCGTCCCCGAATCGAGCTCCTGCGGAAGGTTCGCGGTCGCACTCCCGTCCGAAGATTGCATCTGCTGCAAGGCGAGCCAATCGATGAGGTTCGACTCCTGGGACGAGAACCTCGCCTCGCACACGCCCGAGGTGCGGGCGGCGGCCCGCGCCCTCGAGACGATCATCCGCGATGAGCTGCCCGACGTGGTCGTCCAGTACGACCCCGGCAACGGACTCCTTGCCTTCGGCCGCTCGATGAAGATGCGCGACCTGCTCTTTGCGCTGATCCCGCACGCCGGGTGGGTGAACCTCCAGCTCGCCGATGGCGCCGCGCTCCCGAACCCCGATGGGCTCATCGAGGGCACGGGCAAGAAGATTCGCCACATCAAGGTGCGGTCTCCGAAGGCCGCGGAGGACGATCGCCTCCGGGCCGCGATCCGAGGCCAGCTGGCTCGCTAGCTCCGCGCGGCTAGTTCGGGCGCGGGTGCTTCGCCTCGTGCTCCTCGGCTTCCTTGAGGCGGGCGCGGTAGCGCGCCGCCTTCGCCTGGTTGCCGCAGGAGCGCATGTCGCACCAGCGGCGCCGGCCGGTCGGCGAGGAGTCGAAGAACGCCCACCGGCAACGGTCGTTCGCGCAGACGCGGAGGCGCTCGGGACGCCCGGTGGCCAGCTCTTCGATGATCGCCTCGGCGATCAGGGCGAGCGCGTCGTCGACGGGCGTCTCGGCGTGGCGGTGGCCGATGCGGAGGGCGGTGCCGTCGAGCTCGATGCGCGTCGGGCGGCGCTGCTCGAGGACGGCGTTCACGAGGTGGACCGCGTCGGCGTCCGGTGGCCGGCCTTCGACGACCGAGTCGACGATCTCGCGCAGCGCGCTGCGGACACGCCGGATCCGCGCGAGGTCAGTGTCGAGGAGCGCGATCCCGGCGTCGGGATGCACGAGCTCGTGCTCGAGGAACCACATCGCGGCGTCCGCTGGACTCTCGAGGTGCTCGTCGCGCAGGTGCTGCTCGTCCGTTCGGCCGTGGCCGGGGTGGAGCGTGTTGAGGAAGTCGAGGGCCGACTCCAGATCGATGCCGTGCGAGTGCTCGGCGGGGGAGATGTTGCCCATGTGGTTAGCGTCCCGTTTCCATGTCGATAACCACTCTACAGCGGTTGACAGGTTACGCGCAAGAGGGTAATGTACACACCGTAACCAATGAAGCCATAGAAACGGGTTACGGACCAGGGAAGGAGGCCACCGATGGCGCTCTTGATCGAAATCGCTCTGCCGCTTGCGCTGTTCGCGATCCTCGCGATCGCCGCCATGTCGTGGGGCGCCGATTCCCGTCCGAGCCTGGGCGACGACCACGCCCGGTAGGAGACCCGACCACATGCAGCACCAGAACACGGAGTTTCTTCCCATGCACGCATTCGCGCCGTACCTTCTCGCAATCCATCAGCGAGACCTGCTCCAGGAGGCCGAGAGCACGCGGCGAGCGCGCCTCGCGGCGGCCGCCCAGCGCGGCGTCCCGGCTTGGCGCCGGGGCCTCGGCGGATTCCTCGCCCTTGCCGCCCGATCAGTCGATCCGACCATCGGCGAGCGCCAGGGGAAGGGCCGCGGCGCACGAGCCATGGCTGCCTAGCCTCCCGGCATGACAACCGAACACGAGGGCTCACCCGCTCCTCCAGGCGGGCGCGATGCCGCCGCCTGAGGCCCCGATCACTCGACACCGTCGATGACGATCGGGGCTTCTCGATTCCCCTTCTGGTGCGTTCCCGCCGGTCAGATAAGCCGCAGATAAGCGGGCGCCGGTAGGTTTCGCATCGACGCCTCGACCGACGAAGTGCCCCGACGGCCGAGGCGTTCACTTTCCGGCCCGCCGAGTCGCCCGCCGCCACCCCGTCGAGCAGCTGGACGAGCCGCCCGCCGAACCATCCCGCTGTACCTCGTGAGCCCCCGCCCGCCGGCAACGAACCGAGCCCGCAGCAGTCGCCGGATCCCGCCCGTAGCCGCCGGATCGAGGCAGCCATGGAGCAATCGACGCCAGCGTGGCGCGTCTTCGACGACCCTGCGGCGAGCGGCGCCGCCGGTGCCCCGCCGGGGCAGGCCGGGGTGCCCGGCGATCAGACCCTGGGCCCGGTCGCGCTCGCGTCCCCGAATGTCCTGCTCGCGCTGGCGGCACTCGTGGGCGCCGTGTTGATCGGCGGCGTCGCGTTCGCCCTGGCGATCAGTGGGTCCGGAGACGGCGCCGTCCTCGGGCCGCCCACCCAGACAGCGGCCGGGCCAGTGGAGAGTGCTGCGACGCCGGCCGCTGGGGAGCTCGTGGTCGATGTGGGCGGCGCGGTCGCACAGCCGGGCCTGTACCACCTGCCTGCGGGATCGCGGGTCGGTGACGCGGTCGACGCCGCGGGCGGATTTGGTCCCCGCGTGGACGTGGGTCGCGTCGGGCGGGAGCTCAATCTCGCCGCGGCGCTGACGGACGGGCAGCAGATCCGGGTGGCGTCGCGGGACGATCCGCCACCAGCGGCGGGCGGCAGCGGAGCCGGGAACGGCAATGGCGCGGGCACCGGTGGCTCCGGGACGAGCGGATCCGGCGGTCAGATCGGGTCTGGACCCGGCGGCGGGCTGGTCGACCTGAACACCGCGACGCAGTCGGAGCTGGAGGCGCTGCCAGGGATCGGGCCAGTGACCGCCACGAAGATCATCGCCGCCCGGGAGTCGGCGCCCTTCAAGGCGGTCGAAGACCTTCGCGAGCGCGGCCTCGTGGGCGAGAAGACCTTCGGGGACCTCAAGGCGCTCGTCACGGTCGACTGAGCCATGCCTCGACCAGCCTGGCTGGCAATCGGGGCCACGGCCGCGAGCCTCCTCCTCGGGGTCCTGCCGGAGGGCGTCGTGCTGCTCGGTGGCCCCATGCTGCTGCTTGTCGCAGTCGCGGCGCGTGCGGCGGGTCGCCCGGCGCTCGCGCGGCGAGCCGGCGTGCTCGCGCTGGGCATCCTCGCGATCAGCCTGCGAGCCGCGGCGGCGGGTACGCCGGTCGCTCCGTCAGGAGCGGTCCCGACGGGCGATGGGCCCTGGAGCGGCGCCGTCGAGACAGTCGGCTCACCACGTGATGGGACGCGTCCCGCGACGCTGCTGCTCGAGGTCGAGGGCGGCGTGGCCGTGCGAGTTGCGGCGACGTTGCCCTGGTATCCCGCCATCGTCCCCGGCGACCGGATCGAGGTCGCCGGGCGGATCCGGCCGCCGCCGCAAGACGACTATGGCGACTACCTCGCCAAGATCGGGGCGGTCGGCACGCTCCGCGCGGACACCCTGGACCTGCTGCCCCCCAGCGGCTCGCTCGATCGACCCCTGGAGGGCTTCCGCCGCGCCGCGGCGGCCGGCCTCGACCGGTCCATGCCGGAGCCGGAGTCAGGGCTCGCGGCGGGCGTGCTGATCGGGCTGCGCGATCGTGTCGACCGCGACCTCGCCAATGCCTTCACGATCGCCGGCGCGAGCCACGTCGTCGCGATCTCCGGCTGGAACATCGCGATCGTCGCGTCGACCCTCGGAGCGCTCGCCGGCGGGCTGCGCCGGCGCCGGCGCGCGATCCTCACCGCGCTCGCGATCATCGTCTACGTCGCGTTCGTGGGGCCGTCGCCGTCCGTCGTTCGTGCCGGCGTGATGGCGGGTGTCGCGCTGCTCGCCCGCGAGCTCGGGCGGCCGGGAACCGCGGCCGCCGCGCTCGGCTGGGCGGTCACGCTGCTCCTGCTGCTCGACCCGGCCTGGGTCTCCGACGCCGGCTTTCGCCTGTCGGTCCTGGCCACCGCCGGCATCATCGCGTGGGGCACGGGTCTCACCGAGCGGCTGGCCGGCGCGAGGCCTTCGCGGCCGCGTCGATGGGTTGCGGAGATCCTCGGCGTGTCGTTCGCGGCACAGGCGGCCACGATGCCGGTCGTGCTGTCGATGTTCGGGCGGCTGTCGCTCGTGGCGCCGGCCGTGAACCTGCTCGTCGTGCCGCTGGTTCCGCCCGCAATGGCCGCCGGGGCGTTGTCAATGGTCGTGGGAATGCTCGCGGCCGCCGGCGTCCCGCCCGTCGTGGCCACGGTGGTCGGGCTGCCCGCGTGGGTCCTGTACGCGGCGATGGTCGCCACGGTCCGTATCGGCGCCGGGCTGCCGCTCGCCAGCCTCGAGCTCGTCCCGCCGTGGGACACGATCGCCGCGGTCGTCTCCCTCGGCCTCATCGTCGCGGGCGCGCGGTGGGGCGATGCTTGGCTTGTGCGGGTACGTGGGCTTCGCGCCGTCGCGGGCTCGTCCGCAGCCTCACGCGACGGCCCGCGTGTGGCTGCGGACAGCAGCCCTGCGCGAGCCGGCAAAGGTCGCGCGCCGAGGCCGGCTCGCGCCGTCCGCATCGCCGCGGCTGGCCTCGCGATGGCGATTGCCGGGCTCGCCCTCGTGCTCGTGCATCGGCCGGACGGCCTCACGCGCGTCGTGGTGCTCGATGTCGGGCAGGGCGACGGAATCCTGGTGGAGGGCAGTCGCGGCGGCCGTCTCGTGGTCGACGGAGGCCCCGATCCCTCAAGGCTCCTGTTGGCGTTGGACGAGCGACTGCCGCCGTGGGACCGCCGCATCGATGTGCTCATCCTCAGCCATCCCCACGAGGATCACGTCGCCGGGCTCGGCCTGCTCCTCGAGCGCTACCGGGTGGGGCGGGTCTACGAGCCCGGCATGATCGGTCCCGGTCCGGGCTACGAGCAATGGGCAAAGGACCTCGCCGCGCTCGGCACGCCGCACGGGCGCCTCCAGACGGGCGATCGACTGACGCTTGACACGATCCACTTTCGCGTCCTCTGGCCGGACGCCGCCAGGGTGCCCGAGCACCCGCCGGATGGCGGCACCTCGATCAACAACGTCTCGATCGTCCTGCTGGGCGAGGTGGGGTCGCAGCGCTTCCTGCTCATGGGCGACGTCGAGGAGGGCGTCGACCCGGAGCTGCTGGCGCGAGGGATTCCGAGCGTGGACATGCTCAAGGTCGCGCACCACGGCTCCAGGACCGCCTCCACGGAACCGTTCCTGGAGGCGGCGCGACCCAAGGTCGCCGTGGTCTCCGCCGGCGCCGGGAACCCGTACGGCCATCCGGCGCCCTCCACGATCCAGCGCCTCGCCGCGATCGCCGGCAGGACGTACCGAACCGACACGAACGGCACGGTCGAGGTGACCTTCACGGGCCAGACGCTCCGGGTCTCGACCAGCGGGCCGCGAGCGCTGCCGACGCAGAGGGCGACAGCGGGTCGGGCTGCGACGCCCGGCGTGCCTGGCGGTCCGCCCGTGTTCGGCGCGCCTGGCGCGGCTGGGGGGTCGGCCGCGCGGGCCGGGCCGGTCCAGCTCGTCGCGACCCCGGCGCCGGCGCTGGCCTTCCTGTGCGGCGTTCCGCCGCCGGCCGACCACCTCGGCCCGATCCTGCCGCCGGAGGCGCCCGAAGCGGCGCCGGAGCCCCACGTCGCGTTCGGCGCGGTGGCGTCCGAGGCGGCCGGCCGGGGTTTACCGAGGCTGGGCCGGATTCCGGTTCTGGCGGGCGGGGGCGGGAGCGGGCACGTGATCGCCCTCGCCTACCATCGGTTGGATGTCGATGGAGCGGGCCGCGCCGATCTCGCAGGGCCGCGGGAGCGCTCCCCTCGCCTACGTCTGGGGCGACGACGCGTTCGGGCTCGAGGCGGCGGTGGAGGCGTTTCGAAAGGACCCCGCGCGCTTCCCGGGTGGGCCGCCGGATCGCTGGCGGCCGGAGGAGCGAGCCGAGTCAGGCCGCCTCCTGGGCGAGATTCGCGAGCGACTCGGAACGGGCACGATGTTCGGCGCCGGCAGCGTCGCGATCGTCTCCGGAATCGGCGCGCTGGTCCGCAGCACGGCCGGGAGGGATGCACTCG
This sequence comes from Chloroflexota bacterium, assembly GCA_025935415.1. Classification (GTDB taxonomy): domain Bacteria; phylum Chloroflexota; class Limnocylindria; order Limnocylindrales; family CSP1-4; genus UBA5189. Next base: position 34,822 of record JAICVI010000003.1, read on the forward strand.
CGGCGATTCTCGCAACCGTGGCGCCGGGCAACGGGCTGGCGATCGTCGAGGAGACCGAGTCGACCGCGCGCGAGGCACCGAGCAAGGTCGCCGCGGAGGCGATCCGTGCCGCGGGGGGCCTCGTCCAGCAGGTCAAGGCGCCACTGCAGGGAGCGCTGTCGGCCTGGATCGACTCGCGGGCCCGAGAGCGCGGGATCAAGCTCGGTCCAGGCGCGGCCCAGGAGCTGGCGACGCGGATCGGCGGTTTCATCCGCGAGGGCGACGTCGAGCGCCAGCAGCAGGGCCGTATCGCCGTGATGGAGCTCGAGAAGCTGGCCCTGCGGCACGCCGACGGTGGCCCGATCACCACCGATGACGTTCGAGCGCTCGTCTCCGAGGCCGTCCCGGGGTCCGTCTGGTCGTTCGTCGACGCGGTCGGGATGCGCCAGCGTGCTCGCGCACTGGAGCTCCTCGAGCGGCTGATCGAGGACAAGCCCGCCCCGGTGCTCCTCGCCGTTCTGCATCGACGGATCCGCGAGCTGATCGAGGTCCACGACCGACTGGAGCGCGGCGAGATGCCTGGCTCCCTCGTCCGGTCGATGCGGCTCGTGCCGTTTCGCGCGGAGACGCTCGCGCGTCAGGCCAAGGGCTGGTCGGCCGCGGAGCTCGATGGCGCGCTGGAGGGGCTCGTGGACCTCGACGCGCAGGTGAAGGGCGTCGGCGGAAGGCGCTCGACGGACGCGCGCGATCGCCTGGCCTTCGATCTCTGGATCACGGATCGCGTCGCGCCCACCTGACGCGCGCTACGTGGACCAGGCGCGCTCCTGGAGGACGACGTCGCTCTCGATCGCGAACGTGCACCGGCCGCTCCCGAGATCGAGCAGCTCGATGAGGTCGGGATCGATGTAGAGCTGGTGGCAATCGGCACACAGCCCCCCGGGGATGCCGAAGCAGAGCCGCTCGCTCTGGTCGGGCAGCCGGAAGGTCGCATCGAACCGGGTGCTGATCAGCAGCCGGGTGCATGCGGGGCAGCGGTCGCGGCCGGTTGACATGCCACGATGCTGCGGCTCGCCCCGTTCCGCCTATATGACCCTTCGGTACGGGGCGACCCCGTACGGCCGACGGGTGCCGCGGACGAGCTACTGCACTCGCAGGATCGTCTTGGCCTCGTGCCAGTGCTTCTCGAGCGAGTAGTAGTCACGCTCGGGTGGCGTGAAGATGTGGACGACGACCGACCCGAAGTCGACCAGCACCCAGTGCGACGACGCCGTCCCCTCGCGCCCGAACGCATGGACCTTCTCGTCGCGCATCCCGGAGACGATGCCATCCGCGATCGCGTCGAGCTGCCGCTCCGAGCCGCCCGAGGCGATCACGAAGTAGTCGGCCACGGTGGTGAGACCCGTGAGGTCCAGCACCGCGATGTCCGCGGCCTTCTTGTCCTCGGCCAGCTCGACGATGCGCCGGGCGAGGTCGAGGGCCGGCATCTCCGGCGGTGGTGCGGCGGCGGCCGACTTCGCGGAAGAGCGATTCGGCAATCCCTTGGGGTTGCGGGCGAGGTCGGTCACTGGGCGGGGAGCCTCCTGTAGAGCTCGTGTTGCGCGATGTATGCCCCGACTGCCGCGGGGACGAGGTAGCGAATGGATCGCCCGGCGGCCACGCGGCCCCGAAGCGCGGTCGACGACAGCCCGAGTCGCGGCCCCTCCAGGAAGTCGACCCGATCTTCCCGTCCCGGGAACGCCTCGGCGAGCCACGCCGGGTCCGGCGCAGGGTAGCCCTCGCGGGGCACCACCGCCACCCGGGCCGCCTCGAACAGGCGCTCGGGCTCGTGCCACGTCGGCAGCTCACCGAAGGTCTCGGCCGACACGATCAGGTGGAGGGTCGCCTCCGGAAGGGCTCGCGCCAGGGCCTCTACGGTGTCGACGGTGAAGGACGGGCCGTTCCGATCGATCTCGATCGTCGACAGCTCGAAGGCAGGGTTGTCGGCAATCGCCCGTTCGACCATGGCGACACGGTGGGCCACCGCCGTGACGGAGCCCGGCAGCTTGTGCGGCGGCTGGCCGGCAGGAATGAACAGCACGCGGTCGAGCGACAGCGCCTCTCGCGCCTCCTCGGCGACGGCAAGATGGCCGACATGGATGGGATCGAACGTCCCGCCCATGATCCCGATGGCCTCGGCGGCGGTCATCCGGCTTCGCTCAACGACCGACCGCCCAGGGCTCGGCCTCCCACTCGAGCTCGACGGCGCCGATTCGCACCGTGTCGCCGGCACGTGCCCCCGCCTTGCGAAGGGCCTCCTCGGCCCCGAGCCGCTCGAGGTCGCGCTGGAACCGCTCGGCCGATTCCTCGACCTCGAAGTCGGTCTGCGCGGCCAGTCGCTCGATCCGCCGGCCCGCGACGCGGAACGCGCCATCGGGTTCCACCGAGACCGAGACCCGGTTGGGGTCGGCATCGAGTCGATGCACGACGACGCCCGCGGGATCCGGCGGCGTCCCGAGCTCCTCGGCGGAGGGCAGCAGCGCCGCCAGCGCGCGGCGGAATGCGGCGATTCCCTCCCCCGTCGACGCCGAGATGGCGACCACGGCAAGCTTCTCGCGCTGGCGGGCCGCGCGGAAGGCGGGCCACACCTCGGCTGCCGAAGGCAGGTCGAGCTTGTTGAAGGCGACGAGCATCGGCTTCTCGAGCAGCGCCGGGTCGTGCGCCCGCAGCTCGTCCCGGATCACGTCGAAGTCCCAGGCCGGGTCCCGCGACGAGCCGTCGACGACGTGGACGAGCACGCGCGTCCGCTCGACATGGCGAAGGAAGGCGTGCCCCAGGCCGGCCCCATCGCTCGCGCCCTCGATCAGGCCGGGAACGTCCGCGATCGTCGGTCGCCGCAGGTCCCCCGCCCCGACGGAATCGGAGAGGTCCATGACCCCGAGGTTCGGCTCCAGCGTCGTGAAGGGGTAGTCGGCGATCTTCGGCTTCGCTGCCGTCAGGGCCGCGAGCAGCGTCGACTTGCCCGCGTTGGGCAACCCCACGAGCCCGATGTCGGCGATCAGCCGGAGCTCGAGGCGGACCCAGCGCTCCTCGCCCGGCTCGCCCTTCTGGGCGTGCTTGGGGGCCTGGTGGGTCGATGTCGCGAAATGGGTGTTCCCGAGCCCGCCACGACCGCCGCGCGCGACCATCGCCTCCTGCCCCGTGGCAACGAGGTCGGCCACGAGCTCGCCGGTCGCGTCGTCGTAGATCGCGGTGCCGGGCGGGACCTCGAGGTAGAGGTCGTCTCCGGCCTTGCCGTGCCGGCGGGCTCGGGTCCCGTTGCCGCCGCCCGCCGCGCGGAAGTGGTGCTTGTGCTGGAAATCACGGAGCGTTGTCTGTCCGGCGTCAACCCTCAGGTGGATCGAGCCGCCACGGCCACCGTCGCCGCCATCGGGGCCCCCTCGCGGCACGTGGGCCTCGCGACGGAACGTGGACGCGCCCCCGCCGCCGTCGCCGGCCTTGACGAAGATCTTGACGCGATCGAGGAACATGCCCGGCTATGGTCGCATGCGGGTCACCGGGATCCGGCCCGGCAGCCGAGTCCGCTCAGTAATAGCGGAGGGGGTTCACCCGGTACGAGCCGCTCTCCCACGGCTTCCCGACCCAGACCTCGAAGTGATCGTGCGGCCCCGTCGCCCACCCGGACTGCCCGATGCGGCCGATCCGCTGGCCCTTCGAGACCGTCTGCCCCGCCGACACGAGCACGGCCGACATGTGGTGGTGGGCACTGTAGATCCCGCCGCCGTGGTTGATCCAGACCTGGTACCCGCCACCGTTGTCCTTCCAGCCCGCGAAGATCACCACGCCGTCGCGCGGCGACACGATCGCGCTGCCGTAGTCGTGGGCGATGTCCACGCCGTAGTGGCCGTAGTGGAAGCCCTGGCTGATGTAGCCGCCCGGAACCGGCCAGGCCCACGAGCCACCCGTCGGCACGAACGGACAGCTGCAGCTGCTGCCGCCGCCGTTGTCCCGCGGTGTCGGCTTCGGCGTTGGCTTCGCGGTCGGGAGCGGCGCGCCCTCGGCACCTGGAAGCACGAGGACCTGTCCGACGATGAGGTTGGGGTCCTCGAGGTCATTCGTGGCGATGATGTCCGCGACCGTGATCTTGTTCGCCGCGGCCACCGAGTCGAGCGTGTCGCCGGCCTTGACGGTCACCACCAGCCCGTTGACCGGCGGGATGATCAGGTCGCGACCGGTCTTGAGCGAGTCCGTCGACGTCAGCTTGTTCGCCCACCAGACCGTCATCATCGAGACGCCGAAACGGCTCGCGATGCCGGTGATCGTGTCGCCGTCCTTGACGGTGTAGTGCCGGAGCATGCCGACGGACGTCTGGACGGTGGTATCGACGGCGACGGGCTTGTAGAACGTGCCATCGTCCACGGCCGCGGCTTCGACGGTCGGATCCTGGAGGGCGCCCGGGTCTTCCGCCGCGTCGATGAACGGATCGGCATGGCCGCCGATGGCGAGACGAGCGCCACCCTGGTCTGCCTGCACGCCGCCCTGCGCGGCCTGCGCGGTCCCAACCGTGGGCGCCGGCGCGAGGCTGACGCCTGCGGCCGCGAGGACGATGAGGGCGATGACGAGCGGCAGGGCTCGATCGGAGGTGAACCGCAGGACCATGTGCCGTCGGTACAGCCGGCGACGTGCCGATGACCTCGGTCGTGCGGCGGTCGCCGCCCGCTCCATGGCGTGATCGAGGTTCCGGCGAGCCGCGACCGCGGCGCGCTGCTGCGCGCGGGGGGTCGCGGTCATGAGATCGGCGCACAGGCGCGCGACGCCGATGGCTCGGCGGTGAGCGCCTCGTGCGGCCTGTTCGCGATTCGGTTCGATCGCCTCACTCCCCGGGCGATCGAGCCGCTCAGAGCGGTTGCGCGTCAATCCACGCACGACGCCGCTCACGGCATTCAGCAATACGTTCTCCTGGCGGGACGGTCCGTGCGCGGCGGAACGCGCGGGTTTGCGTGGGTCAGGACCGTCGGCGGGTCGCGATCTTGAGCTGGGGTCTCGCTTCGCGGCCGAGTCCACTCCTCCGCGGACTACGACGTTGCAGGGACCTTATCACGCTCGAGGTCGACGCGCCAAACCGCCTATCGGGTACCGATTCGCTGCCAGAAGGCCCGTGCGGCCTGGCACCACGCCCGGGCGCGCCCGGGCGGCACGGTCAGGAGTCGAGGCTCTTGGTCAGGCCGCCCAGGAACTGGACGTTCGTGTCGGTCTTGGCGAGCCGGTTGAGCAGCAGCTCGATGCCCTCGTTGGTCCCGACCGCCGAGAGCATCCGGCGCATCGTCCAGACCATCTTCAGCGTGCCGTCCTCGAGGAGCAGCTCCTCGCGCCGGGTACCGGACCGCATGACGTCGATCGACGGGAAGATCCGCTTCTCGGCGAGCTTGCGGTCGAGGATGAGCTCCGAGTTGCCGGTGCCCTTGAACTCCTCGTAGATCACGTCGTCCATCCGCGAGCCCGTGTCGATGAGGCAGGTCCCGATGATCGTCAGCGAGCCGCCCTCCTCGATCTTCCGCGCGGCGCCGAAGAAGCGCTTGGGCGGGTAGAGGGCGATCGGATCGATGCCGCCGGAGAGCGTCCGGCCCGACGGCGGGAGCGCCAGGTTGTAGGCGCGGGCGAGCCGGGTGATGGAGTCCAGGAGGATCACGACGTCCCTGCCGGTCTCGACCTGGCGCTTCGCGATCTCGAGGGCCATCTCGGCAACGTGGGTGTGATTCTCGGTGGGCTCGTCGAAGGTCGAGGAGATGACCTCGCCCTTGACGCTCCGGCGCATGTCCGTGACCTCCTCCGGCCGCTCGCCGATGAGGGCGACCATGAGGAGGATGTCGGGGTAGTTCGCGCTGATCCCGTTGGCGATGGCCTTCAGGAGCATCGTCTTGCCGGCCTTCGGCGGGCTGACGATCAGGGCACGCTGGCCCTTGCCGATCGGGTTCACGAGGTTGACGAGCCGCTGGCTCAGGTTCTTCGGGTCGCTCTCGAGGTTGATGAGCTCGTCCGGGTGGACCGGCGTGAGGTCGTTGAAGACCGGGCGCCGCCGGGCCGTCTCGATGTCGACGCCGTTGACGCTGTCGACCCGGAGCAGGCCCCAGTACTTCTCCTGCTCCCGCGGGGCGCGGACGGCGCCGGCGACGCGATCGCCGATCCGGAGGCCGAAGCGACGGACCTGGCTGGAGGAGACGTAGACATCGTCGGGGCTCGGCAGGAGGCCGTGGCGGCGCATGAAGCCGTAGCCCTCGTCGACGATGTCGAGGATGCCGCTCGCGTAGTCGAGGCCGGCGCGCTCCGTCTGCTCCTTGAGGATCGCGTCGACGAGATCTTCCTTGCGGTCGTCGGAGCGAGAGTCGAGCTCCAGCTCGCGCCCGACCTGGCGCAGCTCGGCGACGCTCATCTCGCGGAGATCGGCGACGTCGAGGTCGTTGCGCTCGCGCGCGGCCTCGAGCTCCTGCTGCTCCTCGTACTCGGTCACGGGGGCGCGACCGTTGCCACCCATCTGGCCGCCGCGCCGGCGGGGACGACGATTGGTGCGCATGGTTCGCTGATCTGGAGCTGGCATCTGGGTAGGGTTCACCTGCTGGGCAAGGATGGGCTTCGAAGGAAGCGCCGACCGAATGTGGGTTCGCCCACGACACAACGGGTCCGCGCGCGGACCGGGGTGGGGATGTGGTGAGAATACGGCGCGGCCGGGGCGGCGTCAATCAATCGCGCGACGCGTGCGTACCATTCGCCGGCCATGCCGATCGACATCCGACCCATCGAACCGACCGACCACCCGGAAGCCGCAGCACTGCTCGCGGATCGCCACCGGCGCCACCGCCTCGTGGAGCCGCTGCTCGACCCAGCCTACGAAGCCCCCGCTGCCGCGCTGGCCGAGATCGCGTTGCTGCTTGCGGGCGATGAGGCCGCGGGCTGGGCGGCACGCCGGGATGGCGCGCTCGTCGGCTACCTCATCGGCACGTCGAAGACGGACGCGACCTGGGGCAGGAACGTCTGGGTCGACCCGGCCGGCCACGCCGCGGCGGACCCCTCGGTCGTCCGGGCGCTGTACGCCGTGGCCGCCGACGCCTGGGCCAGGGAAGAGCGATTCAACCAGCACGTCCTGGTCCCGGCCTCCGATGTCGATCTGGTGGATGCCTGGTTCGCCCTCGACTTCGGGCAGCAGCACCTCCACGCCGTACGGGAGAACCCGCCGGCCGACCTCGGCGTCGTCCCGCGGACCGAGCTGCGCATCCGTCGGGCGACCCGCGCCGACATCCCGGTCCTCGCGGAGCTGGAGCTCGTGCTCCCGCAGCACATGGTCGGGGCCCCGGTGTTCTCCAAGCTGCCGCTGCAGCCGATCGAGGAGGTCCGCGAGGAGATCGAGGGCGACTTCGACGACCCCAGGTACACCTGGCTCGTCGCGGAGCACGAAGGCAACGTCGTGGGCGACGCCATCGGGCTCTCGGTCGAGCATTCGTCAGGAAACTCCAGCCTCATCCGGCCCGCGAGCGCAGGCTTCCTCGGGTACGCGGCGGTGCTCCCCGAAGCGCGCGGCCTTGGCGTGGGTCGAGCGCTCGGCGAGGCGGTCATGGCGTGGTCGCGGGATGCCGGATACGGCGCGGTCACCACGGACTGGCGCTCGACCAACACGGAAGCCGACCGAACGTGGCGCGCACTCGGGTTTCGACCGACGTTCCGTCGCCTGCACCGCATGATCGCCTAGCGCGCCCCCGCAGCAGGGGCGCCGAGCCTCGGAGCCCGGCCGGCGCGGGCCGGTCAGCTCTCCTTCTTGGCCGCTCCGGACTTGGCGCTTGCATCGGCGGCGGCGCGGGCCGCCTCCCAGTCCTTCTTGAACTGGACGATGCCCTTGTCGGTCAGGGGGTGGCTGGCCATCTGCTGGAAGATCTTGAACGGCAGCGTGGCGATGTGCGAGCCGGCGAGCGCGGCATCGGTGACGTGGCGCGGGTGCCGGACCGACGCGGTCAGGACCTCGGTCTCGAGCTCATGGATCGTGACGATCTCGACCAGCTCGCGGATGACGGTCATGCCCTCCTCGTTGATGTCGTCGAGGCGGCCGACGAACGGCGAGAGCAGCGACGCGCCCGCCTTTGCGGCGAGGAGGCCCTGGTTGGCCGAGAAGATCAAGGTGCAGTTGGTCCGGATGCCCTCGGCCCGGAAGCGGCTCATCGCCTCGAGGCCGTTCTCGGACATCGGCACCTTGACGTAGACGTTGTCCGCGAGCTTGGCGAAGTGGCGGCCCTCCTTGAGCATCCCCTCGACGTCGTCCGCCACGACCTCCGCGGACACCGGGCCCTTCGTGATCCCGCAGATCAGCTTGATGACCTCGTCGTAGGTCATGCCCTGTGTCTTGCCGAACAGCGTCGGGTTGGTGGTGACGCCGTCGAGCACGCCCCAGGCATTGACGGTCCGGATCTCTTGGATGTCGGCGGTATCGAGGAAGAGCTTCATGGGTGCGCTCCGAGGTGCTGGTGGGCGGGGTGTGGTGGCCCGATTCTAGGCCGCGCCGCGCCAAAGGCCCTCGTTGCAGCCCGCCGATCGAGTGCCAAGCACACGACGGACGGGAGAGATCGTCAGGCCGAGATCGGCTCCGAGGGTGGAGGGGGCGCGGCATCCGTCGTCGGCGCCGCGTGCCTGGCGCCGGCCTCCGCGGCGCCGGCGTGGCCCTTCCTGACAGGCCCTTCCTCGAGCGAGGCCGCGATGAAGCCATCGAACAGCGGGTGCGGTCGCTCCGGCCGGCTCTTGAACTCGGGGTGGAACTGCGACGCCACGAACCAGGGGTGGTCCTTGAGCTCGACGATCTCGACGAGCCGGCCGTCGGGCGACTGGCCGGACAGGATCATGCCGGCGTCCTCGAGCATCGTGCGGTACTGGTTGTTCACCTCGAAGCGATGGCGGTGGCGCTCGTAGATCACCTCCTGGCCGTAGGCAGCGGCGGCCTTCGAGCCGGGCGTCAGCTTCGCCGGATAGAGCCCCAGGCGCATCGTGCCCCCCTTGTCCTCGAGCTCGCGCTGGTCGGGCATGAAGTCGATGACGGGGTTGGCGGTGAACATGTCGAACTCGGTCGAGTTGACGTCCTTCGAGCCGACGACCTCGCGGGCGAACTCGATCACCGCGCACTGGAGGCCGAGGCAGAGCCCGAGATACGGCACCGCGTGATCGCGGGCGTAGTGGGCAGCGAGGACCTTGCCTTCGATGCCGCGATGCCCGAACCCGCCGGGGACCACGACGCCCGCCGCACCGTCGAGCTGCTGGTGGAGGTTCTCCCTGGTGAGCGCCTCCGAATCGACCCAGCGGATCTTGACCGCGACGTCGTGGGCCCAGCCCGCGTGCTTGAGCGCCTCGGTGACGCTGAGGTAGGCGTCGGGCAGCTCGATGTACTTGCCGACGAGCGCGACCTCCAGCTCGGGCTTGCCGCTCTTGATCTTCTCGACGAGGGCGCGCCACTGGGTCAGATCCGGTGCGGCCTCGGGATCGCCGAGCGACAGCTCCCGCACGATCAACCGGCCGAGGCCGTGATCCTCGAACTGCAGCGGGACCTCGTAGATCGTCTCCGCGGTCGGGGCCGGGATCACCGCGTCCGTGGCGACGTCCGTGAACAGCGCGATCTTCTCGCGGATCTCGTCGGGGACCTCGTGATCCGAGCGCAGCACGATGACGTCCGGCTGGATGCCGATCCCGCGGAGCTCCTTGACGGAGTGCTGGGTGGGCTTGGTCTTGAGCTCGCCGGTCGCGGCCAGTGCCGGCAGCAGCGTCACGTGCACGTACAGCACGTTGGCGCGGCCGACGTCCTTGCGCATCTGGCGGATCGCCTCCAGGAACGGCAGGCTCTCGATGTCGCCGACGGTGCCGCCGACCTCGACGATGACGATGTCGCGGCCCCGGGCGATGCGCTTCAGGCGGTTCTTGATCTCGTTGGTGACGTGGGGGATGACCTGCACGGTCTTGCCGAGGAACTCCCCCCGCCGCTC
>JAICVI010000259.1 GCA_025935415.1 Chloroflexota bacterium
CTGCTGCAGTACACCGCGGCGGCGCTGGCCTCGGAGAACAAGGTCCTCGCCCACCCGGCCTCGGCCGACTCGATCCCCACGAGCGCCAACCAGGAGGACCACGTCTCCATGGGCCCGATCGCCGGGCGCCAGGCGAGGGTCGTCCTCGACCACGTCGAGAAGATCGTGGCGATCGAGCTGCTGTGCGCGGCGCGCGCACTGGACCTGCGCCTGCCGGCGTTGGGCGGCGTGGCGCCGGGCGCCGGCGTTGCCGCGGCGCATGCCGCGATCCGCGAGGTCGTCCGGCCGTGGGAAGGCGACCGCGAGCCCGGCCCGGACATCGAGGCGGCGACCCTGCTGGTGCGCGACGGCCGCCTCGCGCCACTCGCGGCGAACGGCTGAGCGGCGAACGATGACGGCGGCGCGCATCCTCGACGTCACCGACGAGGCCGGCTTCGGCCGGATCCCGCCCTGCGCCGATCCCGGCTTCGACCATCGAACCTGCGACTTCTGGGAGGACGAGAAGCGTGGATCGAAGGCCGCGCGGCTCTCGTGGCTCGAACGTGCGCCGGCTCCCGCCCCGGAGCCGGCCCGTCCGTTCAACCCCTTCGCGGCATCCGAGAAGGGGCCGGCCTTCAACCCATTCGACCCGACCGCAGCTTCCGGAACGGGCGGCGCCAGCCTGTTCGATGCCTTCGCGGACACCGGCTCGGCTGCGGCCGCAGAGAACCCGTTCGCGCCTCGTCGAACCGCGGGACCGGCCGTCGCTCCGGACGCGCCCCGCAAGCTGCAGCTGCTTGCCCGCGGCCTCGCGATCTTCGGGAGCTACGCCAAGGTCCTGGAGATCGATGGCGACGCCGTCGCCTACTGCCAGTTCGGGCCGCTGTCGGCGTATCCACGGGCACAGCGCGTGCGCGAGCTCTATCCGCGCCTGCCCAGCGCACCGCTGCCCGCGGTGATCACCTGCATCGCGACAACGGCCGCGGCTCGCGGGCAGGGCCACGCGAAGAAGCTCGTCCTCGCGGTCGTCGACGACCTCGCGGCGCGCGGGTTCTCGGCGGTCGAGGCGTATCCGGAGCCGGAGGCGCGCCCGGACGCGACGAGTGCGGCCAACCCCGCGTTCTGGACGACCTGCGGCTTCGGCCTCGCGATCGACGATCCGCGCTTCCCGGTCGTCCGGAGGGAGCTGTGAATCGCGCTTCCGTGGCGGCCCGCCTCGCCGGCTCGGTAGGGCTGGCGATCGCTGCTGGGCTCTTGCTGGGCGCCTGCGGCTCAAATCAGCCGACCGCGTCGCCCATCGCCACCGCCCCTCCCGCCCCGAGCGGTTTCGGAACCTTCGACCTGCCGAGCCTCGGCCCGCCACCGAGCGAGTCACCGGACGACTCGACGCCGATCACCCTCGACCAGGGCCTTCTCGCGATCCTTCCGGCGACCATCGACTCGACCCCTGTCCAGGAGGATCTCGACGTCGCCACGGAGGCCCTGCAGGATGCCGCGCTCCCCAAGATCGCGACGAGCGTCGAGACCGCCGTCGCCGTCGACACCGGGACCGGCAACCTCGTGACCGCGTGGATCGTCAGGCTCAAGCCCGGCGCCTTCGGGGACGAGATCTACCGCCAGTGGCGGGACTCGTACGACGAGGGCGCCTGCAACGCCGCGGGCGGGATCGTCGGGCGGGCCCAGGCCGACCTCGGTGGCCGGGATACCTACGTGACCTCGTGCGTGGCCGCGCTGCTGACGTACCACGTCTGGCTCGAGGACCAGGGCATCCTGATCTCGGCGTCCTCGATCGGCGAGGGCCGCTTCGGCGAGAAGCTCATGAC
>JAICVI010000127.1 GCA_025935415.1 Chloroflexota bacterium
AAGTCGCCTTACAAGACCCACCTGGGCGCGAGCTTCCCCTGGGTCGGCGGGTCGGGTGTCCATGTACCCGCCGACGGGTCGCACGAGTCCCGGACGCACGGGAACGGCGGGTACTTCCACTTCCAGCCTGGGGAGATGTACGTCGGCGGGGGCATGTGGCAGATGGAGAAGCTGACCCTCGAGGCGTTCCGAACGGTGGTCAGGGACGACCCCCAGCGCGTCCGGACGGCGCTGGAGGATCCGGCCTTCGTCGCGGTGTGGGGCGAAGCCCGACCCCACGAGCAGCGCAAGCGCTTTCCGCCGGGCTGGCCGCAGGACCACCCGATGGCGGCGATGTTCCTCTGGAAGAACGTGGTCTTCGGGCGGCGGCTCTCGGACGACGAGGTTCTGTCGCCGGACCTGCCGGATCGGCTGGCCGAGGCCTATGCCGCGGCGACACCGGTGCTGCGGTTCCTCGCCTCGCTTCCATAGCCGGCCGTTCGGGCGTGACTTCGCGGCGCGAGCGCGACGACGCGCCTGTCCTCTCGCAGCGCGCCCTCAATCGGGCGCTGCTCGAGCGGCAGCTGCTGCTGGAGCGCGCGCCGCTCGACCTTCCGGCCGCCGTCGAGCAGGTCGGCGGCCTCCAGACCCAGTACGCGCCGTCGGGCTACGTGGGGCTGTGGTCGCGGGTCGGGGGCTTCCACCGCGACGACCTGACCCGCGCGCTCGAGGATCGCTCGCTCATCCAGGCCACCCTGATGCGCACGACCATCCACATCGTCTCGCGGGCGGAATACTGGCGCCTGCGGATGGGCCTCGAGCACGCCCAGCAGGTCTGGTCGCGGCGCGTGCAGTCGCTCCCGCCCGAGCCGACGCTGCAGGCCAGCGCGGCGAGGCTCCGCGAGGCGCTCTCGGACGGCCCGAAGACGGTGAAAGAGCTCGGCGAGGTGGCCAGGGGCTTCGTCGGCGCCCTCGGGTTCTGGGTGGCCCTCGTGCGGGTCCCGCCGTCCGGGACCTGGGAGCGGCGGCGCGCGGATCGCCTGGCGCTCGCCGAGGACTGGGTCGGTCCGAACGACGCGACCGAGGAGGAGGGCCTCGAGCAGGTGGTGCGCTCGTACCTTCGGGGATTCGGGCCGGCGCCGTGGCGTGACATCTCGAACTGGGCCGGCGTCGCGATCGCGGACCTGCAACGGGGAGCGGCGAATCTCGCCCTCGTGCATTACCGCGACGAGCGCGGCGGCGAGCTCGTCGACCTTCCGGACATGCCGCTCCCGGACGAGACGATGTCCGCGCCCGTTCGATTCCTCCCGCACTGGGACGCGAACCTGCTGGTCCACGCGCGACGGACCGGGATCCTGCCCGAGGAGCACCGGCCGCGGGTGTTCTCGACCAGGAATCCGTTCTCGGTCGGGACCTACCTCGTCGACGGCCGCGTCGTGGGTGCGTGGTCGCTCGTCGACCACCGGATCGTGCTCGACCCGTTCGAGCCCGTCGCCCCTCGCGCCGCGAGGGAGGTCGAACGCGAGCGAGCCGCGCTGGAGGCCTTCCACGGCTAAGGTTCCGTCATGCGCTTTCGAACGACCATCCAGCGGAACGGCAAGACCGCGATGGGCTTCGAGGTCCCGCCGGACGTGGTCGAGGCACTCGGGGCCGGGAGGCGGCCGCCCGTGACGGTCACCATCAACGGCTACACGTATCGCAACACGGTCGCGGTGATGGGTGGCGCGTACATGATCGGAGTGGCCGCGGAGCACCGCGCGCCGGCGGGGATCGTGGGCGGGGAGGCGGTCGACGTCGACCTCGAGCTCGACACGGCGCCGCGCGAGGTCGACGTCCCGCCAGAGCTGGCGACCGCGCTGGAGGCCGAGCCGGCCGCGCGTGCGACGTTCGACCGGCTGTCGTACTCGAACAAGAGCTGGCATGCGCTGCAGGTGACCGGCACGAGCAATCCCGAGACCCGCGCTCGACGCATCCAGAAGTCCATCGCCGCACTGCGGGAAGGGCGCATTCGTTGAGCGCTGGATCCGTCACCACCTTTCGCGTCCCCGGCGCGACCCTGACCGAGCGCGAGCACGTCGTCCCGCTCGACCATGCCGCACCCGATGGTCCGAGCATCCGCGTCTTCACGCGCGAGGTCGCCGCGGCGGGCGGCGAGGACCGGCCCTACCTCCTGTTCCTCCAGGGCGGCCCCGGCCATGAGGCCGCGCGTCCCAGCGCGCCGCCCATCGGCTGGCAGAAGCGCGTGCTCCAGGAGTACCGGCTCCTGCTGCTGGACCAGCGCGGCACGGGCCGCTCCACGCCGGTCGGAGACATTCCCGGCGACACGCCGCGGGGCCAGGCCGACTATCTGGCCTGCTTCCGCGCCGACTCGATCGTCCGGGACGCCGAGCTGATCCGCCGGGAGCTCGGCGTCGATCGCTGGAGCCTGCTCGGCCAGAGCTTCGGCGGGTTCTGCTCGATGACCTACCTGTCGCTCGCGCCGGAGTCGCTGCGCGAGGTGCTGATCACCGGTGGCGTCTCTCCCATCGGCCGGCCGGTGGACGACGTCTACGCCACGACCTACCAGCGGATGATCGAGCGAAATTCCGCCTACTTCGAGCGCTACCCGGACGATCGGAAGATCGTTCGCGACCTCTTCCTCCGCGTCGAGGACGAGGAGGTTCTCCTGCCGAGCGGCGACCGCCTGACGCCCGCCCGGCTGCGCCAGCTCGGCATGCCGTTCGGCATGAGCGATGGCTTCGAGCGCGTCCACCACGTCCTCGAGCTGCCGTTCGGGTCCCGCGCCTTCCTGCACGACCTCGACGCCGCCACGCGCTTCGGCCGGAACCCCCTCTACGCAACCATCCACGAGGCCTGCTACGCCGATGGCGGCGCCACCCGCTGGTCCGCGGACCGGCTGCTCCCGGACGAGCTGGTCGAGCGGCACTACTTCAGCGCGGAGCATGTCTTCCGCTCGATGTGGCAGGACGAGGTCGCCCTGCGGTCGCATCGTGAGGCCGCGGACCTCCTGGCCGAGCGTGAGTGGCCACGCCTCTACGACCCGGACCGCCTCGCCCGCAACGAGGTCCCGGTTGCCGCCACGATCTACGTCGACGACCCGTACGTCGACCGCGGGCTCGCCGAGGCGACCGCGCGCCAGGTCCGGGGCATGCGGCCGTGGATAACCAATGAGTACCTCCACGACGGCCTTCGGATGGGCACCGAGACGCTCGTGGGCCGCCTGATCGATCTGGCCAAGAACCGGATCTGAGCCCCGCCGTCAGGCCCGTACCGGCACCAGCGGGTCGACGGTCAGGCCTGCGCGGGATCTAGAACGCCCGGCGGAGGATGACGAGGCCGATCAGGAGCACGAAGAACGCGCCGACGAGAACCTCCAGCGGCTGGGAGGCCACGAAGTTCCACGCGTCATTGACGACGTGCCCGGCGTTGGAGAAGAAGTCGACCGGCTGCCCGAGGTCGGGGCCGCCCCCGCCACCGCCGCTCACCTGGCCTGCGGGACCGTTGTTGATGCCGCCGCCGTACTCGATCACGTGCGGATCATCTCACCCGGCGCAACCCTGCCGCCCGGGGGAAACGGATGCGCCCCGCCCGACAGTTGCCGAGGCGGGGCGCGGAGCGCGCGAGTTGCGAGCCGGCGACACGGCGACGCCGGCGGACGGTCAGCCGGCGGCGCCGACGGGCTGAAGGCTCGGAAGGAGCTCGTCGAGGCGGTTGAAGCCGTCCTCGACGCCGTCGCCCATGCCGGCCTCGACCATGGCGTCACGGTCGGCGACGGACATGAAGATCGAGTGGGACTTCACGCGC
Source organism: Chloroflexota bacterium (assembly GCA_025935415.1). Classification (GTDB taxonomy): domain Bacteria; phylum Chloroflexota; class Limnocylindria; order Limnocylindrales; family CSP1-4; genus UBA5189. The sequence continues at coordinate 3,784 of JAICVI010000127.1, forward strand.
GAGCGGCCACCCGGCAGGTCCTCGATGACCTGCGTGTCCAGCGAGACGTGGCCCGGGGCGCCGTCGAACTCGAACGTCTGGATCATGCTGTCCCGGGCCATGCTGTGGAACACGCCGCGGAAGCCGTAGGAATTGGTCCCGTCCGTGTGAACGTAGCGGTAGGAGCCGCCGTCGCGGGCATCCCAGCGCTCCAGAATGACCTCGTACTGGCGCGGCCCGAGCCACTGCTTCACGAGCTCCGGCTCGAGGTACGCCTTGAACACGAGGTCCGCCGGAGCATCGAACTCCCGCTCGATGTCGACGAAGGGGAGGCCCTCCGGCGCGGTGATCCTGGTCTTGCCCATCAGTGGTCGTCCTTTCCGTCCTCGTTGCTGCGCTGGAGCGATGCCAGCAGCTCGTCGAGCTGGTCGAAGCGCTCGTCCCAGAACGCCTGGTAGCGAGCGAGCCATTCGGTTGCCTCCCGAAGCGGGTCCGCCTCGAGATGGCTCAGCCGGGCGGTTGCCCGGCGTGACCTGGAGATGAGGCCGGCCCCCTCGAGCACCTTGAGGTGCCGTGAGACGGCCGGCTGGGACATCGCGAACGGTGCAGCGAGATCCCGGACCGGCAGGTCGCCCGAGGCCAGGCGCGCCAGGATCGCGCGACGGGTGGGATCCGCGAGCGCCCCGAATACCTGGCTGAGCTGGTCCGCCTGCACGTTTGCTGCCTCCTAGCCTCGCTGTATAACCCGACCTTTATGGAATGGTTTGGTTATTGAACAGGCTCGCCATCGGGCTGTCAAGCCCGGGATCGACATCGCAGGGCGACTTCGTTCCGAGCGCCCGTCAGCGCGCTGTAACGTCGATCCTGTGCGCGTTGCCTCGCCACGACCTCGGACCGACCATGGTGGGGTCGTGGCCATCCGGGGTAGCGTCAACACGATCCCGTCTCACGACGTCGTCCTGCGGCACGTCGTGGACGAGCTGACCCGGACCCGCGATCCCAGCACGCCGGAGGACCTCGCCGAGCTCCTGCGTCCTGCCTACCCGCGCGTCGCCGTCTTCGAGCGGCTCGTCAGTGGCGAGGACCAGCACCTGTACGTCTATCGGGATGGCCGCTACGAGCCCGAGCGATGTGATCCCTGGTGGGACGACCCGGAGGCTCCGCGCATCCAGGTGTCGCGGACCGATGGCCGGCTGACCGCCGCCAGCGGATCGTGGGCCAGCCTCATGGGCAGCACCCCGGCTGCTCTCGTCGGCCGGCACTTCCTCGACTTCGTGCAGGAAGCGGCCCGACCCGCGGCCCTCGCAATGTTCCAGGTCCTGGCGCATGAGCGAGAGGTTCGCAGCGAGGCGGTTGTCATCCGACCCGATGGCACGAGCCTGGCGATCGAGTTCCGCGCCCTCCGGACCGACCGCGACATCGAGGTCTGCTATCGGCCCCTCGCCACCTAGTCCCGGCGACAGGGGCGGGTTGTCGTCCTGCAAGCCCTGAATACCGGCGGCGAGGTAGGGTGGACGCTCGCATCCACGGAGGTCCCACGATGGACAAGATCTCACCCTGCCTCTGGTTCGACGGCAACGCCGAGGAGGCGGCGCGGTTCTACACCGCGATCTTCCCGAACAGTCGCATCGATTCGATCGACCATTCGCCCGGCGAGACCCCGAGCGGCCCGAAGGGCATGGTCCTGAGCGTCAACTTCACGCTCGCCGGGCAGTCGTACATCGGGCTGAACGGCGGACCCGACTTCACCTTCAACGAGGCGATCTCCCTGTCGATCGACTGCGAGGACCAGGCCGAGGTCGACCGGTACTGGGCCGCCCTGCTTGCCGATGGTGGCCAGGAGAGTGTCTGCGGCTGGCTCAAGGATCGGTTCGGGGTCTCCTGGCAGGTCGTGCCCCGACAGCTCCCGGAGCTCCTTCGGAGCCCGGATCGCGAGGCCGCCGAGCGGGCCCTCAAGGCGATGCTCGGGATGGTCAAGATCGACGTCGCCGAGCTGGAGCGCGCTGCTCGGGGCGAGCCGGTGGCATCTGCGGGATAGGTCTTGCGACGGCGGCTTTCCCCGCGACACAGCCTGACACCGATGGACGGCGCTGAGCCGGGCGCCCGGACCCTCGTCTGGGATGGCTGCGTCAACGTTCGCGACCTCGGCAGCATCCCGACCGAGGACGGCGGTATGACGCGCCCTGGGCAGGTCATCCGCTCGGACAACATCGGCGGGCTGACGCCGGAGGGCTGGCGCGCGCTGGCTCGTCACGGTGTCGTGCGAATCGTCGACCTGCGCTGGCCAGAGGAGCGCGCCCAGGACCCGCCGCGGAGTCTTGGCGGCGCCGTCGAGGTCGTGCACGTGGCCGTCCTCGGGCCCAGCTACGAGGACAGCGCCGAGTTCTTCCGCGAGCTCGACACCCACGTCGACGGCGTGGAGGATGCGGCGGATCACTATGCCTACTCGTACGTGGAGTTCCTGGAGCGCAACCGGGCACGCTTCGCCGTTGCGCTCGCCGCCGTCGCCGACGCGGATGGCCCGGTGGTCGTCCACTGTATGGGCGGGAAGGATCGAACCGGACTCGTGGCGGCGCTCCTGCTGCGGCTCGCCGGAGTCTCCCTCGAGGCGATCGGCCAGGATTACTCGTTCTCCGGCCCGAACCTCGCCGCCACCCTCGGTTCCTGGCTGGAGAGCGCGCCGGACGAGGCGGAGCGCGCCCGTCGGCTGAAGCTGAGCACCACGCCCGCAGCCGCGATGGCCCGGGTCATCGCCACGATCGAGGACCGCCACGGCAGCGTCGCGGCCTACCTCGAGCGCGGTGGCCTGCGTCCGGAAAAAATCGAGCGCCTGCGACGGCGCCTTCGCTGAGTGCCCTCGCGATGACCTCCGCCATCCAGGAGCGCTGCTCGCCAGCAGCCAGGGCTCGGACGTTGGACGGCGCGCTCGAGGGCACGGCATGACGGCCAGTCCGACGCCTACGACCCGGCTCCGCCTTCCTGATGGCCGCTCCCTCGACCTCTGGATCGATGAGGCGCCCGTCGCCAGCGAGGAGGCGCCCTTGCTGTTCCACGCCGGAACGCCGGCGTCCGGGCTGCCGTTCGAGGCATTCACGGCCGCGGCGCGAGAGCGCGGGCTCCGGATGGTCTCGTGGAGCCGTCCCGGCTACGGCTCCTCGACGCGGCTTGCA
>JAICVI010000062.1 GCA_025935415.1 Chloroflexota bacterium
CGGCCGGGGTGGGCGCGCACCTCGACGGACCGCTCGAGCTTGCCGCGCTCGGCGAAGAGGTCTGGCTCCCGGAAAACACGCTCACCTCGAATGCCCAGCTCGGCGTGACGAAGGTCGAAGCCGGCGCCGCGGAGGCGGGACTTTGGACGGACGTGCCCCTCGACGGCAGCGTCGGGGAGCCGTGGACGCCTCGGATGGGTCTCGGCCGCAATGTCCCAACCGCGGTCCAGGACGATGGTGGGCCCGATGCCACGATCAACCTCACCGGCGAGGGCGAGATGGGTGCCATCTTCGGCGGGGGCAACCAGCTGCCGGGCGCGGTCCTGAGCTTCCTGCCGGCATCGGTCGCCAGCTACAACGACCCGGTCCCGGTGCTGGTCAACCGCCCCCTCGCGGACAGCCTGGAGGCCGGGCAAGGCGACGTTCTCACGGCCGACCTCGGGGGCCGCGGCCGCCGCCTCCAGATCACAGGCGTGGTCGAGAGCTTCCCGAGCACGGATCCGGCCCAGCCGCTGGTGATCCTCGACGAAGCCACCCTCGGCCTGCTCCGGCTCCAGGGCACGAGCGGCGTTCGCGACCCCGACGAGTGGTGGCTCTCCGCCAGGGGCGGCGACGTCGAGCAGCTGGCGTCGGACCTCCGCGCGAGTCCGTTCAACACCGTCAAGCTCGTGACCGTGCTCGATCGGACGCGCAGCCTCAGCACGGATCCCGTCGCCCTCGGGATCATCGGCGCGCTCACCCTGGGGTTCGTGGCCACGGGCCTGTTCGCGATCGTGGGCCTCACCGTGAGCACCGCCGTGGGGGCCCGCCAGCGGCGCACGGAGTTCGCGCTGCTGCGCGCCCTCGGCCTCTCCGGGCGGCAGCTGGCGACGTCGCTGTGGCTGGAGAACGGCAGTCTCGTGCTCGTGAGCATCGCCGCGGGCACGACCCTCGGGCTCCTGATCGGCTGGCTGGTGCTGCCGTTCGTGACCGTGACCCAGCGCGCCACCACGCCCGTGCCGCCCGTGGTCATCCACGTCCCCTGGGACGGGATCCTGCTGCTCGATCTCGGCAGCGCCGCGGCGCTCGCCGTCGCCGTGATCGTGATCGGGGCGGTGCTGCGGCGCATCGGCGTGGGCAGCGTCCTGCGGATGGGCGAGGACTGACCGTGCGATCGCTGTGGGCCGCCGGGCTCCTCCTGCGCCGCCTCGGGACCGAGCGCGGGGTGATCCTCCTGATCTTCGTGCTCGTGGCCGGGACGAGCTTCGTGTTCGCGGCAGCGCCGCGGCTCTTCAATCGCGTCTCCGACGACGCGCTCCAGTACGCCGTGCGCGTCGCGTCGCCGGTCCAGCGGAGCATCTCGGCGTCGTTCAGCGGCAACATCGGCGTGAAGGCCGGCGATGGCGTAGGGCCGATCCGCGAACGGGGCGATGGGATCGCCGCGCAGTTCTCACCGGCGATCACGAACATCGTCGCCGATCGCCGGCTGCGGTTCACCTCGGTCAGGCTCATCGTCCTCGATCCGCCGAGCTACGAGACGCGGCTCCTCTTCCGCTACCAGGACGGCGTCACCGATCGGACAAAGCTCGTCTCCGGGCGCTGGCCCGTCGATCGCGGCGTCGCGCTGCAGACCGTGGCCGTGAACTCGGGGTCGGACCCGACCACGGGACCGTCCGCCCCACCGGCCGTCTTCGAGGCCGCGATCTCGACCGCGGCTGCCGAGGAGGTCGGCATCAAGCTCGGCGACGACTTCACTTTGCGGCTGGACGGCAGCGACCCGTCGATCCAGGGCATCCCGTTCACGCTGGCACCCACCGAGGTCGAGATCGTCGGCCTGTACGAGCCGCTCGACGAGACCGATCCGTACTGGTTCGCGGACACGGACCTGCTCCGCGCCGTGCAGCACGGCAACCCCGACGAGCCCCTTGCATGGGTCACGGCGTACGTGCCGCCGGAGATGTACCCCAACCTTGCCGCCAGCCGCCTGCCCTTCCAGTACGAGTGGCGCTACCCGACGTCCCCGGACCGGTTCGAGTCCGATCAGGTCCCGCAGCTGCAGTCCGATCTGCGCCGGCTCGGCGTCAACGCCGGCGCCGCCGCGACGGGCGCCACCCGCACCATCGACATCCGCACCGGGCTCCCGGGCATCCTGGAAGCCTTCGCGACGCAGCGCGCGCTCACCGAGACCGTCCTCTCGATCGCCACGCTCGGACCGTTCGGCCTCGCGGCCGGCGCGATCGCGATGGTCGCGCAGCTGCTCGTGCGCCGGCGCCGCCCGACGCTCGCCCTCGCGCGCGGCCGCGGGGCATCCGGATTCCTGGTGCTCGGAACGCAGCTCTGGGAGGGGATCGTGGTGACCGGTGGCGCGGCCCTCCTGGGCCTGGCGCTCGCGACGGTGGCGATCCCTGCCCGCTCGAGCCCGCTGTCCGCGGAGCTCGCCATCGCCGTGGCCGCCGTTGCCACGCTGCTGCTCATCGGGGCCAGCTGGTCGACCGCCAGGCGGCCCCTCGGCAACCTCGAACGCGACGACATGCCGATCCGCGCCGTGACCACGCGGCGGCTCGTCGTCGAGGGCACGATCGTCTTCCTCGCCGCGGCCGCGACGCTCCTCCTGCGGCAGCGCGGCCTCGCGGCACCGACGGGCGCGGGCGGCGTCGGGGCCGCCACGGGAGCGAGCGCCGGTACAGCCACCATCAACCCGCTGCTCGCGGCCGTGCCGGTTCTCGCCGGGCTTGCGGCGGGCATCCTCGCATTGCGCCTCTACCCGCTGCCCATCCGGGCACTGGGCTGGCTCGCGGCGCGCCGGCGCGACTTCGTGCCGGTGCTCGGGCTTCGCACGATCGGGCGGCACCCCGGCGCCGCGAACCTGCCGCTGCTGGTGCTGTTGCTGACGGCCGCGTTCGGGGCCTTCGCCTCGACCCTCGCCGCGAGCATCGACCGCGGCCAGCTCACGGCCTCGTACGTCGAGGTCGGGGCGGACTTCCGGGTCGAGCGCATCGGCCTCGGCTCGATGCCGGCGATCGAGCAGCTGAGGGCCGTCCCGGGCGTGCAATCGGTCGCCCGTGGCCTCGTCGACCCCACCGCCTCGTTCCAGAGCACGGTCGGCCAGCGCGCCTCGATCGACATGGCCGCCATCGAGCCCGAGGAGTACGCGGCGGTCGTCGCCGGGTCGCCCGTCGAACCGCGCTGGCCCGCGGTGTTCGCCGCCGCGCCACCGGCGAAACCGGGCACCGCCGAGGCCCCGATCCCCGCGATCCTCTCGACCCGGATGCCCGTCGGCAGTGCCCATCTCGGCCTCGGCGACACGTTCAAGACCAACCTTGCGGGGCAGTGGCTGGTCTTCCAGCTGGTCGAGCGCCGCGACACCTTCCCGGGGATCGACGATCGCTCCGCGTTCGCGATCGCGCCGCTGCCGTGGGTCCAGGCGGCGCTCGACCGTCCGCGCGGCGCCGGGGTCATGTGGGTCCGCGCGGCCTCCGACATCCGTCCCGGGCTCGTATCGGCGATCAGCGACACCGGCGCGGCCGCCCGCGTCATCTCCCGCTACGACGCCTTCGCCGCGCTGCGCGACGCCCCGCTGGAGTCGGTCATCGTCACCGGCTACACCGCTGCGCTGGTCGTCGCGGCGATCTACATGGCCCTCGCCATCGTCGGGGCGATGGTCCTCTCGGCGGCCGGTCGAACACGCGACCTCGCGTACCTGCGCACGCTCGGCGTCACCGGCCGCCAGTCGCTCGGGCTGACCGTGATGGAGCACGGGCCGCCGGTCCTCATCGCGGTGATCCCCGGGATCGGGCTGGGAATCGGGATCGCACTGCTCGTCGAGCCGGGACTCGGGCTGGCGACCTTCGTGGGCGTCAGCGGGGTGCCGCTGTACTTCGACTGGCTGGCCCTCGCGGCCCTCGCGGTCGCGCTGATCATGGTCGTCGGCGCCGCCGTCGGGCTCGGGACCTGGCTGGCTCGCCGCGTCCGCCCGGCCGACGCGCTTCGCATCGGCGAGACTTGATCCGTGCTGGAGCTGCCGTGAGAGACCTCGAGGACACCGCCGAGCTGGTCGACCTGCCCGCGCGCGAGCTGGGTGGCGATGCCTCGCGCCCGCCAGCATTCCCGACCGCGGCCAGACGGAGCGGTGCGCTGCCGGCCGGGACCGCGCTCATCGTCTGCGACAACCTCGTGAAGATCTACAAGGTCGCGGACCTCGAGGTCGTCGCGCTCCAGGGCCTCGACCTGCTCGTCGAGGCGGGGGAGTTCATCGCGCTCGTGGGCGCCTCCGGAAGCGGCAAGAGCACGCTCATGAACATCCTCGCGGGCCTCGACATCCCGTCGGCGGGGCGGGCCGTCGTGGCCGGCCACGACCTCGGCGACATGGGCCGCCGCGAGCGGACCAGCTACCGCCGGAGCGTGATCGGGTTCGTGTGGCAGCAGACCGCCCGGAACCTCCTCGCGTACCTGACGGCGCGACAGAACGTGGAGCTGCCGATGCTCCTCAACGGCGTCGGGAAGGCCCAGCGCGAGGCCCGCGCGACCGAGCTCCTGGCGCGCGTCGGCCTCGGCGAGCGCGGGCATCACCACCCCTCGGCGCTGTCCGGCGGCGAGCAGCAGCGCGTTGCCATCGCGGTCGCGCTTGCCAACGAGCCCTCGGTCCTCTTCGCGGACGAGCCCACCGGCGAGCTCGATTCGACCACCGCCCACGAGGTCTTCGACCTGCTGCGCACGGTGAACCAGGAGCTCGGCGTCACGATCGTCGTCGTGACGCACGACCCGCTCGTGAGCGAGCAGGTGACGCGGACGATCGCGATCCGCGACGGCCGGACCAGCACGGAGACGCTCCGGCGCCGGGCCATCTCGGAGGCCGGCGACCACCACGTCATCGCCGAGGAGCTCGCGGTCCTCGACCGGGCCGGACGCCTGCAGCTGCCGCGGGCCCACGTCGAGACGCTCGGGCTGGAGCGGCGCGTCCGTCTCGTGCTCGAGGACGACCACATCGAGATCTGGCCGGATCGCGACCGCTCCGGCGAGAACGGGCACGGGGCGGACGGACAGGGGGCGAACGGCCATGACTGACCTCCGCTACGCCCGCCCCGAGCAGCGCCCCGCGACGCCTGAGCCGGTCGCAATACCGATCGTCGAGACGCGGGAGCTCTCGCGAGACTACGAGATGCCCGGCGGCGCGGTCCACGCCCTCGCGGACATCAACCTCCGGATCGGGCGAGGCCAGCTGGTCGCGCTCAGAGGTCGCTCCGGTTCCGGGAAGACGACCTTCCTCTCGCTGATCGGCGCTCTCGACCGCCCGACGCACGGCAGCGTCAGCGTCGACGGGCTGGCCGTCTCGGAGGTGCCGGAAGGGAAGCTCATCGACTTCCGCCGCCGCAACATCGGGTTCGTGTTCCAGGCCTTCGGGTTGATGCCGATCCTGTCGGCCGCGGAGAACGTCGAGGTCCCGCTGCGGCTCGTGCGCGCGGAGCCGCGGGAGCGCGATCGTCGCGTCCGCGAGCTGCTGGAGCTCGTCGGGCTCGGGGATCGGATCAACCACCGGCCGCACGAGCTCTCCGGCGGCGAGCAGCAGCGCGTCGCGGTGGCGAGGGCCCTGGCCAACCGGCCGTCACTCCTGCTCGCGGACGAGCCGACAGGCCAGCTCGACTCCCAGACCGGCCGCGCGATCATGGTGCTGCTGCAGCACCTCATCAAGACGGAAGGCGTGACGGCGATCGTCGCGACCCACGACCCGACCCTGATCGACCTCGCCGACCGCGTGATCGAGCTCGGCGACGGGCGGGTGGTGAGCGACTCCGGGGCCTGACAGCGCGTCGCGAGGAACACCCTCGCACGCTTCCCCCGCGGTCTCCGGGGGACGGCCCCTCGGGGCCGGGATCAGCGGTTCTGGCTGCCGCCCAGGATCGAGCCGAGGATGTCGCCCAGGCCACCGGAGCCCGAGGTCGATGTCCCGCCGGTCAGCCCGCCGAGGATGCTGCCGAGGTCGCCCAGCCCACCACCGGAGCCACCGCTCGTGCCCGAGCGCGCCTGACGACCGAGCATCCCCATCACGATCGGGGCGAGGATCGGCAGGAGCTGCGCGATGGTCGAGGAGGTGAGACCCGTCCTGGCGCTCAGCGCCTGCTGGACGGCCGGCTGCTGGCCGCCGAGCACGTGGTCGAGAATGCCGCCGCCGTTGGTCGTCCGCGGGTCGAGGCTCGCGGTGCCGTTCAGGTAGCCAGCGATGTCATCGAGGATCGAGCCGTCGTGATCCTGCTCGATCGCCTGCTGGAGCCCGGTCCCGCCAGCGGCCGCCTGCTGCTGGAGACCGGCGAGCAGCGCCGGCAGGGAGGCGGAGATCGCCTGCTGCGTCTCGGCGGGATTCGCGCCGATCCGTGCGCCGATCTGGTCCGCATGGGCGTTGAGGACCTGCTGGATGTCCTGGGTCGTGACGGTCATCTCGAGCCTCCGGCTGTCGCCTCTGGAGGGCGAGCGTAGTCGGGCGTCACGGGGTGGGCGTTGCACGAGCGCGAGACATGGCAGAGTGGCGTCGATGCCGTCCGCCTCGCCGCCGCTGCTCGTCATCGCCGGCGCCACCGCGACCGGCAAGACCGGCGTGTCGATCGAGGTCGCCCGGGCGTTGCGCGACGAGGGACTGCCCGCGGAGATCATCTCCGCCGATTCGCGCCAGGTGTTCCGCGGGCTCGACATCGGGACGGCCAAGGTTCCTCCCCGCGATCGCGCCGAGGTGCCGCATCACGGGCTGGACCTGGTCGAGCCCGACGAGGCGTTCTCCGTTGCGGATTTCGTCCGGCACGCCCGCGGGGCCCTCGCCGGGATCGCCGAGCGTCGCGGTCTCGCGATCCTGGTCGGTGGCACCGGGCTGTACCTCCGGGCGGTCGCCCGTGGGCTCGACACCGAGGCCCTGCCGTCCGATGCCGACGTCCGCGCGGCGGTCGAGCGCCGCATCGCCACCGACGGCCTCGACGCGGCCGTCGAGCGGTTGCGCAGGCTCGCGCCGCGGCTGGCCTCGCGCATCGACCTGGCGAACCCGCGACGGGTCGCGCGCGCCCTCGAGATCGCCGAGCTCCGTGGCGACGCCCCGCCGCCGCCACCGCTCGGGTACGCCGGTCCGATCGCCTGGCTCGGCCTGCGCCTCGCACCCGCGAGCCATCGGGACTGGATCGGCCGGCGCGCGCGGGAGCAGTTCGACGCCGGGCTCGTCGAGGAAGCCCGAGCCCTGCGGGAGCGTTTCGACCCTGCACTCCCGGCCTTCTCCGCGATGGGCTATCGCGAGGCCTGGGCCGTCCTCGACGGCGAGCTCACCCTCGCGCAGGCGATCGAGCTCGACGCGCGCCGCAACGAGCAGTTCGCGAAGCGCCAGGCCACGTGGTTCCGCTCCGAGCCGGACATCGAGTGGCTGGATGCCGCGGCATCCCCGCGCGAGCGGGTGCTGGTTCGCGCTCGCGAGCTGGCCATGGCGGCGCGAGCGTGAGGGCAGCAGCCAGGACGGCGCGAGCCAGGCCCCGCATCGACCCCGCGCGCGTCCACGCCTGGCGGATCGACCGGCAGCTCCTCGGTCGCGCGAGGGCGGCGAGCCCCGGCGAGGTGGCGCGGACGCTCGTCGGCGTCCAGGCGCAGGTCACGTCGTCCGCCGCGCTGTCGATCGCCCTTCGATCGAAGGCCCCGCGCGGCTCAACGCCCGCCACCGGGGCGACGAGCGCCGCGCTCCGCGATCGAACGCTCGTCCGTTCGTGGGCGATGCGCGGCACGCTCCACCTCTTCGCGGCCGAGGACGTGCCCGTGATCGCGGCCGCGCTGGGCGGCAAGGACAACTGGCGGCGCCCGGCGTGGCTGCGCTGGTTCGGCGTCACGGAGCCGGAGATGGACCGGCTCATCGATGCCATCGGCGAGATCCTGGACGACGGCCGCCCGCGCACTCGAGCGGAGCTGGCGGAGGAGGTCGGGCGCCGGCACGGCCCGAAGCAGGGGAAGCTCCTGCTCGGGAGCTGGGGCAGCACGCTGAAGGTGGCGTCGGACCGGCACTACCTCGTGCAATCGGCCGGGCAGGATGCCGGTGTGCGGTTCGTTCGGGCCTCGCGCTGGATCGAAGGCTGGCGAGAGATTGACGAGCAGCAGGCGCTTGCCACGATCGTCGAGCGCTACCTCGCGGCCTACGGGCCGGCCACGCTCAGGGAGCTCCTGCGCTGGTGGGGCGTCACCGTCGCCGCCGCGATGAAGCCCGTCATCGCGGGCCTCGGCGACCGACTGACCGAGGTCGACGTCGACGGCGTGCGGGCCCTCGCCAGGACGGCGGACCTCGACGCGATCGAATCGACCCGGCCGCGGCGCGGCGCCGTCCACCTGGTCGGCGGGTTCGATCCGCTGATCGTCGGCGGGGGCCTCCGCGAACAGCTCTTCCCGCCGGCGCACCTCAAGCGGATCTCGCGGACGTCCGGCTGGATCTCGCCCGTGCTCCTGGTCGATGGCCGGGCGGCCGGGGTCTGGGACTCGGCGGTGACGTCCAGGGGACTCACGGTCACGATCGACCCGTTCGACGACCTCGATGCCGCGCGGAAGGCGGCGATCGCCGCGGCCGCCGACGTGGTCGGTCGAGCGCAGGGCCTGCCGACGACGGTTCGCTACGGCCGGGTCTTCCACCTGCCCCCGAAGCGCAAGCTCGTGGTCAACCCCGGGAACGCCTAGCTCGACGGCGTCGCCCGGTAGGCGATGACATCGACCTTCTCGAGCGTGATCAGCCCGTCGCCGACCATGGCGTCGATCTCCGGCAGGACCGCGCGGAGGCGGTCCTCCTGGTCGACCGCCTCGATCAGGATCGGGAGGTCCGTCGTCAGCGACAGGATCCGGGTCGTGTGCAGGTGCTGCCGCGCGCCGAAGCCCTCGATGCCCCGGATGACCGTCGCGCCGGCGAGCCCGCGTTCCCGCAACAGGTGCACGATCGCTTCGTAGAGCGGGCGTCCGTGCCAGGTATCGGATTCGCCGATGTAGATGCGCGCCAGGAGGACCTGGCCCTCGAGCTTCATGCGATCGCCCTCCCGATGGCCATGCCGGCGACGACGGCGACGACCCCGAGGACCATCGATCCGGCGAGATTCACCACGGCCAGCGCCAGCGCACCGTCCTCGACGAGCCGCCACGATTCCAGCATCAGGGTCGAGAACGTCGTGTACGCCCCGAGGAAGCCGATCATCAGGGCGGGGCGGACCTCGGAGGGCAGGCGGGCCTCCTCGACCGCGAGGGCGAACAGCAGCCCGAGCAGGAAGGAGCCGCTCATGTTGATGACGAGGGTCCCGAGCGGGAAAGCGCCCGCGAACCGCTCCGAGACGATCGTGTCGACGAGGTAGCGGCTGACGGCGCCCGCGGCCCCGCCGGCAGCGATGAGGATGATCGGCACGGGGCTCCTCCTGACAGCAACAGCGGTTGGTCAGGAGCCATCAGCCCAGCTGGGCGGTTGGGTACGGCGGGCCCCATCGCCGGTGATCGGAGGATGTCCGGCGGTCAGCCGAGCGTCAAGCCCGGCTCAGCGGGCGATCGGCGACACCGCGGCTAGACTTCCGCGTTCATGGCACCAAAGCTGATCGAGCTCGAAGTCCCGCAGGAGAAGGCCTTCCTCGTGGCCGTCGACACGGGTGAGGAGGCCGGCTGGAACGCCGAGGATTCGCTCGCGGAGCTGGCGAACCTCGCCGTCACGGCCGGCGCCGACGTCGTCGGCGCCGAGTGGCAGAACCGCCGTCATGTCGACCCGCACTGGTACGTCGGCAAGGGCAAGGCGGAGGACCTGATCGCGGCGAAGAACGAGACCGGGTTCGACCTCCTCGTCGCGGACGACGAGCTCTCGCCGACCCAGCAGAAGACGCTGGAGGAGCTGGTCAAGGTCAAGGTCATCGACCGCAGCCGGCTGATCCTCGACATCTTCGCCCAGCACGCGCGCACGCACGAGGGCCGGCTCCAGGTCGAGCTCGCGCAGCTCGAATACCAGCTCCCCCGGCTGACGCGACTCTGGACCCACCTTTCGAGGACCCAGGGCGGCATCGGGTCGCGGGGACCGGGCGAGAGCCAGCTCGAGACCGACCGGCGCGTCATCCGCGATCGGATCAAGAAGATGAAGGAGCGCGTCGAGGACGTCCGGCAGGCCCGCCAGACGGCGGCTCGCGGGCGCGACCGCCGGCTCATGTCGACGGTCGGCATCGTGGGCTACACGAACTCCGGGAAGTCGACCCTGCTCAACGCGCTCGTCGGCTCGGAGGTCACGCTGGCCGAGGACAAGCTCTTCGCCACGCTCGATCCGACGTCGCGCCAGGTCAAGCTCGGCGACGGCCAGGCGGCGATCCTCACCGATACCGTCGGCTTCATCCACAAGCTCCCGCACCAGCTCGTCGATGCCTTCCGGGCGACGCTGGAAGAGGTGAATCGCGCGGACGTGCTGATCGAGGTCGTCGATGCGGCCGACCCGCACGCCGCCGAGCACCGCGCAACGGTCCAGCAGGTCCTCGACGAGCTCGGCGCCGGCGACAAGCCGCGGCTCGTTGCGTACAACAAGGCCGATCTCGTGAGCCCCGGGGTGCCCGGCAACGGCAACGGCGCCACGCACAACGCAGCATCCATGGCGCCCGCGGTCAGCGGCACCGTCCTCGTCTCCGCGCTGACCGGGTTCGGGCTGGACACGCTGCGGCTCGAGCTCTCGGCGCTCCTCGCCTCGCTGTGGGAGGAGGTCGACGTCCTTCTGCCCTACACCGAGGGCGAGCTGCTGGCGCGCGTTCGCGAGCGCGGGACCATCGAGATCGAGTACCGCGACCGCGATGTCCGGGTCCACGGCAAGGTCGCGCCGGCCCTCGCGGCGGAGCTTCGTGGACGGAATGTGGACGGCCGAGCCGATTTGGGCGGTTGAATCGCGAAACTCGTGGATAAGTGGGTATCGCTGCCCTGCAGCGCCCACGTAATCTTCGTCTTGCCCAGAGGGGCCACGAAAACCTAGCGATCTCGCTCGGTACTTGTATCGAGCTCCGCGACAGGTGCTTGCATCGGTTGCGGTGGGGATCGAGAAGGAGTCGGCGGTTCCTCTGGGCGTTTCGATTCCCGGCCGCGTTCGCGCTGCCGGGGTTCGTGATTCCTGGCTCGGTCCCGCTCAATGGGCCCGCGCACCCGCAGTTCGTGGCCAACCTCGTCTCGGTGGTGCTCGTGCTGCACCAAGTCGCGTGACTGGCGCCGGCCCCGGCCAAACCGACGTTGACCGTGGCTACCGGGACATGGCCTCGCCGAGGAGAACACCGCGGCGGAGGGCGCGCGGCAGCCGTCGTCCGCGTACCACAACGCAACCCTGCGCGTGACGGGTTCCGCGTGGACAGGCTGTGGACGCAAGCACCGGAATGCGCAAAGGAAGTCCGAATCTCGTGGATAAGGCGCTTCCGGAAA
>JAICVI010000142.1 GCA_025935415.1 Chloroflexota bacterium
CGGCTGGAAGGACATGCTCGACGGCTTCACCTGCACCGAGTGCGGCCGCTGCCAGCAGGCCTGCCCGGCGTGGAACACCGGCAAGCCGCTCAATCCGAAGCACTTCATCATGGGCATCCGGGACATGTCGGTCGAGGCCGAGCACGGGCTCCCCCTGATCCCGAACTCCCCGTCGGCGGCGACGTTCGGACTGACCGACACGATCGACCAGAAGGCGATGCTCTCGCCGATCGTCGACAACGCCATCCCGTTCGATGCCGTCTGGGACTGCGTGACCTGCGGCGCCTGCGTCGAGGCCTGCCCGGTGCTGATCGAGCACGTCGACAAGATCGTCGGCCTGCGGCGGAATCTGGTGCTGGAGGACTCGAAGTTCCCGACGGAGCTCAACACCGCCTTCCGGAACATGGAGGGCGTCGCGAACCCGTGGGGCCAGCCGCCGACGACGCGCACCGACTGGACCAGGGGACTGCCCTTCGCCGTCCCGACGGTCGCCGAGCTTGCGGCGGAGGGCACGCTGGACGACCTCGAGGTCCTCTACTGGGTCGGCTGCGCGGCCGCCTTCGACGAGCGCAACCGCAAGGTCGCCCGCGCGTTCGCGACGTGCATGAACGCGGCCGGGATCAACTTCGCGATCCTGGGCCAGGAGGAGTCGTGCACCGGCGACCCGGCGCGGCGGATGGGTAACGACTATGTCTTCCAGATGCTCGCCCAGGGCAACGTCGACACGCTCAACCGCTACCGGATGGGAGAACGGACGATCGTGACCGCGTGCCCGCACTGTTTCAACTCGATCGGCAACGAGTACGGCCAGCTGGGCGGCCACTTCCGCGTGATCCACCACGCGGCCTACCTTCGCGAGCTCCTCGCCGCCGGCCGGCTGCGCGTCGTGGACGCCGATGCCGGGGCCGATGGCAGCGGCGGGACCGGCCGCTCCGTGACGCTCCACGACTCGTGCTACCTCACCCGCTACAACGGCATCGTCGACCAGCCGCGTGAGGTCCTCGGCTCGATCGCCGGCCTCGAGCTGCGCGAGATGGACAACCGCGGCAAGAACACCTTCTGCTGCGGCGCCGGCGGCGGCCGGATGTGGATGGAGGAGACGCGCGGCACGCGGATCAACGAGTCGCGCACGGCCCAGGCCCTCGCGACCGGCGCCTCGACCGTCGCCACCGAGTGCCCGTTCTGCATGACGATGCTCAAGGACGGGCTCGAAGCGGCCCAGTCCGGCACGGGCGGCTCGGTCAAGGCGATCGACATCGCCGAGCTGCTCGCGGAGTCGCTCGCGCCGACCCAGCCGGGTTCGAGAGCCCTGCCCGTCCTGCAGTAGCCGCGCCGCGGCGACCTCGTCGCTTTCCCCCGCTACGCTTCCACCGTGGCCGATCCGGGACACTCCACCTACCGTCTCACCGAGGAGCAGGTGCTCCTGCGCGACACCCTCCGGCAGCTCGCGGATGAGCGGATCGCGCCTCGCGCCGCCGAGATCGATCGGACGGGGGAGTTTCCCGAGGACATCCGCCAGCTCCTCGCGTCGCAGGACGTCCTGGCGCTGCCATTCCCGGAGGAGTACGGCGGCGTCGGCGCAGACCTGCTCACCCAGTGCCTGGCCATCGAGCAGATCGCCCGTGCCTGCACGACCTCCAGCCTGATCCTCTCGGTCCAGGGGCTCGGCTCCCTTCCGATCCTCCTCGGCGGCACGGAGGAGCAAAAGGCTCGCCTGATCCCTGATCTCGCGTCCGGCAGGAAGCTCATCGCGTTCGCGCTGACCGAGCCCGAAGCGGGCTCGGACGCGGCGGCAACTCGGACGCGGGCCGTTCGGGACGGCGACGACTACGTCCTCGACGGCGGCAAGCGCTTCATCACCCACGGCAGCGTGGCCAGCGTGATCAGCGTCTTCGCGGTCACCGACGCGAACGAGGACACGCCGCGCCACAGGCGCCTGTCGTGCTTCGCCGTCGAGGTCCCGACGCCGGGGTTCGCCGTCGACCGGCTGGAGCACAAGCTCGGCATCCGCGGCAGCCCGACCGCGGAGCTCTCGTTCGACAGTGTTCGCGTTCCCGCGGCGAACCGAATCGGCGAGGAGGGCGACGGCTGGAAGCTCGCGATGGGTACCTTCGATCGGTCCCGTCCGGGCATCGCCGCCCAGGCCGTCGGGATCGCCCAGGGCGCGCTCGACGTCGCCGTGGCGTACGCCCGCGACCGCAAGCAATTC
This sequence comes from Chloroflexota bacterium, assembly GCA_025935415.1. Classification (GTDB taxonomy): domain Bacteria; phylum Chloroflexota; class Limnocylindria; order Limnocylindrales; family CSP1-4; genus UBA5189. The sequence continues at coordinate 2,210 of JAICVI010000142.1, forward strand.
GGGAAGCGGATCGGCGAGCTCCAGATGGTCCAGGCGATGCTCGCGGACATGGACGCGAAGGTCGAGTCGGCCCGGCAGCTCACGTACAAGGCGGCCGTGGAGATCGAGGCCGGCGCTCGCGATGCCGCACGCTGGGCGAGCCTCGCGAAGCTCGTCGCCGGCGACAACGCGATGTCGGTGACGACCGACGCCGTCCAGGTCCTGGGCGGCTACGGCTACACGGACGACTACCCGGTCGAGCGGATGATGCGCGACGCGAAGATCACCCAGCTCTACGAAGGGACGCAGCAGATCCAGCGTCTCGTGATCGCGCGCTCGCTCCTCGGCAAGCCGGACTGAGCCCTCCGCCGATCGAAGGCCGCCACGGCCGGCCGCGCTGCCAACCCGCTCACGCTCGACTGCCGGACGAGCGGCCCTCCAGGGCTTGCAGTCATGCCGCACGGCGCAGGCGCGCGGCGGCTCGATTGCTTGCAATGTTCGATTTCGGGGACCGGGCTAGGCTCCCCGAGCCAGCTGGCCCGCATCGCCCGCTCGCATCCACCCTGAATCCCAAACCCAGCGGAGCCCCCATTGCCTGTTCGCGGTCGCCCCAGGTTCGGGCGTCGTTCGATCCTCGCGCCTTCGCTTGCCCTGCTCCTCCTTGCCCTCGCGGGCCCCGGCATGGCCCTGGCGGGCACGACGACGCCGTCGACGGTCCCGGACCCGCGCGTGCTGCGGCCGGGTGACCCCACGGGCTACAGGCTGCCGTTCGCGCCGGGCCTGGAGGTGCCCATCGAGCAGGGCTGGAACAGCGCCTACAGCCACAACGGCCGCTCCGAGTACGCCTACGACTTCGGGCTCCACCTCAACACGCCGGTGCTCGCCGCCGCGAGCGGCGTGGTCAGCTACGTCCACAGCGGGGAGACGGCCTGCGGCGGCGCCGCGCTCCTCGACCACGCCAACTACGTCACGATCGACCACCCGGATGGCAGCTCCACGCAGTACGGTCACCTCGGTGCGGTCGAGGTCAGGGTCGGCGACGTGGTCCAGGTCGGGCAGGAGATCGCGCTGTCGGGGCGGACCGGCTTCACGGGCTGCATGCCCCACCTCCATTTCGCGCGCCAGCTCCAGGGCGGCGGCGTGACCCAGTCGATCCCGGTCTACTTCGAGGAGTACCCCGGCCAGCAGTTCGTGGACGGGGAGGTCATCGAGACGTCGCCGGCGTGCGGCGTCAAGGGCGCCCCGGTCGGCACGTTTTGCGCCACCTACCGCGGGACCGGCGCGCACGACCCGGAGCTGTTCGCCCGCGTCGAGAAGTCGATCGACTTCGACTGGGGCAGGCACAGCCCCGGCGGCTATTGGCTCGACGATGCCAAGGCGGGGTTTGCGGTGCAGTACGCGGGCACCCTCATGATCGAATCCGCGGGCGTGTACGCCATCGACGTCCGGGCTTCCGACCATGTCCGCGTCCGAGTGGACGGGGTCCAGCTCCTGGAGGATTGGTCGGCGCACCCGCGGGCGCACGCATTCGAGCTCGAGTGGCGCGCAACCCCGGGCAAGCACACGATCCAGATCGAGCATCTCGACCCGACCGGGGACGGCGAGCTCCACGTCGCGGTCGCGCCCGAGCTCATCGACGGGGCCTGGATCCGCTGGGCGGACGTCGACCTCGAGGCCTGACTCGAGGGGCCCTGAACGGGCCGGACCGGGCTGCTCGACCAGAGCGGCCCTATCATCGGCACTCGCCCTGATCGAGCAGGAGGCCCCTGGAGCGTGCCGCTTCGCATCGTCGTCCTGACCAAGCCCGTCCCGGATCCCGCAGCCGCCGCCGAGCGCCTCGGGCCCGACGGGCGGCTCGACCGCGCCGCCTCCCCGTCGGTCATCAACGGCAACGACGAGTACGTCCTCGAGGCAGCCCTGAAGCTTGTCGAGGCGCACGATGGCGAGGTCACGCTCCTGTCGATGGCGCCGCCGAATGGCATCGAGACGATGCGCAAGGGCCTCGCGATGGGCGCACATCGTGGCGTCCTGGTGACCGATCCGGCGCTGGCCGGCTCCGACTACGGGTCCACCATCGCCGCGCTCGTCGCGGCGCTGGGCCAGCTCGAGTACGACCTCGTTCTTGCGGGCTTCGACACCTCGGACGGGGTCGGTGGCGTGATCGGCGCGGCGGTGGCGACGAAGCTCAAGCTGCCGTACCTCTCGTCGGCCGCGAAGATCGAGCCCGATCCTGCGGCGGGAACGGTTCGAGTTCGCCGCATCAGCCCGACCGGCTTCGACGTGCTCGAGGCGCCGATGCCGGCGCTCATCGTCGGCACCCAGCTGCTCGGCGAGCCGCGCTACCCATCGCTCAAGGGGATCATGGCCGCTCGGTCCAAGGAGGTCGTGACGAAGTCGCTGGCCGACCTCGGGCTCGACGGCATGGCCGTGGGCGGCTCTGCGACGAGGACGAAGGTGACCAACCAGGAGAAGCCCCCGGCCCGAGGCGCGACCCAGGTGGTGCGCGGGACCGCCGAGGACGGCGCGAAGGCGATCGCCGAGCTGCTCGCGTCGCGGAGGCTCATCTGATGGCCGGCACGATCTGGGTGATCGCGGAGACGAACGCGGACGGCTCGCTCGCGAAGAGCTCGAGCGAGGTCGCGACATTGGCCCGAACGCTGGCCGAGGTGGCGGGCGGCGAGGCTGCGGGGATCGTCGTGGCCGCGGATCCGCAGGCGGCCGCCACCGAACTCGCGGGCTACGTCGCGCGCGTCGTCGCCGTGGCCGAGCCGGCCGCGGAGGGCAATGCGTGGGCCCAGGTCGCGGCCCAACGGGCAGCGGCGATTCTCGCCTCCGAGCCGCCGGCCGCGGTGCTGACCGGGGCCGGCTCGGACGGCCGCGACGTCGCGGGCACGCTCGCAGCCCTGCTCGACCGCCCCGTGCTCGTGAACGCGACGGCCGTCGCGTGGGACGGCGGGCCCTCTGTCCAGATGAGCGTGTTCGGGGGCAAGCTCGTGACGACCTCGGCATTCGCCGAGGGCGAGTGGGGCATCGTCACCGTGCGCCCCAACGTCGTGACCGCCGAGAAGGCCGCGGCGGCAGGCAAGGTCGAGCAGGCGACGCCGGCCGGCGACCTGTCGCTGCCGCTGGTGAGGGTCGTCGAGCGGATCGAGGAGGCCGCGGCCGCGCTCCCGATCGAGGAGGCCAGGGTCATCGTTGCGGGCGGCCGCGGTGTCGGCGGGGAGGAGGGATTCGCGCTCGTCCAGCAGCTCGCGGACGCTCTCGGCGGCGCGGTGGGCGCCACACGCGCGGCCGTCGACAGCGGCTGGATTCCGTACGCGCAGCAGATCGGCCAGACCGGCAAGATCGTGAAGCCGCAGCTCTACCTCGCGCTCGGCATCTCCGGCGCGATCCAGCACAAGGTCGGCATGCAGACCGCTGGCACGATCGTCGGGGTCAATCGTGACCCCGATGCGCCCATCGCGGAGTTCGCCGACCTCGTCGTGGTCGGGGACTTGTTCGAGGTCGGCAAGGCCCTGCTCGCGGAGCTCGCGCAGCGTTCCTGACCCGTCGCGCGTCGAAGATCGAACGTTTCCCGCCCCCGGGTCCCATACCCGACGAGGACTGGAAGTGCCTTCACCGACGCCATTGGGTGGGTAGGGATGGATACACGCCGATTGTCCGAGCCGCTCCAGGCAGCGCCGCGTGAGCTGGCGGATGCTGCGCCACGTCCCGAGGTCGAGATCGTCGAGC
>JAICVI010000129.1 GCA_025935415.1 Chloroflexota bacterium
CGAACCGCTGGTGTGCCAGTTGTCCCGCCAGGGGCACCGCTGGGTAGCTATGTTCGGCAGGGATAAGCGCTGAAAGCATCTAAGTGCGAAGCTCGCCTGGAGATGAGGTTCCCCACCGGGAAACCGGGTAAGACCGCAGGTAGACCACCTGCTTGATAGGCCGCATGTGGAAGTTCGGTGACGAATGAAGCTGAGCGGTACTAATGGTCGAGGGCTTGACCACTTCAGCTTCTGACCAAGGGTCAGGGGACTGATCGAATCGGATCAATCGTGAAATTTCGACAACGACGCGATCGTTGATCTGACTTCTCGGCGCCCGCGCTCGTGCGCAAGCCGTGCATCGCGCGCATGGACGCAGCCGATCACATCCAGCAGCAGGATCCTGGTGACGCTAGCGGAGAGGCCATACCCGTTCCCATCCCGAACACGGAAGTCAAGCTCTCCAGCGCCGAAGATACTGAGAGGGCAGCCTTTCGGGAAAATAGGTCGTCGCCAGGATCTTGTGCTTTCCGGGCAACCTCACGCCCGGGACCAGTGGCTATCCTCAACACGATGAGCACGGCAGACGCGGCAGCCCCGCGCCACGCCGACCCCCCGCGCAGCTCGACGGTCTCCGTCGACGGCCGTGGCGAAGCCCTGCCGCGAGCATCCAGCGTCACGGGAGGGCCCGATCAGGCGACCCCGCGAGGATGTCCGTTCCTCGTTGCCGAGACCGGTGGCTGGCGATTGGGCATGCCCTCGCGGGAGCACCGCTGCGGTGCGTTCAGCCCGCCGGCGTCGCTCGCTCCGGAGAAGCAGGCCCGGCTGTGTCTCACGCCGAAGCACACCGGATGCGCGACCTACATCGCGTCGCTGAACGCGCGCACAGAACGGCTCGGTGCCGCTCCCGTTCGACGTGCCACCCGCTGGGGCCTGGCCCGCACGACGAGCGTCATCGAAGACCCGGGCGGGTTGCGCTCGCGTGTCCTGGGGATCGTCCTCGATCGGCGCCGCTGGCCGGCGATCCCTGCCGTCATCCTCGTGACGACGCTGTTCCTGCTCGCCCTCTCCGGTCTCCGCGCGGGCCTTCCCGCAACCGCCGTGTCGACCGCGACGCCGGGCACGGCCGCAACGGAAGACGTTCCGGCGCCCACGGATCGTCCTCGGCCTGCGGTCTCGCCCGCTGCGTCCGCCGCGTCGTCGGCGCCGGCAGTGGGATCGGCGAAGCCCGCCGCGAGCCCGAGCCCGACCTCAGCCGCGGCGACGGCGCAACCCGGACCGAGCTTCCGGACCTATCGCGTCAAGAGCGGCGACACCCTCGGCGCGATCGCGAGCCGCTTCGATACGACCGTCTCCGCACTCGTGAGCCTCAATCACATCCCGGATGCGGGGCGCCTCCGCATCGGCCAGGTCCTGCTCATCCCCAACTGAGCTGCGGCCGCGGCGGTGCGGCTGCCGGTGCCCTGCGACGCGACCGTGGCCAGATGGAGCTGATCCTCAGGATTGGCAGCCCCGGCACCACGTCGTCGCCTCGCTGCGTGAGCTGACCTCGCTCAACCGCGTCCCGCAGCGGGGGCAGGGCTCGCCCCCTCGGCGGTGGACGGCGAGGAAGTCCCGGACCTGCTTCTCGAACGTCGGCGGCACGCGCTCCCGCAGCACATCGACCGCGTCTTGCAGCGTCGCGCGCATGGCGACATAGAGGGCATCAATCTCCTCGGGCGCGAGGGACGACCGCCTTCGGAACGGGCTCAGCTTCGCCGCGTGGAGGATCTCGTCGCTGTAGGCATTGCCGATGCCTGCGACGAATGACTGGTTGCGGAGCAACGACTTCAGCTCTCCGGGGTGCTTCCGGATTCGCTCCCTCCAGACCTCCAGCGTGAGGGCCGGGTCGTCTGCGTCCGGGCCTTGCTCGCCGTCCTCGAATCCCGCCACCGGCCGCACGACGCCGTCTGGGAGCAGGTAGACCTTGCCCATCTGACTCGGGTCGCGGTAGCGGATCTCGACGCCGGCGGCATCGGGAGGAAGCCAGGCGGCCCGTCTCGTCCACGGAGAACCGTCACGAGGCCCTCGCGCGCGCGAGCCGAATGCGAGGACAACGGCCGTATTCGCCGGCCGCTTCTCCTCGGGCGCGGCGAGCTGCAGGCGTCCGGTCAGCATGGCGTTCACGGCGATGCGGTCACGGGCGAGCTCGAAGACGAGGAACTTGCCCCGTCGATCGACGCGCTCGAGGCGCTGGCCGACGAGGGCCTGAAGCTCTGCCGGGGTGCCCCGGATTGCCAGGGGAGCTGGGGACTCCGCACGCTCGATCGATCGGCCGGCGAGGGCGGCATGGAGGGCGTCGGCGACGACCGCCAGATCGGGAAGCTCGGGCACGGGGCGCGATTGTAGACGCGCGCGCGTGCGTGCTAGACTCCGCGGGCCCTTCGGGGCGGAACAGCAGACTTGTCTCGCTCATCCCGATTCGAGCTCGAAGGAGCGGACCGCGGGCCTACCAATCCTACGGACCACTTGATCGCAGACCCGACGGCCTGAGCGGACGCTCGGGCCGTTTCGATTCCGAGGGAGCTTCATCCATCAGGAGACAGAATTGACCGAAGACCAGCAGGGCGGGACCGAGCAGTCGACCGAGGCGAACGCCACGGACGCGACCGCCGAGCAGACCGTCGGGGCGATCGCCGTCGCCGACGAACCCGCCGAGAGCCACAGCCCCGAGGCCGAGGCCGACACGACCGACCGCACCGACATGGCCGACGCCGTGCCCGCCGAGAAGGCGATCGCCGCCGGCGGCGGCAACGTCACCGAGAAGGGCATCGCGGCAGGTGGCGTGACCGACACGGACGAGGCCATCGCTGCAGGTGGCGCGAACGACGCGGAAACCGCGGTCGCTGCCGCTGGCGCGAACGACGCGGAAACCGCGGTCGCTGCCGGTGGCGCGAACGACGCGGAAATCGCGGTCGCTGCCGGTGGCGCGAACGACGCCGATGGCGAGGCTCTCGCACCCGAGACGGGGACGCCCGAGGCCGTTGCGGACGCCGAGCCCGTTGTCGCGGACGCATCGACGACCGACGACGCCGTGGCCGACACCGCAGGCGACGTCGCTTCTGCCCAGGAAGGCGCTTCGGATGCGCCCACTGCCGAGGTGGATGCACCGGCGCCGGCACCGGCCAAGCCCGTGCCCACCGGGCCCGAGCCGACGACGATGGAGGAGCTCCTCGCTGAGCAGGACGCCGACATCAAGAGCTTCAAGCACGGCGACGTCGTCGAAGGCAATGTCGTCCGCATCGACAAGGACGAGATCCTCGTCGATATCGGCGCCAAGAGCGAAGGCGTCGTCAGCAACCGCGAGCTGTTCGGGCGCAACGCCGAGAGCCAGCCGGAGCTGAACGTCGGCGACACCGTCCTCGTGTACGTCCTCCAGCCGGAGTCCCCCGAAGGCCACGTGGTCCTGTCGCTGCGCCGGGCCGGGCTCGAGCGCAAGTGGCGCTCCATGCAGGAGCAGTTCGAGGCGGGCGTCATCATCGAGGCGCCGGTCATCGACCACAACAAGGGCGGTCTCATCGTCGACTGCGGCATCCGCGGCTTCGTGCCGATCAGCCAGATCGTCGACTTCCCGCGCCGGCCCCAGAACGATCAGCCGCGCGACGCGGCCCAGGAGATCGCCGAGAAGCTCCAGCCGTTCGTCGGCCGGAAGCTGCGGCTGAAGATCCTCGAGGTCAACCGCAAGGCCAACCGCCTGATCCTGTCCGAGAAGGTCGCGCTGTACGAGGAGCGTCGCGAGAAGCGCGACGAGCTCTTCAGCAGCCTCCAGGTCGGGCAGCGGGTCACGGGCCACGTCCGGTCGATCGCGCCGTTCGGCGTCTTCGTCGACCTCGGTGGCATCGATGGCCTCGTCCACAAGAGCGAGCTCTCGTGGAACAAGGTCAACAACCCGGAGGGCGGCTACCGCGTCGGCGAAGAGGTCGAGGCCGAGGTCATCGACATCAACCACGAGCGCGGCCGCATCTCGCTGTCGATCCGCCGCCTGCAGCCGGACCCGTGGCACTCCACGGTGGCCGACTTCAAGGTCGGGGACATCATCGACGGTACGGTCACGAAGCTGGTCAACTTCGGCGCCTTCGTGCGCGTTCGCGACGGCCTCGAGGGCCTGATCCACATCAGCGAGCTCTCGAACCAGCGCGTCGCCCATCCCGGCGACGTCGTCCACGAGGGCCAGTCGCTCAAGCTGCGGATCATCAGCCTCGACTCCGAGCGCCATCGCCTCGGGCTCAGCCTGAAGCAGGCCGAGGAGGCGCCGGCTCGCCCGGTGGCGGACTCGTCCTCGATCGCCGGCGCGACCGGCGGCACGGCGATGCGCGAGCGGGCCGAGCGGGCGGAGCGCGGCGAGCGACCGGAGCGCGGGGAGCGTCGCCCGCGCAACGATCGCGAGCGGCCGCGCAGCTACACCGCTTCCGACATGACCCAGGAACCCGAGGGCGGCATCGACACCACGCTTGCGGCGGCCTTCGCCGGTGTCCGCGAGCAGCTGGCTCGAGCCGAGGCCCAGGACGATGGCGACGTGCCGGCGGCCGACACGTCGCTCGACGAAGCCGACGCTCCCGCGGCCGAGGCAGCCGCGCCAGCCGAAGCGCCCGCGGCCGTGGACGCTGTGGGCGCTGCCGAGACGTCGGGCGCCGACGCGGCTCCCGAGGCCGGAGCAGAGGACGCGTCGCCCGCCGCTCCCGAGGCGGAGCTGGCCGGCGTCGCCGCTGCCGAGACCGAGGCGCCGGACGCCGAGGCGGCCCCCGAAGCCGAGGCGGCCCCCGAAGCCGAGGCGGCCCCTGCCGAGGAGCCGGCGCCCGCCGACGACGCCGCAAGCGCCCCGGCGGATGCCGGCGAGCCGGTTGCCGAGGCGTCCGCCGCGGACGATCCGGCGACGGACGCGCCGGTTGCGGACGAGCCCGCAGCCGAGGCCCCTGCCGAGGACGACGCGAAGGCCTAGTCCCGGCCGGAATCAGCGGCCCGTCGTACGAACGGGCCATGGGAGAAACCGATCGGAGCGGCCCATCGTCAGGTGGGGCGTGATCCGCTCGCCCATGCGAGGCGAAACCGTCACTGCCACCGGTCGCGCAGGTGGTCTTGACGTAAGGACCACATGCTAGGATCGATCAACCGCCTCTTGAGGGCGGACCAGGGGAACGGGCGTTCGACAAATGGAGCGATTCGACAAGTTCACTGACCGGGCACGCAAGGTTCTGACGCTCGCGCAGGACGAGGCGCAGCGGTTCAACCACAACTACATCGGCACGGAGCATCTGCTCCTGGGCCTCGTCCGCGAGGGCGAAGGTGTCGCTGCGCGGGTGCTCGAGAACATGAACGTCGAGCTCGCAAAGGTGCGGACCGCCGTCGAGTTCATCATCGGGCGCGGCGACCGGCCGGTCGTCGGTGAGGTCGGGCTCACCCCGCGCGCCAAGCGCGTGATCGAGCTCGCCATCGACGAGGCCCGTCGCCTCGGTCACAACTACATCGGCACGGAGCACCTGCTCCTGGGCCTCGTCCGCGAGGGCGAGGGCATCGCGGCGGGCGTCCTCGAGTCGCTGGGCGTCAACCTCGACAAGGTCCGCCACGAGGTCATCCGGGTCCTGTCGCAGAGCTCGTCTGTCGGGCCGGCCCAGGAGACCAAGCGGAGCTCGAAGACCCCCACCGTGGATGCCCTCGGCATCAACCTGACCGAGGCCTCGCGCGCGGGCAAGCTCGATCCGGTCATCGGCCGCGAGAAGGAGATCGAGCGGGTCATCCAGATCCTCGGGCGGAAGACCAAGAACAACCCCGCGCTGATCGGGGAGCCGGGCGTCGGCAAGACGGCGATCGCCGAGGGCCTCGCGCACCGAATCGTCGCCGGCGACGTCCCGGACATCCTCCTGAACAAGCGCGTGCTGACGCTCGACATCGGTTCGCTGGTGGCGGGCACGAAGTACCGCGGCGAGTTCGAGGAGCGCCTCAAGAAGATCATCGAAGAGCTTCGGAACACCAACGACGCCGTGCTCTTCATCGACGAGCTCCACACCCTGGTCGGCGCCGGGGCCGCCGAGGGCGCGATCGACGCCGCGAACATCCTGAAGCCGCCTTTGGCGCGCGGCGAGCTCCAGTGCATCGGCGCGACGACGCTCGACGAGTACCGCAAATACATCGAGCGCGATGCCGCCCTCGAGCGGCGCTTCCAGCCGGTCATGGTCGAGGAGCCCACGCTCGAGGAGACCATCGAGATCCTGACCGGGATCCGAGAGCGGTACGAGCAGCACCACAAGGTCACGATCACGGACGACGCCGTGCGCGCGGCGGCGGACCTCTCGATCCGCTACATCACGGATCGGCACCTCCCGGACAAGGCCATCGATCTCATCGACGAGGCCGCGTCTCGCGTCCGGCTCCGCCACGCATCCGCGCCCCCCCAGCTGCGCGAGGCCCAGCGCGAGCTCGACCGCATGACCAAGGAGAAGGACGGCGCGATCAACTCCCAGGACTACGAGGCCGCGGCCAAGCTCCGGGAGGACGAGGCCACGCTTCGCGAGAAGGTCGACACGCTGCGCGGCGAATGGCAGACCACGATCGCCGGCGACGCGCCGACGGTCGACGAGGAGGAGATCGCCCAGGTCGTCGCGATGTGGACGGGCATCCCCGTGACACGGATCTCGGAGGCCGAGACGGAGCGGCTCCTGCACATGGAGGATGCGCTCCACCAGCGGGTCGTCGGCCAGCAGGAGGCGATCGACATCGTCGCCAAGGCCGTCCGCCGGGCACGCGCCGGCCTGAAGGACCCGAAGCGGCCCATCGGCTCGTTCGTCTTCCTCGGCCC
>JAICVI010000055.1 GCA_025935415.1 Chloroflexota bacterium
AAGAGCGACGACAACAAGATCCTGCCCCTCGTCCGGCATGGCGTGAAGGCGATCTCGATCCAGTTCTTCGTCCCGGCCGGCCAGCCGATCATCTGGCGCGGACCACTCGTCGGCGGGGCGATCACCCAGTTCCTGCGCGACGTCGACTGGGGCGAGCTGGACTACCTCGTCATCGACCTGCCGCCGGGCACCTCGGACGCCCAGCTGACCCTCGCCCAGGCCGTGCCGGTCTCCGGCGCCGTGCTCGTGACGACGCCGCAGGAGGTCAGCCTCCTCGACGTCGAGAAAGCGCTCGCGATGTTCAAGCGCATGAGCGTCCCGGTGCTCGGCCTCGTGGAGAACATGACGGCCTTCATCTGCCCGCACTGCGGCGAGGCGACCGAGATCTTCGGGCGAGGCGGCGGCGAGCGGTTCGCGACCCAGAACCAGCTCGAGTACCTGGGCGGCGTGCCGCTCGACATCACCGTCCGCCAGGGTGGCGACGTCGGCGTGCCCGCGGTGGCGCAGCGCGAGCCGGGCCCGGCGGCGCAGGCCCTCCAGGGCATCGCGCGCACGATCGCCGCGCGGATGAGCGTTCGCGCAGCCGCGAACCAGGGCCAGCCGCTCCTGACCGTCTCCTAGTCGGTCGCGCCCGACACCCCGCGGCCGGCGTGCGGCGGGAACCACGCGGGCACGTCGGGGGCCTCCACCCGGACGGCGCCGTCCTCGATCTGGACGACCATCCCCGTGACGCCCGGCACCACCGCCACGCCCGACGCGGCGCACAGGTCCCGGATGATCTGGCGCCGCTCCGACCAGTAGTGGACGAGGATTCCCTGCTTCGCGCCCGACCGGCGGACGTGGTCGATCGCCTCGGGGGTGTCGAGATGCCCGCGCCGCGCGTCGTCGGTCGCGCCGGTCTCGAGGGTCGCCTCGAGAATCAGGACGTCCGCGTCGCGCGCGAGGTCGATCACCATCTCCGAAGGCCCCATGTCGCCGGCATAGACAATCCGCTCGCCCCCAGGGCCGCGGATGTCCATCGACCAGGCGGGCACGTAATGGCCCACGGCGTGCGGCGTGACCGTCAGTGCCCCGACCGGGTAGGCGGTTCCGGATTCGTATTCCGTGATGTCGAACGCCGGCTCGAAGAACGTCGGTCGCTCGTTGATGGCGGCGGCGAGGTGCTGGAGCTTCTCGCGCCCGCCGGACGGCAGGAAGACCGGGAGCTTCCGGGGCGCGTCGTCGGCCCAAGGGAAGCGGTAGCGCATCGGACCGATGTCGATCCAGTGGTCGGCGTGGAAATGGCCGACGAAGAGGCCGGCGAGGTTGGTCGCCCCGACGCGGGCCTCGACCTGGGACGCGATGCCGCTGCCGATGTCGAACAGGACGCTCGTCTCGCCGGACTGGACGAGGACGCCGGACTGGCCGCTGTCGCCGACCGGTCGCGCGCTGCCCGTGCCGAGAATGGTCAGCCGCATGGATCCTCCACCCCTGCCCCCCGGCACGGGCAACACGGTAGCGGGTCGCGACGCGCGCGTACGACCCCACGTCGAACGCTCATGGCGCCGCGTCCTCCGCGCCGGCCCGGAGTCGCGCCAGGAGGACCGCCGCCGCCGCGATGGCCGCCCGTCCTCGCCCGAGCGAACCGTCCAGGAACACCACGCGCGTCTCGCGATGGCTGCCGTCGGGGCTCACGACGGCGACGGTCACGGCGGTGTCGCCACCTCGCGGCCGCGCCTCCACCGCGAGGCCGATCTCGGAGTCGCCAAGCTCCCGGACACGCTCCGCCATGTGCTCCAGCGACGCGGGATGGCCGTCGTGCGGCGCGGGCCGCTCGGTCAGCGTTTCGCCGAAGGCCAGGGTTTCGGCCAGCCCCTCGCCGAGGAGGCCGAGGAGCGCGCCGCGCAATCCGATCTCCACCGCCGAGATCCGCCACCCGCGCGCCTCGAGCAGGCTGCGCACCGCCGCCGGCCATGTCGTCTCACCGCGGGCCCAGACGTGGTCGCCGACGAGCTCGAGGACCCGGACCTCCGTGGCGTCGACGAGGGCCTCGGCCTCGGCCTGGCTCGACTCCGCATGGGTCCAGATCCGGATGTCGACGGCATCCGTGCGCGCGTACGTGGCGACCATCGGCCGGCGGCCCGCGTCCAGCAGGTCGCCGAGCCGGTCCGCGACCGCCGATTCGCCGATGCCCGTGAGCCGGAGTGTCCGCGAGACCAGCGGCCGGCCGAGCCCGCGTGCAACCAGCCGTGGCACGACCCAGTCCTGCCACATCGGGCGCATCTCGCGGGGTGGCCCGGGCAAGGCCACGACCAGGTTGTGATCGCCACGCTCCACGAACCAACCCGGCGCCGTGCCGTTCTCGTTCGGGATCGCCGTGGCCGAAGGGATGAGCCAGGCCTGCTTGGCGTTGGTCTCGGGGAAGTCGAGGCTGCGTCGGGTGAAGAGCTCACGGAGCCAGCGGTCGAGGGCCGGATCCACGGCAGGGGTCTCGCCCAGGCAGGCCGCGATGGCCTCGCGGGTCAGGTCGTCCGGCGTCGGCCCGAGCCCGCCCGTGGAGACCACGAGGTCGGCTCTCGCAAGGGCATCGCGGAACCCTGCGGTGACCGCAGCGAGGTCGTCCGGAAGCGCGGTGATCCGCTCAACGACGACCCCGCGACCTGTGAGGTCACGCGCAAGATCGCCGGCATTCGTGTCGCGGGTCTCCCCGACGGTCAGCTCCGTCCCGATCGACAGGAGCTCGGCAGTCCGGATCGCGGTCACGGCGGGAGGGTAGGGGACGCGAGGCTGACGCGATGTCCTGGGCCCGGATTCGGTCGGGACTGCCACGACCCGCTGCTACCATCCTCGCCGATCAGCAGAACGCTCGGAGGTGCCGTGAGCGACGACGGGGCGAGCATGCGCCCAGGGCCCGGGACACCAGCCGGTCAGGCCGCGCCCGGTGACCCGCCGGGCCTGCGCACCCAGATCGGCGCGACCTTCGACGCCGGCAAGCGCCTCCTCCGCGCCCACGTGGACCTCGCGAAGACCGAGCTCGGAGAGATCGTCGACGAGGTCAAGCGAATGGTCGCCCTCGGCGGCGCCGCGATCGGCCTGCTGCTCCTGGCCGCCGTGCTGCTGTTCATCGGCGGGATCCTGTTCCTGGGTGAGTGGCTCTTCGGCTCGATCGGCTGGGGCGTGCTCCTCGGGACACTGCTCCTCGTCGATGTCGCGCTGGTCCTCTTCCTGGCCGCGCTGGACGTCAGCGGGAGGCGCATCGGAACGGCCTTCGCGATCGCGGCCGCGATCGGGATCGCGGTCGGCGTCGTCCTCGGCCTCGACGTCCTCCATCAGGGCTGGCAGGCCCTCGGCGACTCCATCGCGAGCACCGTCATTGCGGACCAGGCGACCCGGACGCCGGTGACGGCGGTCGTCGGCCTGGCGATCATCGCGGGGATCCTCGGGTTCCTCGGCGGCATCCGCAGTGGCTTCCGCGCCGCCCTCGGCGGGCTCATCGCCGCGGCGATCATCGGCGCCATCATCGGCTGGATCACCGCGACCCCGGTGTCCGCGCAGGTCGGCGCCGCACTGGGCGTCCTGGTCGCGCTGATCGCGTGGCCGATCCTCGCGGGACTCGACGTCGCCCGGGCGGGCATCGACGGCGAAGCCCTCGCCAAGAAGTTCACGCCTGACGAGACCATCAACCTCACGAAGGAGACCATCGAGTGGGTGCGCGCACGGACGCCGCTCGTGCCGAAGTCCTAGCGGCACGAGCGGGCCTGGACGAGGAGCTCGTCCGACTCGAGGCCTCCGGCCGCGCCGCGGTCGACATTCCGGCGCGCCTGAAGCGCGAACCGGCCAAGGTGCTCGGGACCGCGGGCGGCGCCGCGTTCCTGCTCCTGGGTGGCCCGAAGCGCGTGTTCCAGGGCGTCCGGCGCGCGGTCATGGGTCCCAAGGCGGACCTTCCCAAGTCGATGCTGCCGCCTGAGATCGAGAAGACCCTCAAGAAGCTTGGGCCGGACGGCGAGAAGGTCCGCGGCACCCTGGAGCGCGAGTTCGCCGAGTACCTCGACGAGAAGGCGCCGCAGCGCAAGGAGCGCGACCTGGGGGCCACGACCGCCCTGCTCCTCGGTGGCGTGCTGAAGCCCGTCGTCCAGCGGTTCGGCAAGCAGCTCGCCGAGCAGGCGCTCAACCCCGACGGCGGAACGTTCTCGGAGGCCCTGAGGCGCACCCGTGAGCGGCAGAACGGCGCGCGAGCGAACGGCTCGCATCCGCCAGGCGGCAACGACTCCGCTCCGCTCTGAGCCGCCGCTTGGTCGCCTCGTCCAGCCCATCCAACAGCGGCGCGCTCCACACGGTGATCGCCGTCGACGACGTGCGCAAGGCCTACGGCTCGGTCAAGGCCGTCGATGGCGTCAGCTTCGAGGTCCGCAAGGGCGAGATCTTCGGCCTCCTCGGCCCGAACGGCGCCGGGAAGACGACCACGATGGAGATGATCGAGGGCCTCCACCCGCCGGACGCCGGCTCGATCGCCGTGCTCGGCCTGGACGTGCGCAGGCAGGCGCCCGCGATCAAGAACCGCGTCGGCGTCCAGCTCCAGACGGCCGCGCTCTACCCGCAGCTCAAGGTTTCCGAGCTCGTCCGCCTGTTCGCCAGCTTCTACGACCACCACGTGCCGCCCGACGAGGTCCTCGACGACCTCGGCCTCAACGAGAAGCGCGACGCACAGACGAAGACGCTCTCCGGCGGGCAGCAGCAGCGGCTGTCGGTGGCGCTGGCGCTCATCAACGATCCCGAGATCGTCTTCCTCGACGAGCCGACGACGGGGCTGGACCCGGCCGCCCGACAGAGCCTCTGGGAGGTCATCCGCCGGCTCCAGGGAGAAGGCCGCACGGTCCTCATGACGACCCACTACATGGAGGAGGCGGAAGCGCTCTGCGATCGGCTCGCGATCATGGATCACGGCAGGATCCTCGACACCGGGACGGTCGACGAGCTGATCGGGCGCCGGTTCAGCGAACGATCCGTGCGGTTCCGACGCGAGGGCGCGCCGCCCGGGGCCGAGCTCGAGGCGCTCGCCGGCGTGAGCCGCGTCGTCGAGGAGGACGAGGAGATCGCGCTGTTCACGAAGGACGTGCCCGCGACCGTGGCCGGGCTGCTGGACCTGACCACCCGGGCCGGCACGGAGCCGGCCGGCCTGATGATCCGGCGCGCCAGCCTCGAGGATGTCTTCCTCGAGCTCACGGGCCGGGCCCTGCGCGACTGATGGACGCGACCTGATGGAGCCCGGCTGATGCGCGCCCTGCTCGCCCTTACCGCGGCCAACCTGCGGAGCTTCACGCGCGACCGCGCGGCGCTGTTCTGGACCCTTGCCTTCCCGGTCGTGTTCGTGATCCTGTTCGGGACGATCTTCTCGGGCGGCTCCTCGAACTACAGCCTCGGCTGGGTCGATCAGGACGGGACCCCGCCCGTCGCCGCGCTGCGCGATGCCTTCACCGCGAACGCGCCGGTGGAGCTTTCGAACCTCTCGATCGACGACGCCCGTGCCAGGATGCGCAACGGCGATCTCGACGGGATCATCGTGCTCCCGAAGGGCCTCGCCGCGGCGGTCGCGGCGGGACAGGCGGGTCAGCCCGGCGCCCCGGTCGGCATCACCGTGATCACGGACCCGAGCCGGACGAGCAGCGCGCAGGCGATCCAGCAGATCGCGACCGGACTGGTGATGGCCGCCAACCTGCAGCTCTCGGGCGCGACACCACTGATGACGGTCGCTCCCGAATCCCTGCAGACGAGCCGCCTCAACAGCGTCTCCTTCTTCGTGCCGAGCATCCTCGGGATGGCGCTCATGCAGCTCGGGATCTTCGCCGCGATCCCGCTGGTCCAGCAGCGTGAGAAGGGCATCCTGAAGCGCCTCAACACGACCCCGCTGCCACGCTGGGCGCTGGTCGGCTCGAACGTGCTCGTCCGGCTGGTGATCGCCGCCGCCCAGACCGTGATCATCCTCGGGATCGGGACCGCGCTGCTCGGCGTCGAGGTCACCGGCAATCCGCTGGTCATCGCCGGATTCGTCGTCCTGGGCGCGCTGGCGTTCACCTCGATCGGCTACGTCATCGCCTCGTTCGCCCGGACGGAGGAGGCGGCGAACGGCATGACGAGCGTCGTCCAGTTCCCCTTGATGTTCCTCTCCGGCATCTTCTTCCCGCTCGAGGTCATGCCCGAGTGGCTGCGCGGCGTCGCGACGTTCCTGCCGCTGACCTACCTCGGCGACGCGCTCCGCCAGACGATGGTCGGCGGTACGCCGTTCGCGCCGCTCGGGGTCGATGCGCTGGTGCTCGCCGGGTGGCTCGTCGTGACCCTCGCCGTCTCGGCGCGCTACTTCCGCTGGCAGTAGTCCGGGTCGAGTTCAGGATCGGCTCGCCGGCGCGCCGCCTCAGCCGCGCCACGGACTCCGCGCCACCTGGCCGCGCCACCTGGACGCGCCACCTAGCCGCGCCATTGCCTCGGCCCGACACGTCCCACGGCGGCAGCTCCGCCGGCCGCAGCATCGACGATTCGCCGCTCGGTGAAGTCGGACATCGGGGCAGGCAGGCCGTCGAGCGGCCACCAGCCGAGCTCCCCGATCTCCGGAGAGCTCGGGACGGGGGACTTGGCCGGATCTGCCATGCGGACCACGAAGACGAAGTGGAGCAGGGGCCCCTGGTCCGAGCCGGGGCGAGGCTCGGGCTCGTAGTACACGCCCGTCAGCCGCTCGATCACGACCTCGAGGCCGGTCTCCTCCCGGATCTCGCGAATCGCGGTCTCGTCAGGTGCCTCGCCGGGATCGGCGCCACCGCCAGGCAGCTCCCAGTTCAACCGACCGTACGTGTGTCGAACGAGGAGGACGCGGCCGGCTCCGTCGAAGAGTGCGGAGGCGCCGCCCATGGCGATGACGG
Organism: Chloroflexota bacterium; assembly: GCA_025935415.1. GTDB lineage: Bacteria > Chloroflexota > Limnocylindria > Limnocylindrales > CSP1-4 > UBA5189. The sequence continues at coordinate 6,891 of JAICVI010000055.1, forward strand.
GCGGGGGCCCCGAGTAGCCATCGTCCCCGGGCTCTGCCATCACGGCGAGTATCCTCCCGGCGGGCGAGTGGCGGAATGGCAGACGCGCCGGCCTTAGGAGCCGGTGGCCGCAAGGCCGTGAGGGTTCGACCCCCTCCCCGCCCACCAGCCGGCATGCCGCCTTCCCTCGCCGGTGTCCGTCCGCACCGGAGAACATCCCGCGACGACCAACGAAAACGGCGCGATCGGAGGGATGAGGCTACAGTGCCTCGGCGCTCCGAATCCAGAGCCACCGCGAGTCCATTCCCCAGCTGTCCCACGTCGGGGGCCGCGCGGCTGGGAACGCTCAAAGTGATGGCCGGACGGAGGCGCGGAAACGTGGCGCGGGACAGGAATCCCGGCCACGGCATGGAGGAGCACATGAATCGGAGAGCCCTGTTGGCCCTCGCCGCCGCGGCGGTGATGGCCTCGACGGGAGCCCTGACCGCGTCCGCGGCCGGGACCACCAGCAGCGATGCCAAGATCACGACCCGCGAGGTCAAGGGCGGCCAGAAGACGCACCTCGCCAGGGGCACCAATGGCGGCGGCGAGCTCGCCCCGGCCGTCGGCCCGGAGGCCGCCACGGTTCGTGAGGCAGTTGCCAATCGGAGCCTTTCGTCGAGGGCCAAGGCGACTCGCGGGGGCCACGGCCTCTCCGGGATCACGGTGAGCAGCACCGATGTTTCCACGGCTACTGGGGCGACGAGCTTCTCGGGCATCGATCACTTCCAGCAGCGGTTCGGCGTGTCCGGCGGGAACCAGTGGTCCCTCGAGCCGCCCGACCAGGCGCTGTGCGTCGGTGGCGGCTACGTCTTCGAGGCGGTGAACAACGCCATCGCGATCTATGACACGTCCGGCACCGAGCTGGCGTCCGACGGGCTCAACCACTTCTTCGGCTACCCGTTCGAGATCGATCGCAGCGCGGGCGTGGCCGGTCCGAAGCAGACGACGGACCCGACCTGCCTGTACGACCCGGGCACGAACCGCTTCTTCGTCACGATCCTCACCTACGACAGCGATGCCGCCGGCAACAACCTCGCCAGCGGCACGAACACGCTCGACACGGCGGTCAGCCCGGTCGGCACGCCGTTCGGCACCTGGTCCATCACCCACATCGATGCAACCGACGATGGCAGCCACGGCACCCCGAACCATCCCAACTGCCCGTGCCTGGGTGACTACCCGCACATCGGCGTCGACGCCAATGGCTTCTACATCACGACGAACGAGTACCCCTGGTTCGTCGACGGCTTCAACGGCTCCCAGATCTACGCGATGTCCAAGGCCGAGCTGGCCTCGGGCGCGTCCTCGGTGACGGTCACCCAGATCGACACCAATCGCGCCGACCCGAACGGCAACCCCGGATTCACCGTCTGGCCGGCGCAGTCGCCGACGGCGGCACAGTTCGACGCCTCCGCGGGCGGGACCGAGTACTTCCTCAGCACGAACGCGGCCGAGGAGGCCAACGGTGACGACTCCTCGACGGAGCTGCTGACGTGGTCGATCACCAATACCAGCTCCCTCGCGAGCAACCCCCACATCGGATTCCATGTCGTGAGCAGCACGGTCGGCAAGTACGCCGTGCCCCTGCCGGCGGACCAGAAGGCCGGTCCGGTGCCGCTCGCGGACTGCCTCAACGTGACGTGGTGCGCCAAGACGGCCCTCGGCACGCCGAACAAGTACAAGGAGACCGAGCGTCCGCTTGACTCCCTCGACTCCCGCATGCAGCAGGTGACCTACGCAAACGGCCTGCTCTACGGAAGCCACGGGACGGCGGTTGACGTCGGTTCGCCCCTCGTGCAGAAGGCCGGGGTCGCGTGGTACATCACCGACCCATCGACCGACGATGCCAATGGCAACCTGAGCACGACGGTCGTGCACCAGGGTCGCATCGCGAACGCCGGGAACAACCTCGTCATGCCGGCACTCGGCGTGCGCCCCGACGGCTCGGCGGTGATCGGCGTGACCCTCGCGGGCGCAGACCACTACCCGAGCGCCGCGTACATCAATCTCAGCGCCGCCGGCGCGACCGGGAACATCCTGGTCCTCGCCGAGGGTGTCGGGCCGGAAGACGGGTTCGCCGGGTACCGCGCGTTCGGCGGTCGCCCGCGCTGGGGCGACTACGGGGCGGCAGCGGTCGACGCCAGCGGCAACCTCTGGGTCGCCAACGAGTGGATCGCGCAGTCCTGCACGTTCGCGCAGTTTGCGTCGACGAACTTCACCTGTGGCGACACGCGAACGCTGCTCGCCAACTGGTCGACCCGCATCAGCAAGGTCGCTCCCTGACGACCTCCCATCGTTGATCCGCAACCTCGAGGCCCCCGGCATCGCCGGGGGCCTCGCGATTCCCCGGCGGATCGATCCCCCGGGGCGCGGTGGACGCGGTGCCCGCCCGCACCGGGACGAGATTTTGCTATTCCTCCGAATCGGTTCCGAGGCGTAGGCTTCGGATCGATGTCCAGGCGACCTTCGACCCTCGTCCTCGCCGCCGTGCTCCTCCTCGCGGTCGCCGTGCCAGTGCTCGCAGCCGGGCCGGGTGCGTCAGGCGCCCCGGGACAGCACAAGGACAAGACGCCCGGGAATCCGATCACCGTCAACGGCACGATCGAGTCGTCGACGGGCGGCGATGGCGAAGTCAGCTACACGCTCGAGGACGGGGGCACGACCTACACGCTGGACGCCGGGCCGAAATGGTTCTTCGACAAGGGCGCCTATCCGCTCGACCAGTACGTCGGCAAGAACGTCAAGGTCGAGGGCGAGATCGCCGAAGGCTCGACCGAGGTCGAGGTAACGGCCGTCGACGGCAGCGCGCTCCGCGATCCCGGCAAGCCGCCCTGGGCCGGTGGCTGGAAGGTCGTCGGCGAGAAGCACCCCGGGTGGTCCCAGGAGAAGGCCGATCGCTTCGAGGCGAAGTTCGGTGACTGCTTCCCGCCGGGCCAGTGCAAGGACAAGTCGAAGGCTCCCGACGGAAACAAGGGCGGACCCGAGGGCTCCGAGGCGCCGGACGGCGACTAGCGGTCGCGGCCTTGGGGCCCGGCCGATGGGCGCGGACCGCGGTCGAGCGGGGCGCCCAACCTATACTCGGACGTGATGAACGTCACGGTCACCCCGGCGCCGAAGAGCGCCCTCAACGTCCGCGTGGAGCTGCCGCCGGAGCGCCTCGACGCGGCCATCTCGGAGGCGGTCCGCCACCTCTCGCAGCGCAACCGGATTCCCGGCTTTCGCCCCGGCAAGGCACCGCGCGGTGTCCTCGAGGCAGTCCTCGGCAAGGACGCCGTGATCGAGGAGGCCATGGATCACCTCGTCCAGCGCGCCTACCGCGACGCGATGGTCGAGAAGGAGATCCTGCCGCTGACCCAGGCGGAGGTGAACGTCGAGCAGGGCGAGGAGGGCAAGCCCGTCATCTTCACGGCCAACGTCCAGGTTCGTCCGGACGTGACCCTCGGCGACTACCGCGGCTTCAACTTCAAGCCCGAGATCGAGAGCATCGACGACGCCAAGGTCCAGAAGGTCGTCGACGAGCTCCGCGACCAGAACGCCAGCCTCGGGCCGGTCATCGAGCGCGGCGCGAAGAACGGCGACTTCGTGGTCATCGGCTACACCGGAAGCCGCGACGGGGTGCCGTTCGAGGGCGGCTCGAGCGAGCGGATGCCGCTGATCCTCGGCGAGGAGCGGCTGATCCCGGGCTTCGAGGCCAACGTCGTCGGTCTCAAGCCTGGCGAGACCAGGGGCTTCGACATCACCTTCCCCGACGACTACCCGGAGGAGAGCCTCGCCGGCAAGCAGGCCCACTTCGAGGTGGAGCTCAAGGAGCTCCGCGAGAAGAACGTTCCCGACGAGGACGACGAGTTTGCGCGCTCCCTCGGGCAGTTCGAGGACCTCGAGGGCCTGCGCGCCGAGATCAGGAGCCGCCTGGAGCGGAACGCCCTCGACCGCGCGCGCCACGAGTTCGCCGACAAGATCATCGAGTACGCGACCGCGAACGCGACGCTCGAGCTGCCGGACGTGCTGGTCGACCAGGAGGTCGAGATCATGCACGACGAGCTGCGCGGCTCCCTGGCCCGCCAGGGCATCGACGAGGCCGCGTACCTCAAGGTATCCGGCAAGACCGACGCCGACCTCCATGCCGAGTTCCGGCCGCGGGCCGAGAAGCGGGTCAAGGTGCTGCTGGTGCTGACGAAGATCGCCGAGGCCGAAGGCCTCGAGATCCCGGACACCGACATCGCCGAGGAGGTCCGCAAGGCGCGCGAGCGCTATGGCAACGACCGGAAGACCATCGCCTACTTCGAATCGGAGCGCGGCCAGAGCTTCATCCGGTCGACCCTGCGCCGCAGCCGCCTCGTCGAGAAGCTCGTCGACGAGTGGCTCGCCGCCCATCCGGACCACCCGGCGCTGCCCCACATCGAGGACGGCGACGACGTGCAGATCGAACCGGACGTCACCGCCGAGTCCGAGCCCGTCGCGGCTCGCTGACCCGGCCCGTACCGCCAACCCCCTGCCAAACCCTCTTCACCGCCAACCTGCCCAGCCGCCACAGGAGACGCCCAGATGCTCGTGCCGATGGTCATCGAATCCTCCAGCCGGGGGGAGCGCGCCTACGACATCTACTCCCGCCTGCTGAAGGAACGGATCATCTTCCTCGGCGACGTGATCGAAGATCACCTCGCCAACCTGATCATCGCCCAGCTGCTGTTCCTGGAGTCCGAGGACCCGGAGAAGGACATCAGCCTGTACATCAACTCGCCGGGGGGCGTGGTGACCGCGGGCCTCGCGATCTACG
>JAICVI010000226.1 GCA_025935415.1 Chloroflexota bacterium
GACCTGGAGGTCGAGCCCGGACAGATCGTGGCCCTCATCGGGCCGAACGGCAGCGGCAAGTCGACGCTCCTGCGGGTCATCGCCGGCTTGCTGGCGCCCGAGAAGGGCACCGTGACGATCGACGGCGCCGATGTCGCCGAACCGAGCCCCCGCGTGGGGCTCGTCTTCCAGGAGCCGAGGCTGCTCCCGTGGCGGACGGCCGCCGAGAACGTGGCCTATCCGCTGGAGCTCGCGGGCGTTCCGCGGGCCGAGTGCCGCGGGCGTGTTGCGACGCTCCTCAGAACCGTCGGCCTCGAGGGGGCGGACGGGCTGATCCCGAGTCGCATGTCCGGCGGCATGCGCCAGCGCGCCGCCCTTGCGCGGACGCTCGCGACCGAGCCGCGCGTCCTCCTCCTCGACGAGCCGTTCAGCGCCCTCGACGAGCTCACCCGGGAGCGTCTGAACCTCGAGCTCCTCGACATCGCCGGGCGCGAGCGCTCCACCGTCCTGATCGTCACGCACTCCGTCCAGGAGGCAATCTTCCTCGCCGATCGGGTGGTGGTGCTGTCGGAACGGCCGGGCCGCGTCGTCGCCGACATCCAGATCGACCTCCCGCGGCCGCGCTCCATCGCCGACCTGGACGCCGCCGTGGTGACGGCCGCCGCACAGGTCATCAGGGCGCACCTCGGGGACGTGGTGGACACGCGCCTCGCCGGCGAGGCCGCCGCATGAGCGCGATCGCGAGCCCGCGACCCACCGGGCGGCAGCTCTCGCGGGGAGTGGCCGCGGCCGGCGCGCTGGCGGGCTTCCTGCTGGCCTGGAAGCTCGTCGTCGTGGTCACGGGTTATCCGGCATTCATCCTGCCGGCGCCGGAGACCGTGGCCGCGCGGTTCGTCCAGGCCTGGCTCGACGGGACGATCGCACCGCACGCGCTCCGGACGCTGACCGAGATCCTCCCGGGCTTCGGTATCGGAGCCGTGGCGGCGTTGATCGTCGGCTACCTGCTCGCGCGGCTGCCGCTCGTCGATCGGGTGTTGTCGCCATATCTCGTCGCGGCGCAAGCCGTCCCGATTCTCGTCTTCGCGCCGCTCCTCGCGTTGTGGTTCGGCCCGGGGATCACGGCCAAGATCGTGATCTGCGCGCTGATCGTGTTCTTCCCGATCGCCATCGCGACGATGGTCGGGATCCGGGCGGTCGACGACCGATTGCTCGAGCTGGCCCGCAGCCTCCGGGCGACGCGCCGTCAGATCGTCACGACCCTCGAGATCCCCGCGGCCCTGCCCTCGATCTTCGGCGGCCTTCGCGTCGGCGTGACCCTCGCCGTCGTCGGCGCGATCGTGGGGGAGTGGGCCGGGGCCGACCGCGGCCTCGGGCTGCTGGTGAACATCGCCCGCGGCAGCCTCTTCGACATCCCGCTCCTGTTCGCGACCATCGTGACCATCGCCCTGCTGGGCATCGCGCTGTACGGCCTCGTCGTGCTCGTCGAGCGCCGCCTGGTCCGACCCCGGTAGCCCGCACAGCCATTCGAAAGGTGGAGAACCGCATGCCCCGTCGCGCCATCGTCGTCATCGTCGCCGCCCTCACGCTGCTGGCCGCATGTGGACCGGGCGGAAGCAGCACCGCACCGTCGGAAGGCGTCGTCGATCTCAAGGTCGGGCTCGGCTACATCCCGAGCGTGCAGTTCGCGCCCTTCTACCTCGCGGACCAGAAGGGCTACTACCGCCAGGCGGGGCTGAAGGTCACGTTCGAGAACAAGATCGATCCGGATCTCGTCACGCTCGTCGGCCAGGGCGCGCTCGACCTCGGGGTCGCCGACGGCACGAGCGTGATCCCGGCGGTCAGCCAGGGCATCCCGATCCGGTACGTCTCCACGATCTACGGGACATTCCCGTCGATCGTCTTCGCGAAGACCAGCTCCGGCATCACCAGCGCCGCCGACCTCGCCGGCAAGAAGATCGGCATTCCGGGTAAGTACGGCTCCTCCTGGATCATGCTCCAGGCCTTGCTCGACTCGGCCGGCCTCAAGCCCGACGACGTGACCATCGTCGAGTACCCGGACTTCGGCCAGGGGGTCGCCGTCCAGCAAGGCGCGGTCGACGCCGCCACGGGCTTCACCAACAACGAGCCCGTCCAGCTCGAGCGCACGGGCATCAAGGCGACCGTGCTGCACGTCGACCAGATCGTCGCCCTGCCGGGCCCCGGCCTCATCGCCGGGACGTCCACCCTGCAGTCCAGGAAGGCTGCCGTGGCCGCGTTCGTGGCCGCGACGCTGCGCGCCATGGAGGAGATCGCCGCGACCCCGAAGGTCGGTCTCGACGCGGCCGTGACGGCCGTCCCCGAGCTCGCGAGCGACCGCGACGCGCAGGCGGCGATCCTCGATGCCACGATCGCGACGTGGCACGACCCGACCGGGGCGAAGCCCTTCGGCTCGATCGACCGCAACGGTTGGCAGGCTTCCGTCACCCTGCTGACGAAGCTCGGGCTCGTGCCAAACCCGGTCACGGTCGACGGGCTCGTGCAGGAGGTCGGCATCCCGCCGGCGAGCTGACGGCCTACCGGTTCCCGCGTCGCGTCGCATACTCGCGGCGATGGCACTTCGCAAGTTCCTGCCGGGCGGCGTCGACCGGCCCTTCCCGAGCGACCCCAACGACACCCAGACGGTCCGCCGGATCGCCGGCGAGCTCGATGCGCTGCCCGTCGATCGGGCCCGCTACCTCGCGGCCTTCGCGTACATCCTGACCCGGGCCGCGGCCGCGGACCTCTCGATCAGCAGCGAGGAATCGCTCGCCATCGAGCGGCTCATCGAGGAGCACGGCGGGCTGCCCGAGGCGCAGGCCGTGCTCGTCGCCCAGATCGCGCGCAACCAGTCGCTGCTCTACAGCGGCACGGAGGACTACCTCGTCACCAGGCAGTTCCGCGAGCTTGCGTCCGCCGACGACCGGCTCGCGCTGCTGCGATGCTGCTACCTCGTCGGGGCCGCCGACGACACCATCACGGCGGAGGAATCCGACACGCTCCAGGAGATCGCCAAGGAGCTCGATATCGATCGGGGGGCGGTCAACATCATCCGCAACGAGTTCGCGCCGAAGCTCGCGGCGATCCAGGCGATGCGCCGGCTCCAGGGCGCCTGAGCGCGCGCCCCGATCAGCCGCCCTTGATGGC
>JAICVI010000133.1 GCA_025935415.1 Chloroflexota bacterium
GGCAGCCATCGTCCGCGTACCACAACGCAACCCTGCGCGTGACGGGTTCCGCGTGGACAGGCTGTGGACGCAAGCACCGGAATGCGCAAAGGAAGTCCGAATCTCGTGGATAAGGCGCTTCCGGAAACGATTGCCGCCCACGTATTCTTTCTTTGCCCGGAGGGGCCCTGAGACATCAGGATGGACCGGTCGATGCTCGCATCGACAAGCCGGTCTGGTGCTTGCACCGGACAGGTGGTCCAGCCAGGATGGCTGAGCGGTTCCTTCGGGCGTTTTGCTGTCCCCGGCACACCGAGGCGACGCGATCCCGGCACACTTCGAACGCGCGGCCCGCATCGGCCGTCGAGCGGCCGGCCCCACGGGAAATGCGAGGGTCAGGCAGAGGTGGGGCAGGGGAGGGACCGTTGAGCGGGCTCGGAGGACCGGCGCGATCGGGTCGGATCGAGGGCTGGTCGAAGGCCCCGTTCGGAGTGCGGCTCCCGGCGATGCTGCTCGTCGCGCTCGTCGGGCTCGCGGCGGTGCTCAGGGAAGCCGCGCCGTTCGTGTTCCTCGGCCTGCTGTTCGCCTACCTCTATACCCGGCGCTTCGGCACCCGCTCGACTGCACTCGCCGCGGTCCTCCCGGCGGCGGCGATCCTCGTCTGGCGCGCGATCCCGCAGCCGCTCGCCGACGCGACGGGCGCCGACTGCGCGAACCTGCTCGCCCCGCCGGCGATCTGGCGATTCCTCGAAGCCGCCGTCGGGCTGGTCGCGCTCGGCGCGCTCGTCTGGGATCGGCGGGCTTCCCTCGGCGAGCTCGGCTTCCAGCGCGGCTCGCGTCGGGTGCTCCTCGTCGCACTGGTGGCCCTCGTCCTCGTCGCCCCGATCTCCATCTACGTCGCGACCGTCTTCGGGCGCCCCGACCTCGGCGGCATCTTCTTCGGCAGCTACCAGCTCGACCTCTCGCAGCCGATGGCGCTGGTGTCGGCGCTCGTCTTCGCGGCCTCGAATGCCCTCGCGGAGGAGCTCGCCTATCGCGGCGCGATGCGGACCTGGCTCACGCCGAGCCTCGGGATCACCGGCGCGAACCTTGCCCAGGCGCTGCTCTTCGGCCTGTCGCACACCGGCCGCGACTTCGTCGGCGTCCAGGGAGTGATCCCGGTGCTGGTCGGGATGGTCATCGTCGGGTTCGTGGCCGGGATCATCACGCGGCGAACGAGGTCGCTGACGATCCCCCTCGCGATCCACGCCGCGGCGGACATCCCGATCTTCCTCTACTGGGCCTGCCGCGTCGCCTGATCGGCCCGGCCGGCACGGAGCAGCTCGTCGGTGGCGGGATCGGGCACGCCGTCGAAGAATCGCTCGAGGACGGCCTGGAACGTCGGGTCGCCGGGCGCGACCCGGAGGAACAGCGTCGCCGACGATCGAAGCTTGACTGCGTCGATCGGCCCGAGAATCTCGACCGCGGATCCCGGCACCGCGACGACCGCCGCGAGCGCCGCGCGCAGCCTGGGTCCGAGGACCGGGTGGGAGAGGAACGCCCGCGCTTCGTCCAGGCCGTCGAGCCCGTAAAGCCGCGACGTCTCGCTCCGCCCCAGGCCCCGCAGCTGCGGGAAGACGAACCACATCCAGTGGCTCCGCTTTCGCCCGGTGCCGAGCTCCGCGAGGGCCTGCTCGTAGACGCCGGTTTGTGCGGAGACGAACCGGTCGAGGTCGAAGGTCACGTAAGGAGTGTGCGACGGATCGGACCCGTCGGGCATGGATCCGGGCCCGCAGCGCGGTGGCGCCGGGGCCCGGAGAGGAAGCGCGGGGATCGATCGAGCGTTACGGCTTGACGGTCACCCAGTTTTCGTAGACGCCGTTCAGGTCGCCGGGCGCCTTGTCGTTCTTGAAGAAATACAGGGGCAGGCCGTTGTACGTGACCTGGAGCGTGCCGTCGTCGCGAGTGATCGTCGCGAGCGTGCCCGTGACACCGTCGCCGCCGGTCGGGGTGCCACCCGCGGCCACCGTCAGCGCCGGCCAGGTCTCGAGGCACCCGCCGCTGCAGACACTCTTGCCGCTGTCTTTCGTGTCCTTGGTGAAGTTGTAGAGCGTCATGCCGCTCGCACCGTCGACCAGGATCGTGCCGGCACTGCCGACGGACTGGGCGTTCACCGTCGCACCACCGGCGGCGGCGCTGGGTGCCGCGGCCGACCCGGGTGCGGCCGTCGCGGGGGCGGGAGCGACGGTGGCGGGCGCGGGCGCCGTGGTTGCGCCGGAGCCGGTGCAGGCCGCGGCGCCGACGACGGCGGCAACGAAGGTCACGAGCAGGGGAGCGCGTCGGAACATGGCGGGTACCTCGTGTTGTGCCGGCCCTCGATGCAGGCCGTATCCACCTCTACGCCGCGACGGCGGCGACCGGTTTCGCGATCCGGCGGATCGCGATGGAGCTGCAAGGTCCGGCGTTGACGCGGGCCGGTCCGCCCGCCACGCTGCGGTCGATGGCATTCGGGTACAGCGGCAGCGCTCCCTCGCCCTTCGATGCGATCAACGGGGGGCGGCTCGGGGGCGGCTCGGGCAGCCACCCGCTCCACGACGTCCGGATCGAGGAGCTGCTTCGGGCCACCGACGGCTCGCTCGGCGGCGGCATCACGCTCGCCGGGCCGGCGATGGTCGGCGAGCCGATCCGCGGCCGGATCGACCTCATCGCCAACCACGAGATCAAGGCCGACGCGGCCAACCTTCGGCTGGTCGGGCTGCGCCTCGTGGAGGAGAAGCGCTCGCGCAGCGAGTCCCATGGCAGCTCGACGACCGTCGAGACCTGGGTCGAGTGCCACGGCCGCCTGTTCAGCGTCTCGCCCTTCCTCGAGCCGGTCATCCCGACCCGCCTCGCGCCGGGCGAGACCTTCTCGGCGACGTTCGCGATCCCGGCACCCGCCCTCGGGCCGCCGACGGCCCACCTCGGCGAGGCGATCGTCGCCTGGGCGCTGGAGGTCCGCTGGAACGTCCCGATGGGCTTCGACCCGTTCCTCGCGACGCTCCTGCCGATCGCGCAGCACCCGAGCCTGCTCGCGGCCGGGGTGGGGGACCAGGGCGGACAGTCGATGCTCCAGACGATGGACGTCGACGGGGCGACGATCAGCGTCGCTTCGGCGCTCCCCGCCCGGCCCGGCCAGCCGCTCGAGGTCGTGGTGACCTGGCCCGGCGCGCCCAGCGGCCCCGTCCGGGTCGAGCTCCACCGACGCACGAATGCGCCCAACGGCGCGGAAGGTGTCGTCGCGACGTGGAACCTCTCGGGCGAGGAGCTCGCCGCGGGGAATGCGCGCGCATCGCTGCGACTGCCCGCCGACCTCGCGCCCTCGTTCGACGGCGCCGACCTGCGCCTCGACTACGTGATCCGGGTCCTGGTCGATCGGCGGTTCATGCCGGACACGGCCATCGAGCGGCCCGTCGCGATCACCTAGGACCGCGCGCGATCACCCGGCACCGCCGGCCGGGCCGGCGCCCCGCCGCGCGGCCGGCACGATCCGCATGCGCAGGAACTCCGTGACGCGCATGGCGTGGAGGAACGGCCGGATGACGAACGGCATCTCGCGCTGGTCCGGGTCGTGGAACAGCTCGGGCTCGACGAGGTGGAGCGTGCGGCCCATCGTGCGGACCTCCAGCTCGCCGGCCGCGAGCACGTTCTTGACCCACTGGACGTCCGGCCCGTAGGTCAGCGCGAAGACCATGTGGTCGCCGCGCCGGAAGACGTTCATGGGCGTCCGGTAGGCCTTGCCGGTCGTGCGGCCGCGGTAGTGCAGGATCCCGAAGCCCGGCAGCCAGCCCGCGACCAGGCGGGTGAGCGGATTGACGAACCGGATCGTGAATGGCCGGATGCCCTGGAGTCGCGTCCGTTGCGGCACCCGGGAAGTCTCGCACGCGCCGAACCGGCTGCGCGCCTACGATCGGCCGATGCAACCTTGGTTCGGCTACCACCTGCCCCTGTACACCTACCCCGGCGCCTCCTCGGCGGAGCTGTTCGACCGCGTCGTCGAGCAGGTCCAGGCCGCTGAAGCGAACGGCTTCAAGCTCGTGACCGTGATGGACCACCTCTACCAGATCGCGGGCGTCGGGAGCGAGGACGAGCCGATGCTCGAGGCGTACTCCGTGCTGAACGCGCTCGCCCGCGAGACGAAGCGTGTCCAGCTGGGCACGCTCGTGACCGGCGTCACCTATCGGAACCCGGCACTTCTCGCCAAGATCGTCACCACGCTCGACATCACCTCGGCGGGCCGCGCCATCCTGGGCCTCGGCGCGGCCTGGAACGAATCCGAGCACATCGGCTACGGCTTCGACTTCCCGCGGGTGGGGGAGCGGATGGACCGCCTCGACGAGGCGCTGACGATCGCCAAGGCGATGTTCACGCAGGACCGGGCGACGTTCGAGGGGCGTTTCTCGAAGGTCGAGAACGCGCTCAACAACCCCAAGCCGGTCCAGCCCGGTGGGCCGCCGATCATGATCGGCGGGGGAGGGGAGCAGCGGACCCTGCGGATCGCCGCGAAGCACGCCGACATGACCCACTGGTTCCCGCTCGGGTTCGACGTGCTGAAGCACAAGAACGAGGTCCTGGAGGGCTACTGCGCCGAGATCGGGCGCGACCCCTCAACGATCCAGCGGACGATGGCGGCGCCCGCGATCGTGGCCCGCGACGACGCGGCGAAGGCCGCGCTCCTCGAGTCGATGCCGCCCGAGCGGCGCCCGTACATCCAGGGTGGGACGCCGGCGCAGGCCGCGGAGGCGCTGAAGCCGTACATCGACGCCGGGTTCACCGGCTTCACCTTCAACAACACCTTCTACAAGACGCCGGAGCAGATCGCGCTGATCGCCGAAGTCCTGCAGCTCGTCGGCGGAGGGTCGTGACCGCCGATCCGGGCCGCGATGCCGGCCTCGCGGCCGGCGCCGTCAACGTCGCCGGCATCAGCATCACGCCCGTCTACGTCGCCGACCTGCTCGTCGACCTTCCGGACGTGCACATGCCGGTGTACGTCCACGTCGTTGAGCACCCGCAGGGCCGGATCCTCGTCGATACCGGGTTGACGGAGTCGGATCCGCTCGCGGACGACATGGAGCCGCAGGTCCAGCCGCTGAACCGGCAGGGATTCGACATCGGGTCGATCACCGCGGTCGTCAACACGCACCTGCACTTCGACCACTGCGGCGGCAACAAGCTCTTCGCGGGCACCCCGACCTATGTCCAGCATCGTGAGCTCGAGGATGCACGGTCGATCGATGGCTACACGGTCCGCCGGTGGGTCGATGCGCCGGGCGTCACCTACGTCGAGCTCGACGGTGACATCGAGCTGCTGCCCGGCGTCCGCATCGTGGCGACGCCCGGACACACGCCGGGGTCTCAGGTCGTGGTCGTCGAGGCCGCGGAGGGCCGCCACGTCATCGCCGGCGACTCGGCCGTCTTCTTCAGCGACCTCGACGACCCGCAGACCGAGGGCCAGCGGATCATCCGGTCGCTGCACCCCGTGGCCGTCTGGCTCGCGCACGCGCACGAGCCCTGGCGCCCCGCCGCGTCATCCGCAACCGGGGCGCAGGCCCTGCCTGGAAGGGTTGACTAAGTCGGACTAACCGCCTAGGGTTCTGCCCATGGAGAAGGCGGTCAACATCCACGAGGCGAAGACGCATCTGTCGCGGCTCGTCGAGCGGGTGGAGGCAGGGGAGGAGATCACCCTGGCCCGCGCCGGGCGGCCGGTCGCGCGGATCGTTCCGTTCACCCATCGCCGGGAGCCTCGGAAGCTGGGGCTCTGGAAGGGCCGGGTCGTGATCCACCCGAACTTCGACGATCCGTTGCCCGAGTTCGAGGAAGCGTTCGAGAAGCCGATCGAGCCGTGATCCTGCTGCTCGACGCCCACGCCCTGTTGTGGTCGCTGACCGACGATCCGAGGCTCAGTGCCTCCGCGCGCCGGGCCATTCGTGATCCAGCCAACGACGTCCTCGCTTCCGCGGCATCGCTCTGGGAGCTGGAGGTGAAGCGTGTCGCAGGGCGATTGGAGGCACCCGCAGACATGCTCGCAACGCTCGAGGAGTCCCAGATCGACGCCCTGCCGCTCACGGGCAGCGATGCGATCGTGGCCGCTGGCCTGCCGCCGCATCATCGGGATCCGTTCGATCGCATGGTCATCGCTCAGGCGCAGCGGCTGGATGCGGTGATCGTGACCAGGGATCGCGCGTTCGCCGACTACGACGTCAAGGTCCTCACCGCATAGGCCAGGCACTCCGCGGCCTTCGTGGCCTTCGATCAGCGACCGGAGATGACCGCGTGGGCCTCCCGGATCCGGTCCGCGGCCTCGTCCCAGTCCACCGGGCCATCGAGGTACACGCCGATCCAGCCTCGATGGCCGTAGTACGGCGGCCGAAAGTAGCGCTCAGGGTTCGAGGCGACGAGGGCTTCCTGGGCGCCGTCCGGCGCGGCTGCCAGAAACGCCACGCGATCGTCGTGGTGGTGGTCCCAGAGCGTCACGAACAGCTTTCCGCGCACGAACCACGCCGGCTCGCCGTGGCTGACTCGTTCCTCGACGTTTGGCAGCGCGAGACACAGCTCGCGGAGTCGCGCCGGGGCCACTCTCTCAGCCGTGGCTGTCACTTCCGATAAGGTGAGTTATGTCTGCGCGAGCGTCAGGTTTCCTCCAACGGAACTGAGGCTGCGGCGAGGGCTCTGGCA
>JAICVI010000070.1 GCA_025935415.1 Chloroflexota bacterium
GGAAGCTGTCGACCCGGTCGAGCATTCCGCCGTGGCCGGGGATGAGCGTGCCGGACTCCTTGGCACCGGCGGCGCGCTTGAGCATCGATTCCCCGAGGTCCCCCGCCTGCGCCGCGGCGCCGACCACGAGCCCGAAGCCGAGACCGGCCAGCCACGGCCGCCCGAGCGCGGCAACGAGGACCGCGCCAACGATCGCTGCGGCGACGGCGCCGCCCACGACGCCCTCCACGGTCTTGGACGGCGAGATGTGGCGCATGAAGCCGTGCTTCCCGAATCGCCGCCCCGCGGCATAGGCGAACGTGTCGAACGCCCAGACGACCAGGACCAGCGCCGCGATCCAGGCGCGCTCCGCGCCGAGGCCGCCGAGCGGCGCGCCCGGAACGACGGCCGAGCCGGTGCTCGCGAGCCGGGCGATGAAGCCCAGGAGCCCGACGTACATCGCGCCGAAGGTCGTCGTCACGAACACGGCGAGGCCCTCCCGCGGGTCGAGCCGCGTCAGCGCGCCGATGCCCACGAGGACGAAGCCGAGCGCCGCGAGCAGCAGGCCGGAGCCGCCCGGCAGCTGCTTCACGGAATCGCCGAGGGCCACCACCACGGCGAGGACGACGCCGAGCAGCGGCAGCGAGGCGTGACCCGCGGCGGTCAGGAGCCGGAACGCCTCCAGCCCCGCGAGCACGACCGCGAGTCCCACCACCAGCGCGATCCACGGCCCTCCGAGCCACATCGCGACCAGCAGCGGCGGGACCAGGATCGCGGCGCTCCGGACGCGATCTCGGAGCATCGGCTCAGCGCCCGAAGCGGCGATTCCGGCTGGCGTACTCCGCCAGCGCCCCGTCGAGATCTTCCGGACCGAAGTCCGGCCAGAGCGTGTCGCGCGTGATCAGCTCCGCGTAGGCCGATTGCCAGATGAGGAAGTTGGAGAGGCGGTGCTCGCCACCGGTGCGGATCACGAGGTCCGGGTCGGGCAGGCCCGCGGTGTAGAGCGCGCTGGCGATGGTCGCTTCGTCGATCGCCTCGGGATCGGCCTTGCTCCGGACGATGGCGCGAACCGCATCGACGAGCTCCGTCCGACCGGCGTAGTTGAAGGCGATGTTCAGGCGCATGCGAGAACCTCCGGCCGTTGCGGAGAGGGCGGATTCGATCGAGGCGCGCGTCGCCGGCGGCAGCTCGTCGAGCCGCCCGAGCAGCCGGACCTGCACGCCCTGGGCGCGGAGCTCGTCGGTCTCGCTCCGGATCGCCTGCTCCAGGAGCCCGAACAGGCCCACGACCTCCTCATCCGTGCGAGCCCAGTTCTCGCGGCTGAAGGCGTACAGCGTCAGCACCGGGATGCCGCGGCGGACGGCGTGGCGCAGCAGCTCCCGAATGGCCTCCACGCCCGCCGCGTGGCCATCGATCTCGGAGGCGCCGCGCGCGCGGGCCCAGCGGCGGTTGCCGTCCATGATGATCGCGACGTGGCGCGGCAGATCGGTCGACGGCTGCGAGGCGACGGCGTCACCGGCGGGCGCGGTCGGCGCTTGCGCAGTCCTGGACGCGGTCTCGTGGGCGCGAGGCGGGGCGTCCGTCGGGCGGATCAGCGGCGCACGCGCCACTAGACCTCGAGGACCTCCTGCTCCTTGGCCGCGCCGACGCGGTCGACCTCGGCGACGTACCGATCGGTGGTCTTCTGGAGGTCGTCCATCAGCCGCCGTTCCTCGTCGACGCCGACCTCGCCCTCCTTCTGGAGCTTCTTGAGGTGGTCGGCGCCATCCCGCCGGAGGTTCCGGATCTCCACCCGGGCCTCCTCCATGCGCTTGTGGACCTGGCGCACGAGGTCGTGCCGCCGCTCCTCGGTCAGCGCCGGGATGTTGAGCCGGACGACCGTTCCATCGACGTTCGGCGTCAGGCCGATGTCGCTCTTCGTGATCGCCCGCTCGATCGCCCCCAGGACGCTGCGGTCCCAGGGCTGGATGACGATCTGGTGCGGCTCGGGGACGCTGATCCCGGCTAGCTGGTTGAGCGGCGTCTGGGTGCCGTAGTAGTCGACGTGGATCCGCTCCACGATCCCGGTCGAGGCACGGCCCGTCCGGATCGCCTGCAGGTCGCGATCCATCGCCTCGACCGCACGCGCCATCTTCTGGTCCGCCTGGGTGACGATCTCGTGGCTCATGCGCGTGCCTCCAGCGGGCCGGCGATGAGCGTCCCGACCGGCTCGCCCTGGGCGACCCGTGCGATGTTGTCCGGCCCGTTGAGGTCGAACACGACGATCGGGAGGTCGTTCTCCATGCACAGCGACACCGCGGCGCCGTCCATGACCTTGAGCTGGTCGCGCAGCAGGTCGCCGTACTCCAGCCGGTCGTACCTCGTTGCCCCGGGGACAGCCATCGGATCGGCATCGTAGACGCCGTCGACCTTGGTGGCCTTCATCAGCACCTCGGCCCCGATCTCGACCGCCCGCAGGGCCGCGGCGGTGTCCGTCGTGAAGTACGGGTTGCCGGTGCCGGCGACGAAGATGACGACCCGGCCCTTCTCGAGGTGCCGGACGGCGCGGCGCCGGATGTATGGCTCCGCGATCTCGTTCATGGCGATGGCGCTCATCACCCGGGTCGGCGTCTCGGTCCGCTCGATCGCGTCCTGGAGGGCGAGGCCGTTCATGACCGTCGCGAGCATCCCGATGTAGTCGCCGGTCGCCCGGTCCATCCCCTGCGAGGACGCCTGGAGGCCGCGGAAGATGTTTCCGCCGCCGACGACGATCCCGACTTCGACGCCGCGGCCCCGGACCTCCGCGACCTGGCGCGCGATGAACGCGCAGACGGCCGGGTCGACGCCGAACGGCCGATCGCCGAGGAGCGCCTCACCAGAGAGCTTGAGGAGAATGCGGCCATAGTTGGGCCGGCTCTCTCCCCGGGCGGCGTCGCTCACCGATCCTCCCCGAGGGCGTAGCGGGTGAAGCGCCGCACCTGGATGTTCTCGCCGATGGTGGCGATGGCCTCGTTGACGAGGTCGCGCACGGAGCGCTCCTCGTCGCGGAACGGCTGCTCCAGAAGGACGACGTCCTTGAACCACTTCTTCAGCTGGCCATCCAGGATCTTCTCCTGGATCTCGGCGGGCTTGGAGGCGACCGTCGGGTCCTTGGCCAGCTCGGCTCGCTTCTCGGCGAGCTCCTCCGCCGGGATCTGGTCGATGTCGACCCAGCGCGGGTTGAGGCCCGCGACCTGCACGGCGAGCGCGCGGACGAGGTCCTGGAAGCGCTCGTTGCGGGCGACGAAGTCGGTCTCGCTGTTGACCTCGATCAGCACGCCGACGCGGCCGCCCGTGTGGATGTAGCTCGAGATGAGGCCCTCGCTGGCCTCGCGGCCGGACTTCTTCGCGGCAGCGGCAAGCCCGCGCTCGCGGAGGACCGCGACTGCCTTGTCGACGTCGCCGTCGGCCTCGGTGAGGGCGCGCTTGCAGTCCATGAAGCCTGCGCCCGTGAGTTCGCGCAGGCGCTTGACCGCCTCCGCGCTGATGTCAGCCATCCTGTGCTCGTGCTCCTGTTCGTTCGCGGCGCGGACGGACCCGCCCGCGCGATTGATTCCGGTTGCGCCGCCGGTCAGGCGGGCGTCTTGTCCCGATCGGCCTCTGCCGCCTCGGCGGCCTCGCGCGCCAGCTCGGCCGCGATGTCCTCCGGCGTGGCCCCGTCCTCGGCCGGCGCCGCGGCGGCGGGGCCGCCGGGCAGCAGGTCGTCATCGTCATCGGGAGCGAAGCTCAGCGCCGCGCCGCCCGCGAGGGCCGCGACGAGCTCGTCGGTGGCCTGGACGTCGTCGTAGACCGGCTCATCGGGCAGCTCGATCTCGGGCTCGACCGCGCGGCTCGCGCGCTCCTGGGCGCCCTCGATCGCGGCTTCGGCCACGAGCTGGCAGAGCAGGCGGATCGAGCGGATCGCGTCGTCGTTGGCCGGGATGATGTAGTCCAGCTCGTCGGGGTCGACGTTGGTGTCGCCAGTGCCGACCACGGGGATCTCGAGCCGGTTCGCCTCCTGGACGGCGATGCGCTCGCGGTGCGGGTCGACGATGAAGATGGCGCCGGGGAGGCGCTTCATCTTGCGGATGCCACCGAGCGTGCCCTGGAGCTTGGTGAGCTCCTCGGTCAGCTTCGCGGCCTCCTTCTTGGTCAACCGATCCAGGTCCCCCGCCTGCTGCCGTGCCTCCAGCTGGTCCATCAGGCCGATGCGCTTCTTGATGGTCACGAAGTTCGTGAGCATGCCGCCGAGCCAGCGCTTGTTGACGTAGGGCATGCCGGCGCGGGTCGCCTCGGCCGCGAGCGGCTCCTGGGCCTGCTTCTTGGTCCCCACGAAGAGCACGACCTCGCCCCGGGCGACGGTCTCGCGCACGAAGTCGAGCGCCGTCTCCAGGCGCTTCGCGGTCTGGGCGAGATCGATGATGTGGATCCCGTTGCGCTCGGCGTAGATGAACGGGCGCATCTTGGGATTCCAGCGGCGGGTCTGGTGGCCGAAGTGGACTCCGGCTTCGAGCAGCTGCCGCATCGAGATCGACGGCACGGTCGGGTGACCTCCTGTATCGGTTGTATCCGCCGCGGACCCTCGTCGGGAGCCGGGCCGCCTGTTCGGCGATCCGGCACCGCCCCGATCGGCACGGTCCGCGTGTGAGCTCCGGTGCGCTTCCTGGCGAAGGCGCGCCGGGCGAGCGTTCGCCGCGAGACCTCCCGCGGCCGGCGGAGTCTACCACGGGTCCTGCATGGGACCGGCGAGACGGGCCTGGCCGGCGCGCCCCGCGCGACCCCGGGCTAGGCGCCGTGTCGATGATGGCGGAGTGGACGCCCGGGCTCCACCACGACCAGGTCGAACCGCAGCGGCAGCGCCGGGACCGCCGTCCCGTCGGGCAGCGCGGCGGCGTCCCGCAGGGCGAAGCCCGCTCGGTGCAGGCGCGAGCGCTTGCGGCCGTCGACGGTCTCCTCGGGCAGGCCGAAGTCGCGCCTGGATCGCCAGCGCACCTCGACCACGACCAGCGCCGGCGGCGGGCCTGGATCGACCGCGACGAGGTCGAGCTCAGCGCGCCCGACGCGGACGTGCCGGGCCAGTACCTGCCAGCCGCTGCCCTCGAGGCCCGCGGCGACCAGGTTCTCGGCGTCGTCGCCCGCTGTCTGGGCCGCGGTCCGCATCGCCGGCATGCTGCCAGGCGACGCATACCGCCCGCTTACGTCGCGCTTATCCGGCGCTCAGCCCGCGAGCTCCCGACGAAGCACGAGGCCGGCCCTGCGAACCCGCCGGCGAACCCGCAGCGGCAGCAGGGCGGGCAGCGAACCGGCCTCACCACGCAGCCACCGCGCGGCGGGCGTCGTCGCGCCCATGGCCACCAGCGGCAGGACGCCGATCAGGATCGTCGGCGTGTTGAGCCACACGGTCGGCAGGGAGAGGCAGACGCCCACCGGCAGGACCCACCGCCGGTCGGTCCGCGCGCCCCACGCGATCAGCGCGACGACGAGCGGCAGCCGGACCCAGACCGAGACAGGCAGGTAGATGCCGTCGGCGGGCGTGGGGAACTGGTGGCGGAGCAGCATCCCGACCCAGCCCTGCCAGGCCTTCGGATCGATCGCCCACGAGACCGCCACGACCGCGAACGTCGCGCCGAGCGCGATCGCGAGCTGCCGCCATTCCCGGCGGGCGGCGAACCACACCAGCCCCACGCCCGGGGTGACCTTGGTGATGATCGGCAGCACCCACGCGGCGGGCCACCGCAACCCGAGCACGATCGCGACCGCCATCAGGAGATCCACCTGGCCGATGGCAATGCTCATCGTGACCGGCGCGAGGATCCCGATGAAGAACGCCCGCCAGCCCGTCAGCCAGCCGAGCGCCGCAACCAGCAGCGCCGTCCACGCCGCGGCGAAGACGGCGAACGGCAGGGCCGTGAGCGGGGCGATGAGGTGCGCGAACGCCGGCGAGTAGATGTAGGCCCCGGAGACGCCGGGCCGGGCCGACGCGTAGTCGAAGCCCGATCGCGTCGACCAGTAGGCCCAGAGATCGAAGATCTTCTCGTTCCAGGGATAGAGCTGGAGCAGCCTCGCCGTCGCGAAGATGACCGTCACCAGGATGGCCGCGGCGATCGCGAGCCGTCGGACCCAGGGCATCGCCTCGGGCGGGATCTCCGGCAGGAGGCGCACCGCCACGGCGCTAGCCGACCTGATCGGTCGCGGGCAGCGGCTCCCGCACGAGGGCTTCCGCAGCGGCGATCGCGGCCGCAGCGTCGGCGTCTGGCGTCACGACTGACAGGTCGTCGCCCGGGCGGGTCCGGATCCCGTCCAGTCGATCGAGCTCGCCGAGCTCGTCGCCGCCCGTGAGGGCCGCCACTTCCTCGTCGAACAGGTCGAGGCTGATCTGGTCGCCGGCGAGCGTCCGCTGGAGGGCCAGGAACGAGCGCCGGTGGAACGGGGTGAGACCCTGCCGGCGGATGGCATCGCGGTGCTCGCGCGTCGCGTAGCCCTGGTTCCGTTCCCAGCCGTAGCCGGGATAGCGCGCGGCGAGCAGCGTCATCATCCGGTCCCGCACGACCTTGGCCACGACCGACGCGCAGGCGATCGTGTAGCACTTCGCGTCGCCGTCCACGATGGCCGTGTACGGCCCCACGTGGGCCTCGAAGCCGGCGATCCGATTGCCATCCACGAGCACGTGATCATGCCCGCCGAGCCTTGCAACGGCGCGCCGCATCGCCAGGTGGGTAGCGTGATAGATGTTGATCGTGTCGATCTCGCGCACGGACGCGGCCCCGACACCGATCGCCACCGCGCGGCGACGGATCAGCGGCGCCAGGCGCTCCCGCTGGGATGCCGACAGGGTCTTCGAGTCGCGAACACCCGGGATGCGGCGCGCGTGCGGCTTCATGATCACCGCGGCCGCGACGACGGCGCCACACGTGGGGGCAACACCGACCTCATCGATGCCGACGACGCGCACGGCGCCATCGCGCCAGTGGACGTTCTCGTAGCGGAGGGTGGGAACGCGGACCGCCATGGGGTCCTCAGGGTACGCCGCCAGGGGGCCGATCTCCGTCGCCTCGACGGCTGCGAGCCGGCAGGAGGGGTCCGCGCCGGTGGGCCGGATCGCCTCGGGCGCGCCGGAGCCGTGGGTCAGGCCCGGGTCCGACGCTCCCTGAGGGTCGCGGCCTTGCCGACGCGGTCGCGAAGGAAGTACAGCTGGGCGCGCCGGACGCGACCGTGGCGGACGACCTCGATCTTCTCGATCCGCGGGCTGTTCACCATGAAGGTCCGCTCGACGCCGACGCCGCTGGCGATCTTCCGAACCGTGATCGAGCGGGTGATGCCGCCGCCGCGGAGCCGCATGATCGTGCCCTCGAAGACCTGGACCCGCTCCTTGCCGCCCTCGACGACCTTGGCCGACACCTTGACCGTGTCACCGGAGGCGAGCTCCGGGAGGTCGGTGCGGATCTGGTCGGCGACGATCTCGTCGAGCACGTTCACGGTGGTTCGGTCCTGTCGTGGTGGGCGCGCGGCGGCGCCGGGAGGGTTCCATGGGAGCCGGCTGGGCACCGACGGCCGCGAACGATACCACAGCGGCCCGCGGCTCTCGCTCGGCGGTCCGGTCTCAGGCCTCCGGCGGCAGGAGGTCCGGCCGCCGGCGGCGCGTGCGCTCGACCGCGGCTTCGCGCCGCCACCGGCGGACCGCCTCGTGGTGGCCGCTCACGAGGACATCCGGGACGCCCTGGCCGCGAAACTCGGCCGGCCGGGTGTACTGGGGGTACTCGAGGAGGCCGGCGCTGAACGATTCCTCGACGGTCGAGGCGTCGTCGATCGCGCCCGGGAGCAGGCGGGTGACCGCGTCGATCACCACGAGCGCCGCCGGCTCGCCCCCGGAGAGGACGTAGTCCCCGATCGAGAGCTCCAGGTCGACGAGGTCGCGGATCCGCTCGTCGACGCCTTCGTAGCGCGGGCAGACGAGGATGAGGTGCGAGCGGGTCGCAAGATCCTCCGCACGGGCCTGCCGGAAGACCTCGCCGCCGGGGTCCAGCAGGATCGCCATCGAATCCGGGCGACGCAGGGCATCGAGCGCCGCGGCGACGGGCTCGGGGCGGAGGACCATCCCGGCTCCCCCGCCATAGGGCGTGTCGTCAACGCTGCGATGCCGCCCGAGCCCCCACTTGCGCAGGTCGTGGATCCGGATGTCGGCCAGCCCGCGCTCGCGGATCCGGCCCGGAATGCTCTCCGAGAGCGGGCCCTCGAGCATGCCCGGGAAGAGGCAGACGACGTCGACCTGGAGCGTCACGTCGCCGCGCCCGGCCCCGCGGCGGGGTTGCCGGGATCGTCGGGCTTGCCGCCCTTGCCGTGCCTCGACCAGCGCGGGCGCCGGCGCGGCGACGCCGGGGACGTCCGCTCCGGAGCCTCGACGACGCGCGAATCCAGGTCCAGGACATGCTCGTCGACGATCAGCTCGCCGCGCTCCGGCGCGAACGTCGTGATGACGTCCCGGACCGCGGGCATGTCGAACTCGCCGGCGGGGCCGCCGCGGACGACGTAGACCTCCGTCTCGCCGGCGCGGTACACGTCCGCCACCCTGCCGAGCTCGGCGCCCGTGGAATCGCGAACGGTCGAGCCGATGACCTCGTGCCAGTAGGCCGCCCCTGCGCCGAGGTCCGCCTCGCGATCGACCTCGATCTCCAGGTAGGCGTCCCTGAGCCGCTCGGACGCCGGCCGGTCCGGCACCTCGCTGAAGCGCAGGCGCCAACCCGGCCCGTCCTCGACGGGCTGCGAGGCCACGATCGTGAGCGGCCGGGAATCGCCCTCGACATGCAGGACCCGGCCTGCCGCGAATCGCACCTCCGGCCGGTCCGTGAGGACCTCGACCCGCACGGCGCCCTGGAGCCCGTGGAGGCCTCGGACCTGCGCGACCACCAGGCGCGTCTGCGCCATGGGAGCGCCCGTCCCGCTCAGACGATCTCGAGCTGGACCGAGCTCCCCTCGCGTGCCGCGGTGACCTTGAGCAGCGTCCGCAGCGCCTTGGCGACGCTGCCGTTGCGCCCGATGACCTTGCCCATGTCGTCCTCGGCGACGTGGAGCTCGATGACCATGCCCTCGTCGTCCTCGACCTCAGTGACGGTCACCGCCTCGGGATCGTCCACGAGCGTCTTGGCAACGTACTCGACCAGCTCCCTGGCGCTCACTTGGCGGCTCCCTTCGTCGCCTTCTCGGCCTTCGGCGTCACCGCCTTGGGTGCCGCGGCAGCGGGCATGACGCCGGCGTTGCGGAACAACCGCGCGACCGTGTCCGACGGCAGCGCGCCCTTCGCCATCCAGGCCTTCGCCTTCTCGGCGTCGACCTCGAACTCGATCGGGTCCTTGCGGGGGTTGTAGTGCCCGAGCGTCTCGATCGAGCGGCTGTCGCGGGCGCTGCGCGAATCCGCGACGACGACGCGGTAGCTCGGCTGTTTGGTGGCGCCGACGCGGGTGAGTCGAATTCGAACGGCCATGTGCTCCTCCTGGTGCCCGGGGTTGGTGCTACGGCTTGCTGACGGTGAGGACCATTCGCGACCGGTTGGCCGCGGCGTCCATCGAGACGGTGATGCCGAATGCCTCGAGCGGCTCGACGTACGGGGCATACTCCGTGGCCCACTTGGCTGCGATGTCCGACGGCAGCAGGCCCTTGACCGTGTCGACCGTCGCGCCGACCGCCACGTACATCGTGGTCTTGCTGTTCGCCAGGCCTCGCTGGCCGGCGAGCTTGAACGCGGCATCGTCAGCGAGGCTTGCGCCCGGCTGGACCGCCAGGGCGTCGGCCATCGCGCCGTCGCCCACGCTCAGGTAGAGGATCCGGCCCCTGGTCGCGATCGAGAACGTGACCGGGCTGTCGAGGCTGCCCGTGTCGAGCCCGGGTACGGAGCCCGGGGGCACGAGGCCGCCGAGATCGGTGATCGTGATGTTGGTGACCGCGACGCCCGAGAGCGTCTCGGTGGTGACCGTGACGCCGCCGCCGCCGATGCCGGCGAGGCCGACCAGCGACTTGACGGTTGCGAGCTTGGCGGCCGCGGTGGCCTCGTCCGTGGCCACCAGGAACACCGTCGCCTTGATGTGGGGATCGGCGAGCGTCGGATCCTTGGCCGAGATGGCGACGGCGACGTCGTCGATCCATCCGGCGAGACCCGCGGCACCGCCCGCGGCGCCGTCCAGCATCTGCAGGGGCTGCTGGAAGTCCGGGATCGTGCGCAGCTGGCTGAAGAGGTTCTGGATCGCGACGCCGGTGCCCTGGTTCTCGACGTAGACGAGGGTGTTCGCGGGCGCGAGCGCCGCGGTCACGCTGGCGTGCGCCGCGGGCGCGGGCAGGAGCGAGGCCCCCGTGGATGATGCCGGGACCGGCGCGGCCACGGTGTCGACGATGACGGCGTCGTCCTCCGCGTGCGCCCCGACGATGAGCCACGCCGGGATCTCGCCGCCCAGTGCGCCGAGCCCGCCGAGGCTCGTGATCCCGAGACTCGGGTCCGGCGACGGCGCCAGGGCCTTGAGCTTCGAGCCATCGACGTAGACCGTCGCGAGCTGGTCGCCCGTGAGCTCGCGGCGTGCCGCGAGGTAGCCTGCGGA
>JAICVI010000114.1 GCA_025935415.1 Chloroflexota bacterium
AAGCGCCGGGCCACCCTCGAGGCCGGTGCGCTCCGCGTCAGCGTGGACGTGGCGGACCTCGAGCGCCTCGAAGGCGCCGCCAGCTCGAGCCCTCGGGTCGCGGGTGACGGCGCGAGTGGCGCCGGCGGCTCCGGCGGCTCCGGCGGCATCGCGGGAACGAACGTGGCGCAGATCCGGCTGCAGCGAGCGCGCTCCGTGCCGATGTCGCTGGACCTTCGTGGCGCGCGCGTCGAGGAGGCGCTGTCAGCGCTGGAGCGCTACCTCGAGGATGCTTCCCTTGCCGGTCTGCCGAAGGTCAGCGTGATCCATGGGCTCGGGACGGGAGCGCTTCGCGATGCGGTCCGGAACGACGCCGGCGCGCACCCGCTCGTCAGGACGGTTCGGGCGGGCGAGCGCGGCGAGGGCGGTGATGGCGTGACGGTCGTCGAGCTGGCCTGAAGCGCCGGCTCAGGAGCGCGCCGACCAGCGGGATCACGAGCGGCAGGGTCGCCGCCGGCGGGATCGATGCCTGGGCAGGCAAGGGTAATGTCGGTCTCGGCGTGGGCGTTGGCTTGCCGCCCTTCGTCGGCGTCGGGCCAGGCTCCTTGGTCGGCGGCCCACCCCCGTGACTCTCGGTGG
Organism: Chloroflexota bacterium; assembly: GCA_025935415.1. Classification (GTDB taxonomy): domain Bacteria; phylum Chloroflexota; class Limnocylindria; order Limnocylindrales; family CSP1-4; genus UBA5189. The sequence continues at coordinate 619 of JAICVI010000114.1, forward strand.
GTGCCGGCGTGATGCACGGGACGACGGTCGACGGCTGCGGCGTGGGTGAGGCCTCTGCGGGCGGACACGGAGCGAGCGCGGAGCAGACCTCGGTCGGCTTGAACTTGCCACCCCATGTGGCGCCGAAGGGGTGGAAGCTCAGGTTGTAGAAGTACATCGTCCGGGTCTTCTTCGGGCCCCCGCGGACGCCGACGCCTCGAGCGGCGCGCTGCGCCCATTCCTGGGTGTACGGCTGCCACGAGTTGAAGCCCGGCTCGGCCCGGCTGAAATCGAGGAACGTCTTGGTCTGCATCGGCCCGGTGCAGCCGTCCTGCCAGAGCAGGCCGGTCGCGGCGTCGATGTCGGTGGCAACGTGGAGGTTGTCGCGGTTCGTGGGGGCGGTGCCGCGGATGAACAGCTCGTCGACCGTCTTCACGGTCCCGGGGCCGGGCAGGAGGCCGCTGAAGGCATCGACGGTCTCGGTGACGATGTCCTTCGGCTTCTCGTCGGTGAACTTGGCGATCGGCAGGCCCTGACTGATCTCGGTCATGATCCGCGACCACAGCGGGGCCGCCGACGCCAGCGACAGCGCGTCGTTGTTGGGGGTGTTGTCCGAGTTGCCCATCCAGACGCCGACGACGAGCCCCTGCGCGGTCTCGTCCTTCGGCTGGGCCAGGAAGCCGAATGCGGCCGTGTCCTTGCGGTCGTTCGTCGTACCGGTCTTGTACGCGGCCGGCCGGCGGACCGTGTCCTTGCCCGACTTGTCGAGGATCTGCCACTGGCCCCAGACCGGGTTGATCGACTTGACCGTGTTGCCGGACAGGATGTCCGTGATGATGTAGCTGGCCTGCGGGCTGGCAACACGCTTGCCGACCGCCGGGTCCTCCGTCGCCGGGTAGACCGTCTTGCCGTCCTTATCCTGGACCTCGAGGATCATCGTCCGCGGCATCAGGACGCCGCCGTCCGCGATCGCGCCGTAGGCGCCGATCATGTCGATCGGGTGCGTCTCGATGGAGCCGACGGACTGCGAGACGACCGGCTGCGCGCCGGGCGGGTAGGTGAGCCCGAAGTCCTTCCACTTGTTGAACTCGCGTTCGAGACCGACCTCGATGCCGGCCTTGATCGAGGGGATGTTCAACGAGAACTGGAGGGCCTGGCGAAGACGGACCGGACCGCGCTCCAGGCCGTCCGCCTGGGTCGGGAGGAAGGAGCCGCTGCCCTTGACGCCGAAGTCCGTCACGACGTCCATGAACATGGTCGCCGCGGTCAGGCTGTGGTCGTCCAGCCCGACGATGTAGTTGAGCGGCTTGACCGATGAGCCGAGCTGCCGGAAGCCGTCCGAGAGGACGTCGAACTGGGGCTGGAACTTGGCAGAGCCCTCGAGGTAGTAGCCACCGCTGCCGGCGTAGGCCAGCACCTGCCCGGTGCGGTAGTCCATGACCCCGGCAGCGCCGTTGTGGATGTTCGCGCCGCGGAGGTTCTTGAGCCAGCCGAACTCCGACTTCGGGATCTTGAGCTTCGTCCAGACGGGCGTCGGGTCCTTCAGGTGCGTGACCCGGGTTGAGGCGTAGAGCCACTTCTCGACCGTCTGCTGCATGCCCCAGTCGAGGCTGGTGATGATCTTGTACCCGCCCGTGTCGACGGCCTCACAGGTGTCGGCGTCGGCCTCGCCACAGAGGAGGGTGCCGAGCTGCTTCCGGATCTGCCAGACGAACTGCGGAGCCTTCCACGGCGCCGCCACCTGGGGAGTCAGGACGAGCTCCTCGTTCTTCGCCGCGTCGTAGTCCGCCGCCGTGTACTTGCCGGCCGAGAGGACGCTCCGGGTCTTCATCTGGTCCAGCACGAAATTGCGGCGGGAGATGATGTCGTTGGGGTCGTCCGTGTCCGGCACGACGAGCTTGACCTTGTTGGCCGGGCAATCCGCGCCTTCCTCGATCGCGACCGTGCACTCGCGGACGGCGTTGCGCATCAGGTCGAACTTCGTGGGCGACTGCGGGATGGCGGCGAGGACCGCGAACTGGGCGAGGGTCAGCTGATCGAGATCCTTGCCGAAGTACCCGATCGCGGCGGCCTTCACGCCGTAGCTCTGGTTGCCGTAGAAGTTCTGGTTGAGGTAGGCCTCCATGATCGCCTTCTTGCCCTCCTCGCCCGGGAAGGCCTGGGTCAGGCGGATCGACTGGATGATCTCGCGGATCTTCCTGTCGTAGACCGAGCCCTCGAAGGCATCCGCGGGGAGCAGGCGGGCGCGAACGAGCTGCTGTGTGATCGTGGAGGCGCCACGGGGACGGCCGGACAGGGTGTCCAGTCCGGCGGACACCACGGCCCCGATGTCGAAGCCGGGATTGGTCCAGAAGTCCTTGTCCTCCACCGAGGTCGTGGCGTCGACCATCTCCGGTGGGATGTCGTCGAACGTCACGACCGAGCGGCGAAGGACCCCGAACCGTGCCAGCTCAACCTTGCCGGTCCGGTCGTAGACGATCGAGGGCTGCTCGAAGGCGATGTTGCTGAGGCCTTCCTTCGGATCGGTCAGGCCCTCGCTGTAGTGCGCGTAGGCGCTGACGACGGCGACGAACGCGACACCGCCGACGGCGAGGAAGCTCGAGAACAGGAGGAGAGGGATGGCGAACGCCGCGCGTCGTGCGGCGCCACCTCCACGTCCACGTCTGGCGGCTCCGTTGCGGCGGTGCCGCTGACGCCTCTGGAGGGCTGTCTGCATGAGGGGGGCGACGATACCCTAGGGTCCGTGAGGGCCAATTTCCCCCATCGGGTCGGGCTGACGACGGCCCTCGACCCGATCCTGTGACGTCCGCGGAGACGCCGCCGACCTTCGATCCCGGCCTCGCGGGGCTGATTCCGGAGCTCAAGTGGCGGGGCATGTTCCACGATGCGTCGGAGGGGCTGGAGGCGAGATTCGCCACGAACCGGCCGATCACGGCCTACATCGGCTTCGATCCGTCCGGCCCGTGGCTCCACATCGGCCACCTCGTCCCGATCTTCGGGCTGATCCAGCTCCAGCGCCACGGTGGCAAGCCGATCGCCCTGGTGGGCGGCGGGACGGGCATGATCGGCGACCCTTCGGGACGGTCCTCGGAGCGCAACCTGCTGTCGTTCGACCAGATCGAGGCGAACGTCGCGTCGATGCGGCCGCAGCTCGAGCGGATGCTGGACTTCGACGGCCCGAACGCCGCGGTCATGGCCAACAACGCCCACTGGCTCGAGTCACTGAACCTGCTCGACTTCCTCAGGGACGTGGGCAAGCACTTCACCATCCCGTACATGCTCTCGAAGGACTCGGTCCAGACGCGGCTCGCCGGCGGGCTGTCCTTCACCGAGTTCAGCTACATGCTCATCCAGGCGACGGACTACCAGCACCTCTTCCGCACGCTCGGCTGCGAGCTCCAGATGGGCGGCGCGGACCAGTGGGGCAACATCACGGCCGGACTCGAGCTCGTGCGCCGGACCACGCCCCCGCGCGAGGACGGCACGCCGCTGGCCTACGCGCTGGCATACCCGCTGCTGCTGGCGCCCTCGGGGGCGAAGTTCGGCAAGTCGGAGACCGGGGACTCGATCTGGCTGCACCCGGACGCAACCACCCCGTACGCGTTCTACCAGCACTGGCTGAACACGGATGACCGCGATGTCGGCACCTACCTGCGCTGGTTCACCACGTTCACGCCGGCGGAGATCGTGGCCCTCGACGCCGCAGTCGTGGCGGAGCCCGGCAAGCGCGAGGCGCAGCGCGCTCTTGCCCGCGACATCACGGCCCGCGTCCACGGCCCCGAGGTTGCGGCCGCGGCCATCGCTGCCTCGGAGGCCGCGTTCTCCGGCGCGCCGATCACGGACGCGTCGGTGCTCGCGACGCTCCACCGCGAGACGGCCGGGTTCTCCTTCGCCGCCGACGCTGCCCGCGGGACCGTGCTGGACCTGCTCGTGGGAGCGGGGTTGTTTGCCTCGCGCGGCGAGGCGCGGCGGATGATCCAGAACGGTGGCCTGACCGTGAACGATGTCCGCATCGCCGATGCCGAGACGACGGTTCCGCCGCTCGTCGCGGGGGAGTGGCTGGTCGTGCGCGTGGGCAAGCGCAAGCTGCACGTGGGCCGCCGCGCCGCCTGAATGCAGCCAGCGAACGCCTGACGATGCAGGACTGGGAGGCTCGCTTCCGGGCGCCTCGCACGCTCTGGGTCCGCAGCGCCGACGCCCGTCCGGAACGCGGCATCGCCTGCACGAACCGCAGCGGCGTCTACCAGATCCATCGCTGGGAGGTCGGCTCGCCGGTCGGTGATGCGTTGTCCTCGTTTCCGACGGGCAAGACGCAGGCCTGGCTGAGTCCCGACGGCGAATGGGTCGTGTGGCATGCGGATCAGGCCGGCAACGAGGTCGGGCATTTCCTCGCGACGCCGTGGTCGGGCGGCAGCGCGATCGACCTGACACCGGATCTGCCGGGCTATGCCAGCTTTGCGGCGGGATTCGGGCCCGACGGCACGTTCGGCTGCTCGATCATCGGCAGCGACCGCGTCCAGCTCGCCGTCGTGCCGTTCCCGCCCGGCGCCGCCGACCCGATCCTGCTCGATCCGGGCCCGGGCTTCGTGACCGCGATGGCCGTCGGGCCGGCCGGTCGAGTGGCCTACTCGACGACGGCGGGGCAGGGGCTCCAGACGGTCCTGCGCGTGCTGGACGCCGGCAGCGGCGAATGGACCTTCGAGCTCGACCACGCGCCCGGCGCCATCAGCGTCCTGGGCTATGACGACCGTGGTCGCCTGGTCGCGGCCACGAGCCGCAGCGGCGCCGTGCGACCGCTCGTGGTGGAGCCCGACGGTTCGATCCGGGCGTTCGACCTTCCGGACGATCCAGGCGAGGTCGTGCCGATCTCGATCGCGGCGGACGGCGCCACCGTGCTGTGCGTTGGCGCGCATCGCACGGTCGAGCGGCTGGCCGTGCTGGACGTCGCCAGCGGCGAGCTGCGCACGATCCCGGGCATCGAGGGCGACCTCGACAGCTGGTCCGGCGCGGGCACGTACCTCCGGCGGGATGGCACGGTCGTCGTGACCAGGGAGGACGGCACGATGCTGCCCGAGGTCATCCTCGTGGATCCGATCGACGGACGGATCCTCGAGACGCTGGTCGCCACCACCCCCGTGCCGAGATCGCGGCCGTTCCGCCCGCTCGACGTGCCGACGACCGACGGCGCGACCGCCCAGGGTTGGCTCGTCACGCCCGACGGCCCCGGCCCCTTCCCGACGATCCTCGACGTTCACGGCGGTCCGCAGAGCCACGAGCTGGATCGCTTCTTTCCGGATGCCCAGGCGTTCGTCGATCGTGGCTTCGCCTTCTTCACGCTGAACTACCGCGGCTCGACGGGGTTCGGGCGGGAGTACGAGCAGGCGATCTGGGGGCGGGTGGGTCGCTCGGAGCTCGACGACATGGTCGCGGCGCGGGCGGCCCTGGTCGAGGCCGGGATCGCGGATCCGGATCGGGTCGTGCTGCACGGCGGCTCCTACGGCGGCTACCTGACGCTCCTCGGGCTCGGGCGACGGCCGGACCTCTGGGCTGCCGGCGTGGCCCTTGTCGCGATCGCCGACTGGCGAATGCTGTATGAGGACGGCGAGAGCCTCCGCGACTACCAGGTCGCGCTGTTCGGCGGCACGCCGGACGAGACGCCCGAGCTGCACCTCGAGGCGTCGCCGCTGACCTACGTCGAGGACCTCCGGGCCCCGCTCCTCGTCATCCAGGGGCGCAACGACGCGCGCTGCCCGGCGCGCCAGATGGAGGTCTACGTCGATCGGGCGAGAAAGGCCGGCAAGGACCTGACGATCGAGTGGTTCGAGGCGGGCCACGGACACGGGGCGATCGACACCCGCGTCGCCTGGTGCCGCCGCTCGATCGAGTTCGTGGAGTCGAAGCTCGGGATCTCCGGCCCGGCGCTCTAGCCGGAGGCCAGCTCCCGCGCCGCCGCCACGAGGCGGTCGTCCTGCTCGCGGTTCCGGACGGTCAGCCGGATGCAGTGGTCGAGCGGGTGCCCGGCGGGGAACGTCCGCGGGATCATGCCCCGCGACAGCAGGCCCTCCGCCACGGCGTCCGCGCTCGCGGGGCTCTCGAGCTCGACGAGCACGAAGTTCGTCACGGAGTCCCTGGCGACCCACCCCGCCTCCCGCAAGGCGCCGATGAAGCGGTCGCGCTCCGCCGTGATGGTCTCGACGCGGTCGGCGGCGATGTTCGGATCCGCGAGCAGTGCCGCGCCGACGTCGACGGACACGACCGAGACCGAGCCCGGAGGCCGGTAGACCGCGATCTCCTCGATCACCTCGGGCAGGGCGATGGCGAACCCGACCCGGAGCCCGGCGATCCCGTAGGCCTTGCTCAGGGTCCGGAGCACGACCAGCCGGGGATACTCGTGGCGAAGGGAGAGGAGGCTCTCGCTCCCGAACTCGATGTAGGCCTCGTCCAGCAGCACCGTCGGGATTGGCCGGGCGGCCGCCTCGGCGTCGGCCCGAAGCCCGGCGAGGAGCTCGGCTACGCGGCCCTCCGGCTCGCGGGTGGCGGTCGGGTTGTTCGGGTTGCAGAGCCACACGAGGTCGACGGTGGGCCGGCTGGTGTCGGGGCGACGCGCACCCGCCTCCGCTGCGGCCGCGCGCATCGCCGGCACGTCGAGCGCGAAGCTCTCGTCCATGGGCCGGCGCGGCACGCGGATCGACTCCGCGCCGCGCTGATCGGTGAGGATGCCGTACATCGGATAGGTCGGGACCGGCACGAGCGCCGAGCCGCCGTGCGGGATGAAGGCCTTCGCGGACAGGTCGAGGCATTCGTCGGCGCCTGCGCCCACCAGGAGCTCCTCGAAGGCCACGCCGTAGCGAGCCGCCGCCGCCTCGATGAGGCGGCGGTAGTCCGACGGCGGGTACTCGGAGAGCGAAACCTCGAACCGCCCGGCGGCGAGGAGGTCGGCGACGAGCTCGGGCGGCGCCGGCGAAGTGTTCTGGTCGAAACGGACGACTTGCTCGACGGGGAGGCCATAACGCTCCGCGACGGATTCGCTCGTCGCCTCCCAGCTCCAGGAGGCGGGCTTGGTCGGCGAGACCATCGTCGCGGGCGTGGTGGCGGGCATCGGCGGCCTCGGGCTTCGGGTGCGGCGGGCTGGGCGGTGGTCCGAGCGCTCAGTGGCCCGCGGGCTCGGGGGCGTCCTTCCTGTGCTCCGCGACGACCTTCTCCGCGATGTGCTGCGGGACGTCGTCGTAACGGTCCAGGGTCGAGGTGAACGTCCCGCGGCCGCCCGTGAGCGACTTCAGCTCCGTGGCGTAGCTGAACAGCTCCGACTGCGGGACGTGGGCGGTGATCACCTGGAAGCCGTCCTGGCTGTCCATGCC